>CACXFL010000102.1 GCA_902766925.1 uncultured bacterium | reverse complement strand
TACTAAAAACGTGAGCCCAGCTGGACTCGAACCAGCGACCCGCACATTAAAAGTGTGCTGCTCTACCACCTGAGCTATGAGCCCTCAAAAATTGTGTTATGAAAAACACAGTAAATTTTGTACCTATTTATCACCTGGTTTGTCAATAAAATAAATCATAAAATTTATTTTTCCAAAGTTTTCTAACACCAAATTAATCCATAGCACAAATTATAACTTTCTTACTAAATTAATCTTAAACTCATTTATTGTTATTTTACCAAATATTGATTAGATTTTATTTACTAACTACAATTTTAATCAAGTTATCATATCAATTTTATAGTACACTCTTTCTGGTTGTGGTTTTATTATTATCTGTATCACTTTTTACCCCACTGAGGACATATGTTAGAAAGTATAGATATCAAAGGACTTGCAATAATAGATAGCCTGAGAATGAATTTTTCCACCGGATTTAACGTGATAACCGGAGAAACTGGAGCTGGAAAGTCAATTCTTATTAAAGCTCTTTCAATTCTTCTAGGATACAAAAATGGAAAAGATTCTATTAGATCTGGAGGAACAGGGGCTCAAATCAGTGCTGAGTTTAAACTGGATCTACTTCATCCCGCTATAGATATACTCAGTTCCTTAGACCTTCCTTTCGATATTGACGAATCTACTCAAAAAGCATGGTTAATCATTAGAAGATCATTTAATCAAACTAGATCCCAGTGTTGGATAAATGATACTCCAGTTAGTTCTTCCACAATAAAAAAACTTGCTCCACTTTTAGTAGATATCTTTGCTCAAAACGAATCTAATCAACTTTTAGATCCTGATACTCATTTAAAATATTTAGATAAATTTATTCCTTTTACTCAAAGACAAAAAGTAATTGATTGCTACAAAACTTCTATCGGACTTTTAAAAAAGATAGAAGAGCTAGCTCAAAATTATAAAAGCAAAAACAAAGATAAAGATTATATCCAATTTAGGTTAAATGAACTTGACTCTTTTGTTCCTTCTACGGAAGATTACAACCAACTTAAATCCTACTGTGATAATGCAAGTTCCTCTTATAAAATGCAACAGATTCTAAATTCAGCACAATCCGTGGTAGATGGAGATGGAACAAATTCTCCTATCAGTTCTATATTTTGGAAACTTTCAAAAGATTTTTCTAGTTTAACAAAAAATTCTTCTTCCAAGGATCTTTCTAGTAAATACGAAAATCTCTCATCGGAATGTGAATCTATTGCAGAACGAGTTGATCAATTAAGTTATTCAATTTCTCAACTGATGGAAGAGACATCTTTTGATGAAAACAAAGTTATTGAATCTGAACAACGTCTCAGTTCTTATCAGGATCTATTTAGAAAATTTGGTGTAAGCTGTGTAGAAGAACTTTTAGAAGAAGCTACTAATTTAAAAGACTCTTTAGGAATTTTAGAAAATTATCAAGAACAGCTTATAACTCTTATTAATTCATTACATACAAGTTGTATAGAATTAAAAAAGGAAAGTTCTACTCTATCAGATCTAAGACATAAAACAGGAACTACTTTGATTCAAGCTATAGAAAAAGAACTTCACTCCCTTTCTATGCCTCATGCAAAAATAGATCTAGATTTTATTCCAGTATCAAATCCTAGATCTAAATTAGATTTATCTTTTGTAGGAGACAGCTTTTCCGGTCTAGATAAAGTTAATGAATGTTTAGATATACTATCTTGTCACAATGAATACGGAAGAGAAAAACTTATGTTTTTACTTTCTGCAAATAAAGGGGAAAATCTTCTTCCGTTAAACAAAGTTGCATCCGGTGGAGAAATATCAAGAATCATGCTAGCACTGAAGCAAACTCTTAGTGTAGGAGCTGATACCTGTGTACTAATATTTGATGAAATAGATACAGGAATTTCAGGAAAAGTAGCAGATCTTGTGGGAAGAAAACTAAAACAGTTATCACTAAAGTTTCAAGTATTTTGTATTTCTCATTTAGCTCAAGTTGCTGTATACGGAGATACACATTTTCTAGTTAGAAAAGAAGAAAAATCAAGAACCAACACTTCTATTGTAAAACTTTCTAGCAAAGAAAGTATTGAAGAGATCGCTCGTCTTCTATCTGGAGAAACGATAACTAAATCAAGTTTAGAAAATGCAAAGAATTTGAAACAAAAAGCTTTGGGTATGGAACTAAACTAAAGTTTAAAATACACCTTACTTATATAAATAGTTCAAATACCTTTTTTTGGTATTTACCAATTAATCTTCAAAACTTTTATCATCTAAACTAATATTTTCTGCTTGTTTCCAAAGAGAGCTAATTTGAGTTAGAAGTTTTTGAGTTTGATCAAAGTTAAGTTGAACCTTTGAATCACTTTTTGCTCTAGCTGGATCAGGATGAACCTCCATAAAGAACCCATCTACATATCCACTCATAAGTGCAGATCTAGTAAGAACAGGAGCCATACTTCTTGTTCCTCCAGTGGTAGAGCCTTGACCTGAAGGAGGTTGCTGGGTACTGTGGGTAATATCGAATATTATAGGACATGATGTAATTTTTTTCATAACTACAAAAGATCTCATATCTACTACAAGATCCCCATACCCCATCGAAAACCCTCGTTCTGTTAGAGCACATACTGTTTCTATAGGCTCCCTGTCCCCATATACTGAGGCTACCTTTTCTACGATGTTAGCTACGCTGTATGGAGAGATGAACTGTCCTTTTTTAATATTAACTGCCTTACCAGTTTTAGCACTTTGAACAATTAAATCAGTCTGTCTTGATAGAAAAGCAGGGATTTGTATTACATCAACTACCTGTGATACAGGTATCACCTGACAGGTTTCATGAACATCTGTAGTAAGATATACATCATATTTATTCTTAATGTCCACCAACCAGCCAAGTGTAGTTCCCAGTCCATAACCTCGGAAACTGCAGATACTGGTTCTATTTGCTTTATCAAAACTTGCTTTGAATACTAAATCAAATCCTAACTTTGATTGAAGCTCTTTTAAGAAAGAGGCTATCTCATCGAGTTGTATGGCAGATTCTGCCATACAAGGGCCTGCTATTATCAGAGGTCTTTTTCTACTATTAGTAAATCTAAATGATCTTGTCACGTATCCATCCTGATTAATATCAAATACGATTTAGCAAGTTTTTTGATAAAACACCCAAAACACTTTTTCAGTCTATATTTAACCTTGTAAAAAGCAAGTCTAAAAAAATAATGTATGCTTCCTATTAACGCTTGAAAAATAAAAAAAACTTAAGTACTATTACCACAAGGTTTTGGTCTTAGTCCATTTCCAGTGAGTATTTCCAAGTACTTAAGTGTTTTTCATGGCGCTTTAGCTCAGTTGGTAGAGCAGAGGACTGAAAATCCTCGTGTGCCCAGTTCAATTCTGGGAGGCGCCATTTTTCTTTTCGGGGTAAACACAAAATGTTGTTATTAAAACTGATAACCGCTCTTCATGTATTAGTTGCTCTTTTTATGATTCTTGTAGTACTTCTACAAGGTGGTAGTTCTGGTGGTGTTAGTGCTACTTTTGGTGGAGGTAACTCTTCTGGTGTATTTGGTGCTACTGGAGCAACTTCTATTTTAACTAAACTTACCTATGTTGCTGCTGTAATTTTCATGATTACTTCTTTATCTTTATCTATGATTCAAAGTAAAGCAGGATCTGTTGGTATTTTTGATAAAATGAAAAATTCTTCCTCTGAATCTGAAAACGTACAAGGTGGAGTACTAGACCATCTAGATCCTACTAAAGCTCCTACAACTACTGATGCTGCAGCTGAAGAAGCATCTACTACAGATCAAGCTACAAAAGCTACAGATACAAATGCTAAAACTAGCGAAACTACTAAGACTGATGAAGCTAAAGATAAAGATGCTACTACTAAGGTAAAAGAGCCAGCTACTGATAAAAAAGCTTCTACCACTAAGGCTAGTGAAACACAGCAACCAGAAGCTAAAAAAGAAGCTCCTAATAAATAGAAAATTTAAATATTTTATTAATATTTTTCTTTTTTATAAAACAGCAAACACCTGGGTGTTTGCTGTTTTATTTTAGTGGCGATATCAATAATATAAGCTCAACAAATACTAATTTTAGTTGCTACCAAACTAACATTTATCACCCTACTATTTGATTAGGCTATAAACTTTAAGCTTAAATGCTTATTTTACAGTTGATTTTGACGTTGTATTTATTCTACATTTCAAGAGTTTTGGGCTAATTTTATAATATTTAATAATTAGAGCTGACTTTCTATTATAGGCTCCTGGCATCACCACAAGGGTGATGGGTTTCCGCCTACAGTAACTCTAAGAACCTTTTTATGAAGAAGATTTCGATTTAAATGGCTATAGTTTTAATGAAAAAGAAATGTCCCTTCTTGAAAAATATAGTGAAGATTTCTTCTCAGCTCATGTATACGTAGAATTTATAACTCACCCACATTCTTATCCTACTACCTATGCAGAATATATGGTTCCAGTAGATGCTCCAAATATTCAAAAGTTATTTCGTGAACTAGGTATTAAACTAGAGTTTCGTTATAGTGATGTTGAAAAAAAAGTAATAGAAAGACTCAAACTACCTAAAACACTCCCTCAAACAAACCAAAAAGATGATGAGGATGTGGATGAAGATGAAGAAGAAGATAATGATGATACCAAAACAGAGGAAGAAAAAGATTATTCCTATAAATTTTATAAATCCCATGGTTTTGATCATGAGGACTACGATTTTATAAATTAATAACAGGATTTTTTATCCTATATAAAAATCTAAAATTCAGTTTCAGGATATAAGTAGAGAAAATAGAGAAAAGTTTCAAACGAAAGAACTAAGTGCTCAGGGCGGGACTTGAACCCGCACGACTATTGCAGCATACGCCCCTCAAGCGTACGTGTCTACCAATTCCACCACCTGAGCATCAGTAGAAACAACCACTATAATACCCAATCTGAGCTAGGAGGCAATTGTTAATTCTAAGTATTTTAAAATATAGGCTAAATGTAAATAATTTGTATATTATTTAGTTATTTTCTAACTGTCTTTTCTACTCTATTCGAGAGTTGAAGCAGCATCAAATATTGGTAGATACATCGCAATAACTATAATACCAACAATTCCTCCAATACCCATAATCAATGCTGGTTGAATTAGACCCATAATATTTTTAACACTGGTATCTACTTCATCCTCATAGATAGCTCCTACTTTCTGTAAACTTGCATCAATACCCCCAGTTTGTTCTCCAATAGCTACCATAGATACAACAAGGTTTGGAAAGATTCCATTCTCCATAGCTGAAGATACTCCAGAACCTCTAGCTACTTTATCTTTCACAGATTTAATAAAAGTTTGTATCTCTACGTTACCCGAGGATTTAGCACATATCTCCAAAGCATCGAGTAAACTTACTCCGGAACTAAGCATCGTTGACATGGTAAAACTAAACCTAGAAATTGCAAGTTTTATGATAAGATCTCCTGTAATAGGAATTCTCATCAAAATTCTATCAGTTGCTCGTTTACCCTCAGGCGTACGCCGAATATATACTATAAGAGCAATAAAGGTAGCAACCACTCCTATAATTTGAAGAATATATTTTTTTATAATTGCAGATATTAGTATTACCATCACAGTTAAACCTGGAAGTTCTTGACCAGAGTTAGCAAATTGTTCTGCAAAAGTAGGAATTACTTTTACCAGCAGTAATGCCACAATACCAATAGCTGCTACAATTACTATAACAGGATATACTGTTGCTGATTTGATTTGAGATCTAAGTTTAGCACTTCTTTCTAGATAACCTACAATCTCACGAAAAGCCTTATCAAGAGCACCAGAGATTTCCCCTGCTTTTACCATAGAAACATAAAGTTCATTAAAATACCTAGGATATACAGCAAGAGCATTAGAGAAAGTAGAACCACTTTCTACCCTAAATTTTATATCCTCAAGTGCATGTTTAAAGTTTATATTTTTTTGTTGAGATATCAGTAAATCCAAAGTTTGAAGTAGAGGAATTCCGCTCTCTAACATCACCGCAAACTGGTTTGAAAACACTATAAGATCTTTAAGTCTTAACCCGCTGTTTAAACCATTTAAAAATGAATCTAACGCATTAGGATGAAAAGCATCTACAGTTATTTGTTTATAACCCTTCTTTTTTAAAATAGTAAGAGCTGCCATACGGTTAAGAGCGTACATTTTCCCCTTCTCTACAACATTTTTAGGAGTCGTTGCTTTATATAAAAATTCCATATAGCCGTTCCTTTAAAAAATAAGTTACTTGATCTTTCATCCACCTCTTACTGTTCATCTAATCCCATTATTTTTTTAAGTTCATCTAAGTTATTGGTATTAGACAAAGCTTCATCTCTTGAAATAATCTTTCTGTCTACAAAATCTATAAGCATTTGGTTTAGTGTCTGCATACCCGTTCCGATCTGACCTGATTGCATATAAGAATATATCTGTTTAAATTTACCATCTGCAATAAGAGCAGAGATCGCAGGAGTTCTTCTCATAAGCTCAAATGCCATTACCCTACCTCCATGCAAAGAAGGAAGAAGTACCTGAGATACTACAGCTTCAAGAGTCATCGATAGTTGAACCTTTACCTGATCACGTTGATGATCAGGAAACACGTTCAAAATTCTGGTAAGACTACTGATAGCACTATTGGTATGAAGTGTACCCAAAACTAAGTGACCAGTTTCAGCAGCAGTCAAGGCGCATGAAATTGTCTCTAACGTTCTAAGCTCTCCCACCAAAATCACATCAGGGTCCTGACGTAAACTACTTTTTAGAGCTATATCAAAACTTACACTATCTGCCCCTATCTCCCTCTGGTTAATTAAGGCTTTTTTACTCTGATGAACAAATTCTACAGGGTCTTCAATAGTTAAAATATGTGATTGGAAATTAGAGTTAATATAATCCACCATAGCTGCAAGTGTGGTAGATTTACCAGATCCTGTAGCCCCAGTAACCAGCACAAGACCACGAGGAAGAGAACTAATTTCTTTAAATACATCAGGTAGTTGTAAATCTTCTAGAGTTAAAACCTTGATAGGAATAACCCTGAACGCTCCTGCCAGGGATCCTCGTTGAAAGAAGATGTTTCCTCTAAACCTTGCTAATCCTTCTACAGTAAACGCAAAATCTAGTTCATAGTTTTTATATAATATTTTTTTTTGTTCTTCACTTAAAACTGATAAGCATAAAGTCTTAGTATCTTCCGGAGTAAGTACAGGAAGATTCAAAGAGATAAGTTCTCCGTTAATTCTAAACTTCGGAGGACATCCAACAGATAAGTGCATATCAGATCCTTTTTTCTGTAGAAGTGCTCCTAGAATTTGAGCCATATCATATTGAACCATAACTAACCTACCTTCCTTGTATTCTTAGAATGATTCTTATCTTCTTCAGATTCTTCATCATCAGCAGCGGTTACTGCCATAACTTCCTGACAAGATATAATTCCCATAGCCATTTTTTTCAGTGCTGATTGTCTTAGGGTTCTCATACCAGATTCTAGTGCCAGTCTTTTTAGCTCAATACTAGATTCATTTCTAATAATAGCTTCTTTCATCGTTTCAGTTACCGTAAGAACCTCATGAATAGCTACACGACCTTTGGTCCCTGCGTTGTTACATCTAGGACATCCCTCTCCCTTATATGCTTTAACTTTAGATGCATATTCTTCTTTAATTCCAAGTCTTACAAGTACATCAGGAGTTATAAGATCATCTACTACCTTACAATAAGGACAGATCTTTTTAGCAAGACGTTGAGCTACAATTGCATTCAAAGAAGAAGCAATGTTAAAGGTTTCTACCCCCATATTTTTTAATCTCAAAATACTTTCTACTGCAGTATTAGTGTGAAGAGTGGAAAGTACAATATGCCCGGTAAGTGCAGCTTTCACTGCAATCTGAGCAGTTTCAAGGTCTCTTATTTCTCCCACCATTATCACATCCGGATCTTGACGAAGGAATGCTCTAAGTGCAGCTGCGAAATCCAGTCCTATATCTGCTTTCATCTGTACCTGGTTAATACCATCTAGGTTATATTCCACAGGATCTTCTGCAGTCATAATATTTCCAGAAACTTTATTTAGTTCAGCAAGAGCTGAATACAGTGTAGTTGTTTTACCAGATCCAGTAGGCCCTGTTACAAGAACTATCCCATAAGGTTTATGAATAGAATCCATAAATCTTAGAAGATCATCTTTTTCAAAACCCAAAGCTGTCATATCTAGGTTAAGTGAAGTTTTATCAAGTAACCTTAATACTATCTTTTCTCCGTATATTGTAGGAATAGAGTTAACACGGAAGTCCACCGGTTGATTATGAATAACAACTCTAATACCTCCGTCTTGAGGAAGTCTTTTTTCTGCTATATCCATATTTGCCATAATTTTTACACGAGATATCAAAGCATCCTTAATAGCAGAAGAAGCTCTTGCTATCTCCATAAGATCCCCATCCACTCTGAGTCTTATTCTAAAATAAGACTCATAAGGTTCTATATGAATATCAGATCCACGTCTATCAACACACTGAATTAAAATATCGTTTACGAGTTTGATGATAGGACCATCTCCCCCTGCGATTTTTAAATCAGTGATTTTTATTCTAGATGCTTGGTTAGTACTTGCAGCTTCATAATCTTTAAACTGTCTTTCATTAATTTCTTTAGCAGTTTTTTGAGAATCGTAATACTTCTTTAAAGCTTCTCCAATACGTCTGTCTGAAGCAAGTACTAACTGAGTTGAATATCCTGTTTGATATTTGATTGAGTATTGAACCTGAGCATTTTCAGGGTTAGATGTAGCAATTACTATATTATTTCCTACTCTATCAATAGGAATAATTCTAAACTTTTCAGCCATATCCCCTGGAATTAACTTAATAATATTCAAAGGGATATCCATCTTTCCTAGTTTTGTTACTTCGATATTATATAGTTTGGAAAACACCTCCAGAAGTTGATCTTCCTGGAAGATATTAAGCTGTTCCACAGCAGCGAAATAGGAAATTTTTTGATTCTGGACTTTGTTGTCAATCAAAGCCATCTGCTTATCAACAATTCCCATATTTCTTAAAGTTTCTTTTATGGTATCTGTTAACATAACATCCCAAATATAAAATACTGATACGATAAATCCGTATTTTATATCGGATAGTTTAAAAAAAAATAAAGATATTTAAGGAATATATTACGTAATTTAGATTAATTTAGAATAAACCACCCTAGGATCTAAGGTCTTGGATCTTGTAGCCTGCAAAGAACAATTTGAAAGTTTTCCAAGCATTTTTATCTGATCTAATTTACTAAGTTTTTGTTCTTTTTTTGCTTCTATACCATTTTTGATATACTGATTAACCACCCCAGATACACAACTAGGATGAATAATAATTCCGTTTTTTATCACACAGAAATTTGAAAAGAAAAGTACCACTCCTTGGAATACATCTTTTCTTTTAATACCAAAAAAACTTCTCTCATCTTTAAGATCTACAGCTTGAAGTTGGTCATTTATCAAATCTTTAACAAATAGAGTTGTTCTATCAACACGTTCAACCATCCAAACAGAATGAATCCATTGGTAAAATCCAGACCATTTCTTTTGATTCTCCTCTGTTTGAAGAAGGAAAGCCTCCTTATAATATTTATCAAAAGGGGTCTCACTAGTTCCTGATAAAGGTCTATCTAAAAGAAAATAGTTGATAAAATATTCCATTCTTTCCTTGTAGAATACATCATCAGAAAATACTTTACCAAAATACAAAAAAAACTCTTCCTTACCTGAAATAAGTTCTTCTATTCCACAATCTCTCACTACCAGATTTAATATCTTCTCTCCTAACTCTTCTTGAAAAGAACGAGTCCCCCCGTAGATATCATCTAAAAGATCATATGTTTGAACCCTCTTCTTACCATTCTTACCTTTAGTAAGATCAGTTACTTGGTTCAAATCTTCATCTTTTTTTATTCTATCTATATCCATTAATAACACCTTTTTACGTATACTACCTAAAGTAGTATACGTATTATTTACCAGTTTTACACCTTTTTATCATTAAATAACTAAATATCCTGACATTCTTTCTTATTTTTTCTAGTTTTTATACATTGATCCCTTATCTCATCGATTTGGGATTTAGTTAAAATATATACATTTTCTATTTGAATTGAAAATCTTGAATCAAGTTCATTTTTAATCTTAATAATCGCTCCTATGGTATTTGATGAACCTCCCCAAGAGTTTTCACTACCATATATTTTTGCTGTAACCGAAGCTCCTCTATCTCTCATACTAGGCCATAGCTGAGATTTAATCTTCAAAGATCTAAAATTTATACCTGGATCTATCCCAGAATCTTGCCATCCTTCTAATGTCCAGAAATGTATCTCCATAGGATTATATGAGGCAAGTTTAAACTCTACTGAAGGATCTTCCACTCTTAATTTTCTTTTTAAAATACTACTGATAATAGCGGTATTAGGTTCTCTCATTTTACACCCTGTGTCTAAAGAGTAACTAATCATCTTAGGAGCATAAGATCCACCATATATTTTCATATTTCCAAACTCACCACTACAAGGAATACCCATCAAGGTATAATAAATTGCTCTATCAATTCTAGATGTCTTTTTATTCAGTTTACATCTTGGTTTAACGTTCATTACAACTACTTGTTGATCTTCTATATAGAAAGGAGAAAAATCAGAATCAAAATCAAAATCACATCCTGTAATAATATATCTTCTTGATCCTTGTCCACTGGTTTTACTACTACCCGTAAACTCTTCTTTATCCAAAAGTCCTCCTTGATTTCCCAAAGCATTCATATTTTCCTTGGTAGTTTTAAGATCATCAGGATCTAACATATTAGAAGACCGACTATCTGGTTTTGAAGTACAAGATAAAAACAAAAACACAACTAAACCAAAACCAGCTACTAAAACAGATACAAAAACACTTCTACTAAAATAATACCCCTTTATTTTATTCATATAAAAACTCTCCAAAGGACTGGTGTTTCCAAAAACTATTTGTTAATTATTTAGAATTAGATAGTTATATTATATCTCAATATCTTTAATCTTAGAAATGCTTTCTTGAATATATCCTGTTTGTTTTCTGTAATGAAGATACAAACTCATATAATTAATAGCTGTCTCTATTTTATCTGAATCTTTTATCAATAGATAAACAATTGTTTTCCAATACCAGTAAGCTTCCCGGATTCCAAGCATACTCATATGAGCTGATATTTTAAAAAAAGCTAGAATCTTTTTCAAATCAGGTTTTTGAGGTTTTCTATCTATCTTTAATCTTATTACATTTTGGGTAATTCTTGTAAAAAAATTCTTACAAGAATAAATATTAGTAACGATATTTATAAACTCTTCATAAATCTTTTTTCTATCCCTTAAAGTTTTAAAATTAAGACCTCCAGTGGTTTGGTCTACAGCTTTTACTATCTTGGATTTATCTAGATTGATTCCTTGATTTTTATCACCTACATGAATGAGTCTTCCTTCCTGTTCTAACCTATGATAAAGTTCTGTATTAGGAAGAGCTACCAACAGTCCTACCATTGCAAGCATTACTCCAGACTCTTGGATAAAATCTATCATTATTTTATCCTGTCCGTCATCTTCTGCATCAAATCCTACAATAAATCCAGAATGAACCACTAGTCCATGATTATAGAAAGCATCTATTCTTTCCCTCAAAGGTCTAGTGGTATTTATCTTTTTATGAGTTTGTTCTAGAATTTTTTTATTAGGTGTTTCTATCCCTACAAATACCTCAGTAAAACGAGCTTCATTCATTAAAGTTAAAATCTCCCCATTATCCGCGGTATTTAAGGAAACCTCTGCAGAATATGTATAAGGATAATTATGAGCCTCATTCCAAGAAATTAAAGCAGGAAGAAACTCCCTTCTAAAAAAAATCATATTTCCCGCAAGATTATCATCTACGATATCTACTCTTCCTCTATGACCTAATTTATATATAAGATCTAACTCTCTGAAAAATTGATCTAAATTCTTCTTTCTCACCTTTCTTCCAAAAAGAGTTGTGATAGTACAAAACTCACAGTGATGTGGACATCCTCGTTGTAATTGAACTCCTATCATATAATAATTTTTTAAATTCAATAGATCGTATCTTGGTATAGGAGAAATACACATATCAGGTTTATCTAAAGTTTTAAACACTCCACAACATCTACCAACTCTGCAAGAATCTAACCACAGTGGTATAGAAAGTTCTCCTTCTCCTAAAGTCAAAGCTTCACATAATGGTTCATATATCTCAGGTTGACTAGAAGGATCTGCTCCTCCAACCATTCTAAATTTAGATCTTCTTCCAGCTTCCCTTAAAAACTCAATCATACTTTCCTGCTGGGTTATCATACCCCCGGTACATACTAGATCAGCCCACTGCCAATCTATCTCAGAGATTTCCATCCTATCGTCAATATTAAGATCTATCAGTTTAAAGTTCCAGTGTTGAGGTAAAATACCAGCTACCGTTATTAATCCTAGAGGCTGACAATAAGCACGAAATCCAGCATATCGAACTATTTCATTTAAATTCCAATAACTAAATCTAGGAAATCTAGTCTGAACTATTAAACAATTAAGAGAAGCATCCACATCGATATATTTATCTTCTTGATAAGAATCATCACAAGTATCAGTAGGAGTTATTTTTTTTAAAGTATTATCCACT
The DNA here is from genome assembly GCA_902766925.1 of uncultured bacterium. Lineage (GTDB taxonomy): Bacteria > Bdellovibrionota_B > Oligoflexia > Oligoflexales > CACXFL01 > CACXFL01. The sequence continues at coordinate 12,273 of CACXFL010000102.1, read as the reverse complement.
ATATTACCAATTAATCATTAAATTATTACTTCTAAAACCTTTTTTATTATATACCAATTATATTATCTGAATACTAAAAATAATAATTAAAAATCCCAATCTTAGTACTCAGTCTAAGATTGGGACCTCGTCTGTTCTATCATAGCTTTTAATTTAATTAGTCTAGATTATTACTCACTTATAGATTCTATCTTATCAAATTTATCTTCTACCTTACTGATAAGTTCTTTTCCTCCTAGTACCGTTAAAACAGATTTTTCTTGAGCTGATTTAAATTCCAAAGCTTTTTCACGAAGAAGTTTAGATAGATCTAGATCTAATACCCTTGATCTATCTAGATCAATATCGGCCTGATTAATTCCTAAAATACTATTACCAACAGCACGTCTAGCATATCCTTTAGGGGTTTCAGGAGAATCAAACTTAGAAATTAATTTAACCTTTGCTCCAAATTTTTCATGTTCACTAATAGTAGAACTTTTCTTCATCATATAATCAGATATATTACTATATACATCTAGAGTTTGTTTAATATCAGAATTATTCCAAGAAGCAAGGAACACTCCATCCATAGTAACTTTAACTCCACCACCATAAGCTATTCCTCTATTTTCTCTTAAAACATCATTTATATAAAAATCTGATAAATAATTTCCTACTAAATTATATTCCATCCTGTTATCATATGTAATGTAATCTGACATATCTAATGATTCAACAACATATGAAGATCCCTGAGATATAGTATAGGCTGTATTTTTAAAAGACTGATTTTTCTTAGAAAAATTATTAAAATTATATCCACTATTTTTATCAGAAGTATTTAAATAAGATCCTAGTTTTGAATTAGATACTGCTTTTTCAAGGTTATCTAACTTTTTACTATCTGAAGTAGAAATAGCAATGATCGGTAAATTATTTTTAAATACTTTAGTTTTAACAGCTTCTATCTTATCTAAGAAATTTCTAAATCCTTTTTCAGTCTCAATATCTTTAACGAGTTGAGACAAAAGTTTCTCTCCTCCAGCTTTCCCTCTAAGATAATCTTCCATATAATACATCGATACTAAAGAAGATCCACCTTTATTAAGACAGGAGTTAAAATAATTACCATATTTATAATTAGATTGAAGACTTGCTTGAACAGTTTCAATCACTTTTTTCATAACTATCTTATGAGTTTGCCATAGTTTACTCATTTGACCTGGATCTAAATTAAAAGAAAAACCGTCAAATATATTTTTTACTACAGTATCGTATATTCCTTCCAAAGTTAGATTCACCATAGAAGAAGCATCAGAACTAGTAAGTAAGATCCCTACACTATAATATGGAACAGCTTTATCTTTTGCTATAAACCAATCTCGAGTTAGATCAATATCTCCATATTTATTAACTTCCATTTTCCACTGATCAGCAGTTATTCCTTTTTTAGGAAGTATAGTCACCAAAGCTTGATATATATTTAAATACATAAATTCTTCTTCATTAAGATGAGAAAGACCATATATAAACTGCACATTATCAATTGAATCGTATTTTAAATCGTAAGTTAAAAGCTTTAGATTAATTTCTTGATTTTTTTGTTTAGCTTTTAAGCTAATCGTACCAACATCTGCTTCATTACTAAAATTAGATCCTGATTCTTTAATATCTTCTAATGTTAAGAAAGTTACATTTTTATAGACTTCATTATCATTTTGATCCTTCCCGAATTCTTCAACTTTATTATTAATATCTATTAAATTCTTACGATCATCATCATTAAGTTTACTATTTAATTCTTCCAAATTCTTATTAATTTTAATTTGTTGTTTATCTATAAAGTCTTTATCAGGAATTAATTTAAAGACTATTCTTCTTCTATTATCTACATAAAAATCTTTTATCAATTTTTTAAAATAACTAGATGATTCACGAGAAAGTTCCTGAAGTATTTCTTTTTTATAAAAATACTTCATAGGATCATCACTATAAGTCCAACCTTGTTGGAAACGAGGTAAATATTTATCATTTCCCAAATCAGAACTTGATATCTCTGTTTCCTCTAAAATCATTGCTTTAATCACAGATTTTATCTGAGATACAGAAAGGTTTTCTAACATTTTCTTAAAGTTATTATCTACAACTGAGAAGAATTCTACCGCAGAGGAAGCATTCATTCCATATCCGCTAATATATGAACCAAAAGACTTCATATCAATTGTCTCTGTATTAACTTCACTATATAAATTTTGATTAGCTCCACCATACAGAGTATGATCTCCAAGCATTACCTTATTTATAACTTCAACCCCAACCCTATCTTTAAAGCTCATATCATCTTTAACATAACCTATTACAACAACCGAATCATGAGCTGAATCTAGATGTTCATCACCTGGATAATATTTAATTTTAATCTGAAATTTTTCACTCTTTGGAACCGATACAAGTTTGGAGTAAGGAAGTTCTATCTTTTCTCTTCTTTCATATTTAGACAAATACTCTTTATTAAAGTATTCTAATCTTTCTTTAATATCTATAGATCCATATATACTAATTAGAGCATTAGATGGATGATAATATTTATTATAAGCTTCAATCATTTTTTCATATGTTAAAGAAGAAGACATTACTACGGGATCTCCTCCAACATGATATTTATACCCCCCACAAGGATAAAGTTCTTGATACGCATTTACTTCTTCTATAACATCTCTTGTTTGTCTACCTAACATCTCACTGTAAACAATACCACTATTCTTTAACTTTCCAGATTCATCTACGACTCTTCTTACTCCTTCTTTATAAAATATAGTAGGATCTTGTTTTACTAGAGGATTAAATACCATATCCATATATATATTTGTAAGTTCTTTGAAAGATTTAGGATGAGTAGATGATAGAGGATAATAATTAACATCTTGAGAGGTTGATGCATTAATAAAACTTAGACTATATAGATAAGACAATTTATCAGAACTAAAAGGATATTTTACTGACCCATCGGTAAGGCTATGTTCAAGAACATGAAATACGCCAGAAGAATCTTCAGGAATAATTTTAAAACTAATTCTAAAGGAAGCATTAGGATCATTTGGGTTATTATAGTATACAACTGTAGCTCCAGTTTTTATATGTTCATAGACGTACACGATTGAATCTTTAAGATCTCCTGGTACAGATTTAACTAGTTTATATCCAGATATTTCAACAGAATCTGCATAAAGATCAGCCTGACTAGTAATTAAAATCCCTGCTATTAGAATCCATCTAAATACTGCCAACAAGGAATACACCACTTTTAGTTTCATTAAAAAAACCTCCACCTATTTTGCATATTTTTTATCTTAATTTTCTAAAAATTTGACTACTTATATATCAATGAATAAACAATTGCACTATTAAATAGTGATTTCATAAAATCAAAAAAACCTCAAAACAAGCTTTATATTTTATACCTAGAATTTGCAATTACAATTTATCTAACTTGCAAGAAAAATTGACTATTTTCCTAACAAAGATTAACCTATCAAGGTTAGCTGGAGGAAAATATGAATCAAAATAATAAATATAATTTTATAGATAGGCACCTAGGATATAGTAAAAAAACTTCTGATTCGATTTTATCTTATCTTGGATATAAATCAGAAGATGAGTTTATAAAAAAAGTGATACCTTCTTCAATATTTGAAAAAGATTTAGATAAAAAATTAAAACTATCTCATTCTTTTACAACTGAGGAAGAAGCTTTAGAAAAATTGGAAGAAATTTTTTGTGAAATAAAACCTCAAAAATCATTTATGGGTCAAGGATATACTAACTCGTATCTTCCAAGTGTAATTAAGAACAATTTTATCCAAGATCCCGTCTGGTATTCTTCATATACTCCATATCAAGCAGAGATTTCTCAAGGAAGATTAGAACTACTCTATTTATTTCAAACAATGATTGCTGAACTTACAGATCTTCCTGTAGCGAACTCATCAATGTTAGATGAGGGAACATGTGGAGCAGAAGCTCTTACTCTTTGTTTTAATCATTACCTAGAAACTGAACGTATTAAAGATCCATCTTGTGCTTCTAAAAAGTTTTTTATAAGTTCTTCGGTTTATCCCCATATTATTGGAGTAATAAAACACAGAGCAAGTATGCGATCTATTGGCGTTGAGGTTGGAGATGAGAGTTTGATTAATCCTTCTAATTATTTTGGAGTCCTTCTTCAAAACCCAGGAAGATATGGAGATATTAAAGATTACACTGAGGTTATAAAAAATATTAAAGAAAAAAATCCTACTTGTCTTGTTAGCCTAACTTCAGATCTTCTATCTTTAACAATTATAAAATCTCCTGGATCAATGGGAGCTGATATTTGTTTTGGAACTACCCGTCAATTTGGTATGGGACTAGGTCTTGGAGGACCTGCTGCAGCCTTTTTTGCTGTCAGGGAAGATTTACTAAGAAAGATTCCAGGCCGCCTTGTAGGAAAATCCATAGATGCTATGGGAAAAACTAGATTTAGGTTAGCACTTCAAACCCGAGAACAACATATCCGTAGAGAAAAAGCCAGTTCTAACCTATGTACAGCTCAGGTTCTTACTGCTTGTGTATCTTTACTATATTTCATGTATCACGGAAAGACTGGAGTTATTCAAATTGCAAAACGAGTTAATAACCTTACTCAAAAACTTTTTCTTCTTTTAAAAGAGCAAGGTCTTACTCCAATTAACTCCTCCTTCTTTGATACTCTATTTTACAAATTAGATTCTACTACTACTAATTCTATTCAAAACAAAGAAAAGGAACTTGGAATCAGTCTTTACATTGAATCTGATAAAAAAACTAAGGATATTTTGGTAGGTATAACTTTAGATGAAACAACAACCGAAAAGGATCTTACTAACCTTGTTAAACTATTTAGTAGTTCTATACCTAATTCAATTCCAGAAGTTTCTAATCTATCTATTCCTGATAGTTTAAAAAGAGAAGATAATTTCTTAACTCAAGATATTTTTAATACTTATACAACAGAATTAAAATTTTCTAGATTTATAAATCAGCTATCAAACAAAGACTTTTCTTTAGTTAATACTATGATTCCTCTAGGATCTTGTACTATGAAGTTAAATCCTTCTTTTACTCTATCTTATATTCTAGATCCTAGAATAAGAAACGCTCATCCTTATGAATCTTTCTCAAACATAAAAGGAGCACTAAAACTTCTTGAAGAACTCAATCAAGATCTTTGTACTCTTCTGGGATTTGATAAATTTGTTTTCTCACCTCTATCAGGTGCTAGTGGAGAAGCTTGTGGTCTTGCTATCATTAAAGCATACCTTCGAGATAAAAAAATAGATAGAAACATATGTTTAATTCCTGCTTCTGCTCATGGAACTAATCCTGCAAGTGCAACTTGTATAGGATATCAAGTAGTGGTAGTTAAATGTGATGATAAGGGTAATATCAGTGTAGATGATTTAAAAGAAAAACTAGAAAAATACAAAGATCAAGTAGCTACCATGATGATAACCTACCCTTCTACTCATGGAGTATTTGAGCAAAAGATAAAAGACATATGTAATCTTCTACATGATAATAAAGTGCTTGTATATATGGACGGAGCAAACTTTAATGCTCAACTCGGTCTAACTCGTCCTGGACTATACGGAGCTGATGTTTGTCATATAAATCTTCATAAGAGTTTTTCTCTACCTCATGGTGGAGGAGGTCCAGGGGTTGGTCCTGTAGGAGTTAGATCATTTTTAATTCCATACCTTCCTTCTAATTCTATTGTAGATTCTCTCTGTTATGATTCTACTACCAATACCATTACTGAGGTATTTAAAGAAGAAGATATCTACCCTAAAACCTGTGGAGCCGTTTCATCTGCTCCTTGGGGAAACTTCTCCTTTTTATCTATAGCTTGGTTATATATAAATGCTATGGGAGTATCTGGATTGAAGCAAGCTTCAATTAGAGCAATACTTAGTGCAAACTACATATCAAAAAAACTAGCTAACTACTATCCTACCCTCTATACTGGAGAAACAGGTCTTGTAGCACATGAATGTATTTTGGATTTATCTAAGTTTAAAAAAGAATATGGTGTTACAGAGGATGATGTAGCAAAAAGACTAATGGATTATGGATTCCATGCTCCTACTATGTCTTTTCCGGTTCATTCTACATTAATGGTAGAACCAACAGAATCTGAACCTATAGAAGAGCTTGATAGGTTTTGTGATAGTATGATCAAAATTAAACAAGAAATCATAGACATTAAAGAAAAAAGTCTAGATCCTAAAAATAATCTTTTGAAAAATGCACCACATCCAATGGAAATGTTATCAAATTGGGATAAACCTTATTCTATAAAAGAAGCTTGTTTTCCAATGGATCAGTATCAAACTAAAGCATGGCCTTTTAGTGCTAGAATTGATAATACCTATGGAGATAGAAATTTAAAACTTAAAGACTAGAAAGATATTGAGGGTAATATGTTAGGAATTAGATACATCAATAATACCGCTGTGGATCTATGGGTTGGAGACAGTAACGAGTTTGAAACTGATAAAAAATATCAATATGAACATGATAATAGTTCTTTAGAAGAAATTTTAAAATCATCTGATCAAGAAAAAATTCGTCATCTTGGTATTATCTTTCAGGATCCTAATCAAAAGACAGCTACAAAACTTTTTGAAGATTTAAAAAGTTTTTGCGGTTGGTATCCTGAAAGAATCACCATCATTCTTAAAAGTCTTACAGATTACAATATGGTTCAAAAAGTGATGTTTTCTATTCTTTTAAAAAGAAGTTAACCTTAAAAAAATAGCTTAGAAAAATATTCTAAGCTATTTTTTTATCATCTATCTTTATCAACTATCCTACTACAATTCTATTAATCTCACTTGAAAGTCTTGCTACTACTTCATAGTGAATAGTCCCAGACCAATCTCCAAAAATTCCTGCACTTATTTCTTCTCCACCATCTTTTCCTATAAGGGTTACAAGATCGTTTTCTTCTACCCCATGAACATCTGTTAAATCTACTGTGATAAGATTCATAGATACTCTTCCAATTAGGGGAGCACGCTGTCCTCTAATTAAAACATAGGATCTGATCTCTCCAGCAGATCTAAAGAATCCATCAAAATATCCTACAGGAATTACCCCTACTAAAGTATCTTTTACAGTTCTATAAGTACAACCGTATCCTACAAACTGACCTTGGCCTATCTTTTTAATACTTGCAAGTCTAGATTTCCATGAAAGTACCGGACGAAGTTCCAGGTTATCGTGTTTTAAAGATTCATATGAAGTACGGGTAAGTTGTGAAGGCCAAAGTCCATACAAAGATACACCAAGACGAACCATATCAAATCGAGCTTCATCTAATAGAAGTATTGCACTAGAAGCTGAAGCATGTCTTAAAAGATGAATACCAGCTTCTTCTAATCTATTACAAGCCTTATTAAATAAATCTATCTGCATCTTAGCATAAGTTTGTTCCAGTACATCTTCAACGTTAGCAAAATGAGTAAATACTCCCCTTAGATCCTTGGATAGATCATGTTCTTTTATAAAAGAGATAATCTCATCTAAATTTTCTAGAGTAAATCCTTGACGAGAAAGTCCAGTGTCTATTTTTAAATGTCCTTTGGGTCTATTTTTACAAAAAGACCAATCCTTTAAAAATCCCAGACCCCCAATTTCAACCTCAACATCAAGATCCTTTGCAACTTGAAGATCTTCTTTAAAGATTGGAGTTAACATAAAGATATTACCAGTATATCCAAGCTCTCGAAGAAGAGAGGCTTCCCTTAGATAAGCTACAGCAATATCTTCTATTCCAAGATCCTTACAGACCCCGTATACTTCCTTAAGTCCATGACCATATGCATTACTTTTTAGAACCAAAGAGAGTCTAGTATCAGAACCGGATAGTATATCCTGAAAAACCCTTACATTATGAATTAGGGCTTTTCTATCTATCTCTATCCAACTATTCATACGCTCTGCCTTTCTTGTTCTCCGGTTCTTTCTTGATTATTATTCTTTAAAAGTTGAGTAATTATCTGATCGATAAGGCGTTCTTCTTTCTGATTAGGATTTACAAATACACACCCTGCTCTCATCTTAGCAGAATCAAACCATTTACACTCACACCTTATTACAAGTTTAGATGGAGAAAAAATACCTACAGGAGCCAGAGGAATAGACAACCAAAACTGTTGACCGGAACTAAGTTTATAATCACCTTCTATATTTAATTTAAGTCCTGAAAAACTGATATCTAAAAGAACTGCGGAACAAGATGAAAAGAATGGAAGATACCTATATTTTTTGATATTCACCAAAAAATACGACACAACTCTTGTTGGTCTCATAAAAAAAACTTTATTAAAATCCATTTATATATCCTATTAAAAATGTGAGACACTTTCCTTAACTATCCACCATATAGTATAATAATATACAGATGAAAAATCCATAACATATTATAAATACAGCAGGTGAGGTTTTTTATGAACTATTCTAATGAAATTCCAAAAAGAGTTCGTGTTCTTATTCTAGGTGGAGGAATCCATGGAACTGGAACCCTACATGATTTAGCAACTCGTGGTTGGAAAGATATATTCCTTGTAGAAAAAAATACCCTTGCATCTGCTACTTCTTCAGCTTCTACCAAACTTGTTCACGGAGGACTCCGCTATCTTCAAAATCCTAGAAATTTCCCTCTAGTAGGATCTGCTCTTAAAGAAAGATATAACCTTAAAAATTTAGCTCCAGATCTGGTATTTCCTCTAGAGTTTTATCTACCAGTTCTAAAACATGCAGGACTTCCTGGTCCTATATTAAAAATTGGTCTTACTCTATATGATATTCTAGCTGGTAAATACGGTGTGGGGAAAAACAAAAAACTTAGTCTAAAAGAAGTTCAAGAAAATACCCCTTATCTAAATATGGAAAATGTAAGTAGTGTTTATAGATATTGGGATATGAAAACAAACGATTATAAACTAGTTCATAGAGTAGCAGATTCAGCCCTACATCTTGGAGCTGGAATCAGAGAACATACAGAAGCTCTAACCATTACTCCTACTGAAGATGGTTGGCTTGTTACTGTAAAAGACACCACTCAAGATAAAGTATATGAAATCAGTACCAAATATCTGGTAAACACAACAGGTCCTTGGTCCAATAGACTTCTTGAAAAAAACAACATTACTCCAGATTATAAAGCTGTTAATAGTAAAGGAGTTCATCTTCTATTCCCAGATATAGGTCATAAAGCAGCAATGTTTTTACAATCTCCTGAAGATGGAAGAATCTTCTTTGTAGTTCCTTGGGAAGGAGCTACCTTAGTCGGAACTACTGAGACCGAGTACCCTGGAGATCCTGATAAACTCACCTGTGATGATGTAGATATCGATTATCTTCTAGAAAAATATAACTCCTACCTTACTAAAAAATTTACCCGTGAGGATATCATAAAAACTTTCGCAGGACTCAGATGGCTTCCTACAACAGATAATAAGAGTTTAGGAAAAATATCAAGAGAATCAGTGGTATCTGAAATTCCTTCTAAAGGTGGAGTTCTTTACACAATCTATGGAGGAAAACTTACCACCTATAGACTACTAGCCCAAAACATAGGAGATAGAATTGTAAAACACTTTAAATCCTTTGAAGAATCTCACACCATAGATCCAGGAATGTGGTTTAAAGAATAGTTTCAAATATAAAGACTCACCCTGTTAAGATGGGTGAATAACTAAACTCTGGTTTAGTTATTTACTCATCTTATTTACAATCTGAGTGATCTGATTTGGATCATACCCTATGATACAATCTGAGGTTCTAGATCCATCTTTATTGTAGAATTCCACCGTAGGTCTAGATCCCTGTGAATTACAAAACTGCACTGGATTAGTAGACATAGGTACATCATTTTGATAGATATGCATTTTCCCTTTAAAAGTAGCTCCATTACTTTTTATCCAACTTTTCAAAGATTCACAAGGAGCACACCCTGATGAAAAAGTATAAACAACCATTGATGGATATCCTGAGGGTTTAATAGTAGGTTTGGTTGTTCCCATAGATATCATCTGCCCTGTAGGAGAAGGTCCTACATCAGTTGAACTACCTCCTCCAGTTGAGTCAGTTCCTGGCTTTTTCTCACTTCCTCCTTGATCAGATATGGTATCATTTGTATTACAACTAGTATCCACTTTAATTTCAGACTCTTTTTCTTTCTTATCTGGTGTGATTGATGATTCTCCCTCAATTGTAATTTCTATATTAAGATCTACACTTTCTGATGATCCATCTGATCCCGATTTTCCCCCAACAGGTACAAAATTTATCTTTAAAGGTAGATCTCCTCCTTTTAATTTATCTTTAGGAATTTTTATAAATCCATTCTCATAACTAAAATCTGAACTTCCCTTAGTATCCAAAGCATAGCTAGGAACCTTATCACCTTTCCATAACCACATTTTCAATCGATATCCAGCATTACAATCATTTTTAAGCTTAGAATCAAAGCTTACAGCAGCAACATTATTCTGAACTAAAAAACCTTTAGAACATTTCGTATCCGAATGATCCACTCTTTCCAAACATACAGAATACCCTTGAGCATCTGCAGGAAGTTTAGAAGGGAAATTTACAGTAACTGCAGAAGTTTTTGATGAAGTTCCAAATTTACAACCAAAACCACATAAACATACAAAAATTATAGAAAGTATTATCTGTTTCATAATGAATCCTACCTTGAGTTTATATTCCACCTCTTTCCTACAGAAATTATTATACTTTATTATCTTTGGTTTGTGGAATACAAAAAAGAGGCTCTTTTTTCACTAAGAACCCCTTTTTATTAAGATAACACTCTTATGATAAGAACTACCCCTTATTTTTATTCTTCAGGCTTGCTTCTATAAAACTTAAAAATACAGGATGAGCATCAAAAGGATTAGATGCAAATTCTGGGTGGAATTGAACTCCAATATAGAATGGATGATCTTTGTATTCAATAATCTCAATATGCTTCTTATCTGGAGATTTACCTGAGAACAAAAACCCCTTTTCTTCCAGTGGAGCACATAAACTAATATTAATTTCATAACTATGACGATGTCTTTCTCTAACTGAAGGTTTAGAATATATCCTCATAGCTAAACTATCAGGAGTGATATCAATAGGGTATTCTCCAAGTCTAGTAAATCTAGATCCTTCTTGATTCTTTTCATAGTAAGAATCTACTATATTTTGAGACTCAAATACCACTGGAGAACACTCACTACTAAACTCCGTAGAGTTTGCATCAGAAATACCTAAGAAACTTCTTGTAGCTTCTATAACCATAGCTTGCATTCCAAGACATATTCCCAAAATTGGGATCTTTTTATCTCTAGCATAACGAATAGCTACAAGTTTTCCTTCCACTCCTCTGCCACCAAATCCACCGGGAACTATAACCCCATCTATTGATTTAAAGATAACATCCAAATCTTTTTCATAGAGTTCTTTAAGATTTGATGAATCTATCCAATTAATATTAACACTATGGAGACTCTTCCATCCAGCATGTTTTAAGGCTTCAGTCAAAGACTTATAAGTTTCAGCAAAATCTGAATACTTCCCTACTATTCCTATATTTACCACCTCTTTAGAATTATCTATTGAATAGATCAGATCTAACCAATCTTTTAGATTTGGTTCAACCCCTTCATAAGGAAGTCCTAGATGTTTCAGGATACTTCTATCAACTCCTTGTTCATGATACAAAAGAGGAATTCTATAAATATTATCTACATCTTCTCCAGAGAACACATCTTCTTGATCAATATTACAAAACAAAGCTAGTTTCTTTTTATCATGTTCTGAAAGAGGATGATTAGTTCTACATATAAGAATCTGAGCTTGAATTCCTAAAGACAGTAGAGTTTTTACAGCATGTTGAGTAGGTTTAGTTTTAAGTTCTCCTGCAGTAGATATATAAGGAAGAAGTGTTAAATATACAAACAGTACATTGTTTCTTCCTACATCATTTGCAAACTGACGAGCAGCTTCTACAAACATTAGCCCTTCTATATCTCCTACCGTTCCTCCAATTTCATATATTACAATATCCTCATCAGTAAGATCGGACAGCATAAAGTTTTTAATCTCATCAGAGACATGAGGAATAGCTTGAACTGTTGCTCCTTTATATTCACCTTTTCTCTCTTTTGTCAGTACATTATGATAGATCTTTCCTCCAGATACACTATCATTTTT
>CACXFL010000101.1 GCA_902766925.1 uncultured bacterium | reverse complement strand
TTTCTTCTATTATTTTCTTCTTATTCTTCTTCTTAACCATCTGTACTGCATTATATAATCTAGGATTAAGACACCAATCCCGAACTGTATCCCTTGATAAATTAAACTTACGAGCTAACTTCTTGTAGCCAAAAACACCTTTCTCGTATTCTCTAACAACCTGTAATCTAAAGTCAATACTATAACCACCCATTCTTACCCCCTAGGTGTCCAAGAAAATGGGTTCGGTCCAAGTTGAACTGAACAAAAAACTTTAAATTTTTTGAATGAATGTTTTAATACTAGGAATTTTATCAAAAATAATACTAATCATAAATCATTACCATTTGTTATAAATTGATTAGATATTGAATAATTATCACGAATATTTAATCGATAAGAGCTTATCTAAAAAATCAATTTATCTATCTAATATAAAAGTAGTTTTTACTAATAATAATTAAAAATTAACCGATCCTTATATAGAGGGAGAAAAGAAATGGGAGTAGGAATTCATGATCTAATTAAACCTAACACCGTGTATGATCCTCATGGTGTAAATGTGCTTGTTGTGGATGAATATCCACATACAAGATCTATGGTTGTTAGAACTTTAAAGAATATGAATTTCTCTTCTGTATTTGAAGCAAGTACTGGAGATGTAGCAAAACAAATCCTAAAAGACAACATCATAGAACTTGTAATTACTGAACTAGATTTAAAGAATGTAGATGGTTTTGAACTTATAGAATTTATTAGAAATAGAAGTGTAAGTTCTGATATTCCAATTCTGGTAGTTACAGGAGAGTCAACTAGAGAAATTATAGTTAAATCTATAGATTTAGGAGCGAATGATTTTTTAGTAAAACCTTTTCCTAATGAAGATCTTGTGAAAAAAATAGATCATGTTTTAACTTTATATTATTCACCAGATAAAAGGACTCAGACAGTAAGAAATATAGAAAAATTTATAATATGTGAAAACTATGATGAAGCTTTCTCATATACTAATAAAGCTTTAGCAATTTATCCTGATAATACCAATTTAAAATATTTAAAGGCTTTGATTTTATATAAACAAAATAAATTGGAAGAAGCCCTTTCTATTTTAGAAAAAAGTATAGAAGAATCTCCTAGTTTTTATAAAAATTATGTACTTATCTCAGATATACAGATGAAAACAGGAAGAGTTGAAGATGGAGTTATCTCAATTAAAAAAGAACTAGAATATAATGGTAAACAACCTGTGAGGCATGTACAGTTAGGATTTTTACTTATTGGACAAGGGAATGTTGATGAGGCTAAAGAACATTTCAGAGAAGCTTTGAAAGATAATCCTAGATATCCTAGAGCTCTTGAAGGAATGTTCATAACTTTTATGATGGAAAATAATGTAGAAAAAGTTATGTACTATCTGAAAAGATGGAGAAGATCTGAAGCTGATAGTACAAAACCTTTAGAGAAATTGATAGATTACTGTATAGCAAGAGAAGATGTAAAAGAAGCTTTGTATTTTCTAAAAGATGAAAGAAATAAATCTCCAAAGGATATTAATATATATTTAGCTTTAACAGTACTTTATATTAAAACTGAAGATCTTTCTTCTGCACTTGATTGTATCAATCAAGCTTTAGATGTAGATCCTGATAGTATTGCAGCACAAATTCTTAAAATAAATATATTAATTTCTTCTAAACAAATAACTGAAGCTCTTACTACTTACAATAATGTGGTAAAACGTGTAGTAGATTCTGATATATATTATAAACTTGCAGAACAACTTACTCAAAATGGGGTAATTAAAGAATCTTTGAATCTACTGTATAAATTATCTGCAATGAGATATTCAACCTTAAAAGTATATCCGCTTTTTAGAACATGTCTTCCAAAAAATAATGAGTATTTTAAATGCTATTATATTCAAAAAATGTTTGCCCGTGCTATTGTAGTATCAGAAGAATTTGAAAAAGAAATCACAGATAATAAGCAAAAAATATTGAAAAGAAGAATATCCTAGAACATGGTTCTCGGGTCTAAGAAGTTGACTTAGATCTTCCAGTCGGTGTATATATCTAGATAGACCGAAGGTGTTGGGAAGGGATCTATGGATAATTGTATTAATCAGATTCATGAATATTATAGAAATCTTGAAGAACTTTATGATGCTGGTAAAAAAGAAGTTTGGGTTCTATTTGTAGAAGATTTCAGACAAGAAGAAACGGAGTATCAAGTTGAACTTAATCAACAGTTTTTTAGAATATGTAAAGCACTGGGAGTTCGTGGGGATAATTTTGGTTTTATTGAAAGTTCTCAGTTTGAGAATAGTTGGTATAGGTTTAAAAATTTAGTTGTTCTAGGAAATGATACCTTAGAGAGATTAAAATTAAATAATAATTTTTCTATTTTATTCAACACTCATCCTGAAAATATTATATGTATTCCTTCATCTAGGGAGATGTTTTTAGATAATGTGAAAAAGAAAGTTGGGTGGGAGAAGTTAAAAAGGTTGATTCTTAGAGTAGAGAAATCAAGATTGTAGTAGGTTAGGTTGTATTTAGTTAGGATTAAATAATGATAAGATCTTTTATTAATTTATTTGTAGCTTTAGGAATATTTTTTTATTCTTTTGTTGCTCTATGTGAGCAATGGTTAGCAGTTGATATAGAAGGTATAGATGTGTCAGCCCAGGCTGTACTTGAGGATTGTATAAAGGTTGTTAAAGATAAAGGGTATACAGGACTTATTCTTAAGATTAATTCTCCTGGAGGATCTGTAGAGGTTACAAGGAACATGATAGGAAAGATTCTAGCTGTAGATTTTCCTATTATTTCTTTTATACCCGATGGAGGAAGAGCAGCTAGTGCTGGATCTTTTATAGCAGTGAGTTCTCATGTTGTAGTGATGGGGTCAGGAACAAATATAGGAGCTTCTATTCCTATATCTTCTACTGGAAAGGATTTATCTGAGGATTTAAAAACTAAGGCTCAAAACGATCTTATAGCTTTTATGGATAGTGTGTGTGAGTTAAGGGCTAAAAATAAAGATATGATTAGATCTTTTATTAAGATAGGGACTTCTATTACTGAAAAGGAAGCCTTGGATCATAATGTTATTGATTTAATTAGCTCAAGTTACGGAGATTTTTTTCATAAGTTAAAGGGAAAACGTATCAAGATTAAAGAAGGTATAGAATTTGAATTTACAGATGATCTACCAGAGATTAAAGAATTTAAACCTACTGTTATGCAAAGAATAGTAAAGGTTATTGCGAATCCAAATATTTGTTATCTTCTTTTTATTGCGGGAATTATAGGGTTAGGATTTGAATTAACTCATCCTGGGATAGTCTTTCCTGGTGTATTTGGAGCAGTAAGTCTTATCCTGTCTTTTATAGCTATGAGTGTTTTGCCGATAAATTACGGAGGACTTATATTAATTCTTCTTGGTATTATCTTTTTGGTAGCAGAGGCTTTTTTACCAAGTTTTGGTGTGGTAGGAATAGGAGGAGTTATTTCTTTTGTTCTTGGATCGTTCTTTTTGATAGATCCTTCTAATGAACAAGGTATGAGACTTGCGTGGTCTACTATCATTCCTACTAGTATTTGTGCCGCAGGGATTTGTATTTTTATAAGTTATCTTGTCATTTCAAACCTTAGAAGAAAACGTAAATCTGTAAATGATAGTTTTATAGATCAAGAAGTAAAAGTTATAAGAGTAGATCAATCTAGGATTCAGGTATCTATAAACGGAGAGATATGGAACGCTAAAATTTTAGATGATAAATCTGTTGTTGAAGGAGATATAGTTAAGGTTAAAAGAGTTAGTGGACTTGAACTATTTGTTGAAAAAAAATAAATAAATAACGTATATATATACGAGAAAGATTTTTATTTTAGATTGTTTTAGGAGGAAGAATGGAATTTATAAGTGTTAGTTTTATAGTTTTTTTGGCTTTTGTTGTAGGAATCCTAGGTTCCTGTGTTAGAGTTCTATCGGAATATGAAAGAGGTGTTGTATTTAGGTTGGGAAGAGTTTTAAGTTCTCCTAAAGGACCTGGACTTATTTTTGTTATTCCTGTTATAGATAGGGTAGTAAGAATAAGTATTAGAACTATTACTATGGATATACCTCCTCAAGATGTTATGAGTGGAGATAGTGTAACTCTGAAGGTTAATGCTGTACTTAACTTTAGAATTGTAGATCCTATAAAAGCTATTATTAATGTAGAAAATTATTTGTATGCTACAACACAACTGGCTCAAACTCATCTTCGTTCTACTCTTGGAGAACATACTCTGGATGATATTTTAAAAAATAGGGAAAAGATTAATGATACTCTTCAACAAAAACTTGATTTAAATACAGATCCTTGGGGAATTAAAGTAGTTGGAGTTGAAATAAAGGATGTGGATCTTCCTTCTGATATGCAGAGAGCTATGGCTAAAGAAGCGGAAGCTGAAAGAGAAAGAAAAGCAAAAATTATCGCAGCTGATGGAGAACTTCAAGCTGCTGCTAAATTAAAAGAAGCTGCTGATTGTATGTCAGGTAACAATGGAGCATTACAATTAAGATATCTTCAAACTGTTGCTAATATGACAAATAAAACTACGGTAGTATTCCCAATACCTATGGATCTTATGTCTATATTAAAAGGAAAAAACTAGTAAGTATTTATTTAATAGGGATTGATAATTAAAAAAATACACGAAATAAATCTTAATTCGTGTATTTTTTTTAATTATAATTATCACAAATTAGCGAGTTAAATTATCTCTGGTCCAAAATATTCCAAGGTATTTATGAATATTAGTGGTGATATCTTGAAAATCAGGATTTTTTATAAAAGATTTAAAGTAAGTTTCAAGATCTTCAGACATAGGATTATAGTATGGATTAAATATTGTTTGATACATAAGCTTGAAGAAATGTTTAAATATAGCAGAAACTCTAGTACGATTAGACATACTTGAATAAAAACTCGGATCTGTATCTTCTATAGTCTTTAGACTTGAGAGGGTAAGAATCATATAAGAAACAGCTCTTTTACCAACATCCTGAGAAATACTACTGGATGAGATTTTTCCTTTTGCTAGTAGATCTAAAGTTTCTAGATCTTCATATAGGAATGAAACCCACTGAGCCATTAAATCCAAAATATTGTAAGAACTGTTATCAGACATATGCTTATAAATATCGTTTAATTCTTCTAAAAAATTAGGATCTAATTTTTTTAAAGAATCCCATGGAAACGAATGAATAAATGGTTGAAGATCGGTTTTAGGCTTATTAACATAACTCATCTTACCATTTAAAAGATAGAAAGCATAAATAGAATCTCCTAGACTGTACATTTTAGATAAACAAGCAATAAATCCTCTTGTTATTTTATAAGTAAATACAGGGGATGATTCATCGTAATAGTTATCAGAATTTTTATGACAAAAATCTTTACCATCAACTCCGTAATAGTTAAGTATATCTGTAAGAATACTTCCGTAAGACTCTTCAGAGACCGAAGACCTAATAGACATATTATTATAAATTCTATCAAATCCAGAGTAGTCTATAGAGGAGAGAATATCTGGTGAGTCTGATTGAGCTAAAGCCATGGACGAACATAAAAAAATAACAAAAAATATCAAAACTTGGTTAAAAATAATTTTACTCATATATATACCTAATACAAAAAGTTAAATTACAGTTCAGATTTTAACATCTTAAATTTAAACATCAATAAATTTAAATTCTCTTTAATTTATAGAATAATGGAGGGTCTAATAAGAAAAAGGCTAGTATGATTATATTGTAACCATTTATATTTAAATAAAGTAGAATATAAGGATATGGATTCTATAGAGCTTTGAGCGTTAAGTTAATAAAAAGAGATGATTAAACTTAGGCAAAATCTAATCATCTCTATTTTAGAAGTGAAATATTTACTATTCATCTATACATCTAGCAAGGTATTCATTGTTAGTGTATATATTATTGTTTGGACATGAAGGAGAGTTCTCTGTAGTTTTCCAACATCTTCTAAGTTGAGAATCTGTACTTATAGTACGATCCCAACAAGGAAAATCTACAATATTGATTTTACTGTTAGATTGACACCTTAAAGAGATAATCACATTGTTGATATTATGGAACGCAGGTTTAGTAGTTGGTAAATCACTTATTCCTATATCGATTGTGCGAGGATTTGATAGAGGATATTTAGCACCTATTACACGATATTTACTGTTAGATATAAGTTTTGAGCCATCAAGAATTTGTAGATTAAACTCTACATCTACAGATTCATCAGCTGGACATATACTAAAATATCTATGTGTATATCCTGGGGAGTTGAGGGTATTATTTTGAAGATCATAGTATACTAGATGTTCATTGGCAAATGATTCAGGAACTTTCTTTCCACCAATCTTTGCTAGTTTAAATATGAATTTTGTTTTATTTGAATTAATAGGACTATTAGTATCTAGTTTTGAAAGAATAACACTAAGACGTGAAAATGACATTCTGGAGAGTTCTTCTGAAGTTAAATATTCATTATCTATATGAAGAGGTTCAGAGTCTATCACTAGAGCATTACTAAATAAAATTCTTTCCTTTACGTCGTAGTTTAATAGATCTATTGCATCATTTACATCAGGAGTCACATCATCAATTCTTATAAACATATCAGTTAACATTTCATCAATAAGTTTAGATGATAGTGTAGAAGTTGTAGTAGCTTGTGTATGTTCTTGGTTTATTTTATCATTTATATCTTTCATCTTTACTAAATTATCATCTGAATAATAAATCATATCACTGACTAGTTTATCTTCTATACAGGAGGTAATTGGAGTGTGGAAAGAAATAATTAATTGATCTTTAACTGGTTTATATACTACTAAGTCATTTTGACATTCTGGTTTTACAAAATCTTTGAATTTAAATACCGTTTTTTGAGACGAAGTAGTAACTGTTTCTTTCGATGAACAATCAAATACATTTCTGTAACAAGTAGAACCATCTTGTTTAAATCCAACAGCATAGATTTTCTCATCAAGAGAAGAGTTTTTTAACATGGAACACTGAGTGATAAGTTGAGATTTAAAATCTATGTTATCATTATTATAGTATGGATAAAAAGTTTGAGAAGGAACTGTTAGATCAGGATGATTGTCTTTTGAACTTATAAATACATAACCAAAAGATCTACTAAGCACTTTAGTATCCTTACCGTCTAAAGAGGCTATTAGTTCTTTATCTGTAGGACAAGATTGAATCTCAGATGAAGGCTTTTTAACATAGGATAAAATTTGTTGTGTTATACAATCATAAACATCAGCGTAGCAATTCTTCTTTGAAGAATCTGCTTTAAAGATGATAGCTCCAACTCTATTGGTATTAGATTCATTTTCGATCTGATTATAATGACTACATAGTGCATTTAATCCATCTACTTCTTTTTGAGGATAAGTTCTAAGTGTTTGGGAATAAGAATAACCCTTTGGTTTCCAATTCATTTGAAGTTGTGGTGTTTTTAAAAGATTCTTATCTTCACTATATTTAGGTATTGGTATTAAGTTAGGAAACTTAACACTAATAAATGAAAAATCATTATATGTACTTAATTGGGTTAGTCCTGAATATAAGGATGGTAAATCTTTACTTGAAGGACAAACCAGTTGATCTTCATTGAAAGGAGGAGGATTATCTACATCTTGAGGATTTTCAATAACAACATTACAAGATAAAATCATTAACATAGTGATACTGATTATAAAGGATAACAAGGTAGGAAATTTTTTCATAAATTTTCTCCAACTCATAAATATAATAGAAAGATAAAATCATAAGACATACTTAGAATGTATCGGATTCTCTAGTTGGAATATTATGATTAAATTTATATGGAATATATAGGTAGATGTTTTTACAATATAAGTTTTTGTTTTTTTAAAAAAATACCAAATGAAATAACAAAACTAGATTTGAGATTTTTTTTGAAAACATCACTAATAAAAAGTTAATATAGTTATATGTCCATAAAATTATATAAAATCAACTAATTATAACCAGGAGGTTTAATGAGAAGATATGTGGAATTAGTGAATATCTTTGTTTTTTTAATATTTTGTTTCCAGGTTAGTTCTTGTAAAAAAATTACATCTGAAACGAAAGTTACTGGAGGTCTTGATGCTGAAAATAAGTTATGGGCGTTAGGGGTTGTAAGAATACATACGAAATATTCTCCTACTGATTCTAAAGATGATGAATATTGGACTTCTTGTACTGCATCTATAGTTTCACATAATACTCTACTTACAGCAGCTCACTGTATAACTGATAAGACTGATGATAACAAATTAATAGAAACAACAGATATAAGAGTAGATTATAAAACATCAGAAAATCAAACTGAGTTTACCAGTGCTTAT
>CACXFL010000100.1 GCA_902766925.1 uncultured bacterium | reverse complement strand
CTTTTTGATTTCCAAAAACAAAGCTCTTCTAATAACAAGTTCCTGTTTAAAGTTAAAATTAAACTTTTTGGCTGAAGATTCTGTAGGTGAAGTATTATGCATATTCAATAGCTCATGAATCATAACATTGTTGATATACTGAGCTACCGATTCATTCAGTTCAATAACTTTATCTATCTTTTCCTTATCTGGAACCTCTGCATATTCTTTACCATAAATGGCTTCAAGTGCATCTCCATATTTAGTAAAGATAGAATCTGTATTATGAACTAAAATATCATTTGCAAAGAAACAATGATCTATTGGAAGTTCAAGGTCATAAACATCAAGTGCTTCTGTAGGTTCAATCACTTCTATTGATTTGATTTTTTCCTGACGCATAATATTTACCCCTTTTAATTTACCATACGATATCTGTAGTTTAGGGTATCGTATAGGTCTATGCTTTGATTTTCATATATATACTTGTCCTACGATACTTGTATTTTAGGGTATCGTATAGGAATAGCAAGTTCTCTCGCTTTAGCTACTAAGTCCTACGATACCGGTATTTTAGGGTATCGTATAGGCTTTATCACCCTTCCTAATTAATTGAGAACGTCCTACGATACTTGTATTTTAGGGTCTCGTATAAGCTTCGTCTCCACTGACATAAAACACAGCTTGTCCTACGATACCGGTATTTTAGGGTATCGTATAGGCTCGATATGACCGAGCCCGAACTGAAAGAAGTCCTACGATACCTGTATTTTAGGGTATCGTATAGGCGACGTATGGTATAAAAGTCTTATGGATAGGTCCTACGATACCTGTATTTTAGGGTATCGTATAGGACTATTGAATAAAATACCCTTCATTACTGGTATTATAACATATTCAATTGTAAAAAAAATGCAATTTCCTATACGAAAAACGGTATCGTAGCCGTATTTTTACGGAGCGTTAACTTTCGTTAACTTTATTTAGCTTCACATCGCTGGTACTAATGATCTTACCTAAATAGGCTTGCCGAGTAGCCTAAAGTAATTCCATATAATTATTTTGGAAATTTAGAATATTTCAATCCTTCAACTACATCCTTAACCTTCATTCTAACTGGATAAAACGGATGATACCCAACCCAACTAAAATCTGGTATTGCTTTTCTCATAATGCCCATAGCTCCATTTACATCAGCATTCACCAACTTTCCAGTATCAGAGAGGAACAACCCCCTATGGATTCTTTTACCAAAATTAGCTTCATCTCTTGTTTGTGGATCTTCTTTAGTAGCAAGTGGTGCATTTCTAAGATGGTCTGTTTTGCTAGTATAAGATTCTTCAACAATCTCGAAGCTTATGCCTCTCATTTTACACTTATATTCCAGTTTGTCAAGTAGTTTTTTAAAAGGAAAGTTAACAATCATTTGATTATTTTTATGCCCGATATTAATCTTCTGTTTCATATCCTTATTCCAACCACAAATTACTCTACAAATATTGTAATGGAGACAGTACCGAACAATATATTTTGTATAAAATTCGATAATCGCAGTAATCCTATTATTGTTATTTTTAGTTATAGCATCAATTCTTTTAGTAGTATACTGCTTAGATCTCTTTTTACCATCTTTATCTGTAACAACTTCAATCTTATGCTTAAGCTTATCTACAACAAGATGACAATATCTGTTCAAAGTTTTAACAGCATTACCATCAAGAATCACTGGATTCAGATTCTTATCCGAAGTAATCATCGTACAAAAATTTTTAACACCTAAGTCAATACTAAGATACCGCCCATTATCTCTCAAGGGAATAGCTTCATCATATGTATAAATTATTTCAACCTTAAAATAACCCTTTTTAGGAATGATTCTAACTTGGTCTATTTTTTTACCAGACTTATAACTGGAATTATGAGGTAACTTTTGAAGTGGAATATAAATCGCTTTACGATCTCCATCTGTTCCTCTTGGCTTAGGGAAAATTATACTACAAGTTTTTGTATCGATCTTGATGGTTGCGCCTGAGAAATATAACGGGCAAAGTTCATCTGACTTATAAAATCCTGGTTTCTTAGGCATTCCCTTATACTTTTCTGGATGACGGCTCCAATCTCCTAAAGACTTTCCATAGGATTTTAAATTCTTAGCTAACATAGTTCTCAGAACTTCCGATGTAGCATCTCTTCCAACAAGATTTTTAAGTAACTCCCAATTACTTTTACCTTCAAGATTTTTAGTATAGTAATCTCCACTTTCATCTTGTTCACTAGCATATCTTCTTAAACACATCACTTTAAAAAAGTCATCAACCGGAGCATCATATCCAACATATTCTTCTGGAAACCAAGGAAATACTTTACCAGTATCCTTTTTATATTGATCTCTTACTGGGTCATATGCCTTTTTAAACTCATAAGCATAGTACAGTGTCTGGTTGTATAGATTCTTAGCAACAGTACACGCTTCTACCAACCAATCATATACTTCTTCATTCTCAGGTCGCCTATAAAAGTTAAAATTAGCGGTAAGTTGCATTTCCTTGGTTTCCTCCTATATTAACGTTCAGTTTAAGCCCAACTTATATTAGAACTTTCCAATGGAAGTTTAAGCTGGAGTTTACTAATCAGAGAACATCCTTTATTTGAACCAAGATGTTTAACATAGAAATTAAATGTACTACTACTATTGATGTACTTAATTGCAGATGCTACATCTTTAGTTTGAATAGACCATTTACAATCTCGACTATATATTTTATTTGTTACTAGGGAAGTTACTTTAAATTTATACCCATCACCATTAAGAATATACAAATTGGACAAAATCTCAGTAACTCTATCAGTCATAACTTTATCTCTTTCAGTGTTTGACCTTTTACAAGAAGAATTCTTTTTTACATCTTCTATTACTGATTGAACTAAAGAAGTTTTTTCTTCTTTTTCTTCATCTATGATAGGATTTCTAAGTTCAAGGAAAGTTTTATTCTTTTTATCCTTAATAATATGGTACTTATTATTACTTTTATTGTATCTAT
>CACXFL010000099.1 GCA_902766925.1 uncultured bacterium | reverse complement strand
GATCCTGTACTTACTGGAGAAAGCGAGCCATCAGAAGTTATACTATCATCTGCAGGTACCTCACAAGACCCCTTATGTAAACTTACCGTGGATCCTGATAACATCTTTGACACTGTTACGGATTCTGGACTTACTCCATATAAAAGACTAGAAGCACTGATGGTAAGATTTTCGGTATCAATACCATACTGATAATTTAAACTGTTTGAGCAGCTACTGTATCCCTGGTAGCTTTGTTTAACAGAATAGCTGTGAGTGGAAGTATCTGTAAGAGCTGATGATAAGGATAGTAAAGCTGATCCAGTACTAGTGTTAACTGTAGCACCGACAGCTTCTCCTGAGCAGTCAGAGTTTTCATGAATTGTAACCGTTACATTCTTTCCAGTAAATAAATTTGATACATCAAACTTAGGAGAACGCTTATCTAAATTTGTCTGAGCTGAATTTAGTGCTAATACTGGAGCTACTAGATTTAAATAACTTACCCCTATACTTTGACAACTACTTCCTTGATTAAGCGAGTATTTTAAATATAAATCAGTTTCTGTGTAGGTGTTAGTAGCTGTAGGGCTCAAAGTTCCATCTTCACTAATAGTATCATCAGCTGGAGCATTACAAGATCCTTTATGAATTGATACACTAGATCCTTGAATCATTCCAGATACACTTATACTTGAAGGAGACGTACCATATAAAATTGGATCTGAAGTTATAGTTAAATCTGAGATATCAAGTCCATAAGTATACTGGATTCCTTCAGAACAACTAGATACCCCAACGTAGCTTTGTTTTGCATAGTAGGTATGAGTATTATTATCTAATATCTGTGAATTAATAGTTAAAGTAGTAGATCCGGTATTGGTTTGTACAATATCACTTACCGTATCTCCAGTACAGGTAGAATTCTCGTATAATGCTACTGAAACTTCCTTACCAGAATATAAGTTTGTAATGTTAAAAGTTGGAGTTTGTTTATGAAGTGCAGTTTGTGCTGAATTTAAGTTTAGTACTGCTTTTTCTAAATATACATAGCGAGAATCTATCTCGGAACAAACACTTGTTTGATCATATGTATATTTAACATATAAAGGTACATCAGTATAGGTATTAGTAGTTACAGGACTAAGTGATCCATCTTCAGTCAGTATATCATCTGCTTCCATGTTACAAGATTCTTTATGCAGGGAAACCGTTGATCCTGGAAGAACTTTACCAACCTCAACCACTTCTTCACTTCCTCCAAGGATCACATCATCATATGTTAAAGAGATATTTTCTAATTCCAAACTATAAGCGTATTCTACTCCTACAAGGGAGCAAGTACTTACACCCTTATAACTTTGTTTTACGTAATATGTATGAGTTTCTAGATCATCTAGAAGATCTAAAACTCCTGTACTTCCCTCCCCGCTACTAGTACTAACCGAAGAACTTAAAGAACCTCCACTACAATCAGAAGTTTCATATAAACCCAGCTCTACTTCTTTTCCCAAGAATAGATTTGTAACATTAAACTGCGGTTTTCTTTTATCCAAAGAAGTTTGCTGTTCATTTAAAGATAGAGTTGGAGTTAAAAGATGAACCCAGCTTTTTTCAAGTACTTTACACTCTGTATTTCCTTGATAGTTTAACTCAATATAATATTGAATCTCGATGTAATCTTCATATGAAGGAAGATCACTAAAATTTCCATCATGATCTAAACTAGAAACCACTTCTCCTCCACAACTTCCTTCCCTTAATTTAACACTAGCTCCACTTACTAGTCCTTCTACTCTAATTATAGGAGAAGCTTCATTTGACAAAAAATTATCCAGATATATATTTAGTTTTGATAAATCAAAATATGATTTTTTATCAATATCTGTTTCAATTCCTGTAGGTCTTTCTCGTACTGGATTATTTTTTTCTTCACTTACTATAAGACCAAAAAACTTTGTTTCAGTACCACAAGAAGTTGGAAGTACAAATAATAAAATCATCAGACATGAAAAAATCATCCTATATATAATAGAATTAATTTTTTTCATCTTTTTTATTTTTTGATAAAAAATTAAAAACATCACCGTTTTCCATACACTAACAAACTAGACTATTATCATCCCAAAACGTATAGGATAGTTCGGCACTAAATCTTTAAAGATTAATTGGTAGTTGTTAAAAAATATAAAGATTCTACTTGGTTATAAAAAGGTTAAGGCTGTTTTGATTTTTTATGAGTTAAGATACAACTCTTCAAAATGATCTAGTGTAGAACTACCTGTATTATCACAGTGACAATATCCTCTAGTATTAGACTTTATAAGTTGAATTATAGAATTGGTTCCTTCAGATATAGCATTCGCGATTTTGTATCTAAAGTTATTTAAAACATCTTCCAATCTAATGTAAGAGAAAATAGTATATAATTATTTTTAACTCTAGATATATACTTATAGTACATATGTTATTAATAAGATTTTTAATAAAATTCTTATACTAAAAATACTTCCTCTATCTATTTCTTTGATTCATCCTTACAAACAAGTTTAACTCTTGCTTGTTTTTGATAGAAAGAAACTGCATAACATAAAATACTCTTATAGTTAGTAGGTTTTTGATTGTATCCTTTTTCTATAATCTGAGAAGATGCCTTATCACAATCTAAGTCCATATCAGATTCTGCTACGGATTTTTTAGCTTCTATTACTATAAGTCTAAGATTTATAGGATCTCGTACTTGAATGTCAGATCTTCCAAGACCTTGTTCCTTATTAGATTGTACTTCATATCCTAATCCTATAAAAATACCAGTTAAGAACGCATGATAATAATTTTCATGATAATCATGATAGCTTATAGTAGATAGTAAAAAATCTGAGATGTATTCTTCCACACTGGAAGATTGTCCTTTCCAAAAAGCTTCCATCATAGCTTTTTGACGAGTAGTGTCTATTGTTTCTTTAAATAAAGTTACTACTGCATTTTCAAAAATAGAAGATATCTCTCGATTAGGAATTCTAAGTGTTACAGTTTTT
>CACXFL010000098.1 GCA_902766925.1 uncultured bacterium | reverse complement strand
ATTAGATTTATATTAGCTTTTAGTATAGCTATTCTAATATTAGAAAATCCAATATTATGTTTGGCTGAAGAAACTACTCAAAATGAAAGTTACTACGATGATGAGGTTATGTTTGAAAAAATAGTAACTAAAATTTCTCTTAATAAAACTTATCCTAGTTGGATTGTAAATAAGTTTTTAGATTTACTAGAAACTAAAACTCATACCGATAAAGAACTTAGATTTAAAAAAATATTGGAACAATTTGTCGGAGTAGAATTTTTAAAAAATGGAGAACAACCCCTAGATTTTATAAAACAGACATGGATCAGCTCAGAAAAACAACAAAGAAGTTTTCCTATAAGATTAGAACTTTTTTTAGTGTGTTTAGATCAAGGTCTTTTAAATCTAGAAATTGATAGAGATATACTTCAACACTTCTTTATTACTCATTACTTAGATACTTGTTTAGATAGATTACAAAGATATATTAAACAAGATGATTTTAAATCTGGAGTACTAAATAGCTTTACTACCCCATATAAACTTGTTGCCCCTAATTATCGCTCAGAAGGATTGTTTGATACTACAATGGATCTAAGAATAAAAGCATCAAAAATCTTAGAAGGAACCTACTGGTTTTTAGATATTCCTATAGAGTTTTTTAAACCAGGTTACGATGATATTATCCAAGATAAAAAAACTAGATCAAAAATGATAGATGGTATTTTTCCCTCCCTATTAAGATGGATGGAAAAATTTAATGGTATGAATCCTCCAGTATTTAAAGATTTTGGACAACAGGCTCAACAAGTAGGAATTCCAATGTATAAACTTATTGGACCTCATGGGATTTTTAAAAATTATAGTAGTTTTATAGAAGAACTTAATCGATATGCTCTGAGCCAAGGGGTAGTGATACAAGAAGATAAAAAAGTTCAAAATGATACTAAAGATTCCAAAGAGCTAGAAAAATTTATTGGTAAATGGAGTGAACTGTTTAGTAAAATACAGTCACATCCAACCACTAAATCAAAGACATTGAAAAAGAAACTACTACAAGCCTCTCTAGAATGGATACAACAATTTAATGATAATCAGTTTGTTTCTGGTATAGGAGCTATCGCGGTACATAGTTTTGGGATAAGTGGAAGAAATATTGTTGGAGAAGATAAGATCTTTGCATCTATGTATGAGTACCAAAGAGATCTTATAGAATATGCAAAATCTGTTAGAAAAAGATTTAAAGTAAATCAAGCTCTATCTTTAATAATAAGAAAGGAACTTTCTATTCAAGATTATGTAGTGGAGATGATATATCAGTGGATCAAAAGTCATAAGAGACTCCCTGAATTTCGTGATTTTGGACTGGATACTTTCCGTTATCAAGTAGGATGTAGTTTCTACTCACTGTCTAGTGTTTTTGGAACCTTTAGTTATGATTATGTTTTAAAATTAGTTTGGGAACGAGCACTAAAAAATAAGAAAGCTAAAAGGGTTTTAGAACTTTTCCCAAAAGAACTAGATAGTATGGTAAAAATGGATCTAGTGATGTCTAGATCTAATAAGTACTCCCCAGTTAAAATATCTAGAATGAATCCAAGGAACAGGCTAAAACCTATAATCCCAGTTGGGATAAAAAATGATAAAGATAAAGTATTTTTATATGTAGTTGAAAAATATATCTATCCATGGGTTAAAGTTCATAAAAGATATCCTGTAAGAGAAGATTTTAATATCTTGGGTAAAGATGGAGCAATTCCTTTTTCAAGAAATTTTCTATTTGAATCCAAGGGATTAGTTCCTGGATACTCTGCTTTTATCTATAGAGTATCTGAAGAGTGTCAACGACTAGCTAGTATGGAAGGAGTGGATATATCATCATTTTTTGAAACTAATATGGAAGATAAAGATGAAAAAAAAGTTGATATAATTCCAGAAGAAGTTCTTAAAGATAAAGAAAAACTGTTTTCATATATTGTTGTAAAATTAATCTATCCTAGATACAAAAAAACTTTAAAACTTCCAACACAAAGAGATTTTCACGTAAATGGAGGATGGATTCCTCTAAATTATACAGATCTTTTTGGATCTAGTAACTCCGTGTTTGGAAGCTTTAAAGATTTTTCTGATAGAGCCGTTCATCTATGTAATCTACTAAAAGAACAAGAGTACCTTGGATGTATGGATATGATGAGTAAAACAAATAATGGATAGATCTTTTTATGTAGAATAGATAGTCAGAAAAAAATTGTCATCATGCATAATATATAGTAGCCTATAACTGTAAAATAGGAATTTGTATTATGCAAAAAAAATACAGAAATGAATGGAAATATTGTTGTTCTGAGTATTATCTAGAACAACTAAAAAAAAGACTTCAAGATTTTATGATGAGGGATTCTAACTCAGATAAGGATGGAATTTATGAGGTCAGAAGTCTTTATTTTGATGATAGAAACTATTCTTGTGCAATGGCTGTTAATGCTGGAGCTTCACATAGGTTTAAGTATCGTCTAAGATATTATGGAAATAAAATAGATACACTTCATCTTGAATTAAAAGAAAAAATATATGGGAAAAGTCATAAATCTACGTTTAATATTTCTAAAGAATTGTTTGACAAGTTAATGAATGGAAACGAGTGGGATGTATTTTGGAATACAGATAGCAACCTAATGAAAAGATTCTGTTTGGATATAGGAACTCGTGAGTTTAGTCCTAAAATTATAACTAAATATGAGAGAGAAGCTTTTGTAGAGCCTAATTTAAATATTAGAGTTACAATAGATAGACACGTTTGTGCTTCTAAAAAGGTTGATGAATTTTTACAAGAAGATTATAAATACTCTCTTCCTCTTCAAAAAACAAATATGCATGTTTTAGAGGTTAAGTTTGATGAACTTCTTCCTAGTTATATGCATAAACTTATAAATATGATGGGAATTTCTCAAACTTCTTTTTCAAAATATTATATTGGATTAAAGGTAACAGGAAGGAAATAAAAAAGATATAGATGAACGTTTTAGAATTAATTATTAAAGCACTACGTACTGTATTTTCTAATAATGGTATAGTTTCATATAAAATTATAATACATGTTTTGTGTATTGTGGCAATGTTATCATTTTATGAATATATGGTTTATAAAAAACTTTCTCATAGAGCTTTTTATAATAAGGCTTTTCATACTGGAATTACTGTAATTCCTTTTTTTATATCAACTATTATTCTGTGTTTGCAGTCAAACTTGATTATTACCCTGGGAACTATCGGAGCGTTAGCAATTATAAGGTTTAGAACTGCAGTAAAAGATCCAATAGATATGCTCTATATACTCTGGGCGATTCATATCGGTATATGTTGTGGTTGTCAACTCTTTGGATTAGCAACTGTTACCTCTGTTATAGTTACCGTAGTTTTGGTATGGTTAAATTATACAAATTTACCAAAAACTCCTTATACTTTAGTTATTAATTGTGACGATAGTATAGCTGATGATGTTGTAAAGGATATCACTCCATTTACAAAAAAAATAAAAGTAAAAAGTAGAAATTATACAAAATCTGGATTAAACATGGTTATAGAGCTTTATTCAGATGATATAAGTAGTCTTTGTAAAAAATTGGCTAGTTTTGATAGTATTAAACACTACTCTGTAGTTGAGTATGATTATGAAGATATAGTTTAATAAACTTGTATAAGTATATAATAAATAAAAAATAATGATCCAAAGACTTTTGTTTAAAAGAGTTTGCTGTAATCGAAAAACTAAAATCTTTTGATAGAAGTAATAATAAAAAATTGATTTATAAGTTTTTCTATTAATATTAATGAGAAAACAACCAAGTAGAACCGTAATGGTCTTTTGCTATAAATCTACGGTTATGATAACCGGTATTATTACTTGCTGTATTTAAAATTTCTTCAGGTACATTCTCTGTAGATGGGTACATTTTTTTTAAAAAGATAATTACAATTTCGTCACTAGCTTGTTCTGTAGGAATATTGTCTTGGATATTTTCTGCAAGATATACTCTATTAGATAGGCTAAGGTATTTTGTGAAATAAATTAAAGGATGCCAGTTTGGTTCTTGAGGGCAGTATAGGATTATATCATGATGTCTATCTTGAGAACTCTCATCAACTAAAAACTTTTCTACTTCATCTGTGTATTTTATCCAATCAAGCTCACTTGGTTTTAGGAAAGATAAGCTAAATATAAAAAATAAAACTGCTAACACATACATACATTTAGTTTTTATACAACAACCTATAAATATAAAAAATAAAGGTATGATAAAACATACAAACATTATATTTACTCCGTACCTTATTGCAGATAGATGAGAAGTAATAATAAAAGTACATAAACTACTTATAATAAAAATTACTAAACATATATGATGTGGTTTTATAGAAATAGTTATTTCTTTATTTAGTTTAGAAGGATTAAATGAAATAAAAAAATTTGATTTATTGAATGAAATTTTAAGAGTACTAAAAATAATACTTATAAGTAGTCCCGTACATAAACAAATTAACCAATATTTTATATAAATTTGATTGTTGAGTTGAGTAAGGGCTTTTAGTATTGGATTGAAAAAATCAGAACTAAATATTAAATTAACTATTCCGGTATATTTTTCTGATGCAAAAAATAATAATGAAGGTGGGTTAATTATAAAATTTAAGATGATTGGTGTGGTAGAACTTAGAATATATAGAAATGAAAAAAATTTTCTTCCTTTGATATAAGACAAAATTATTACCCATATAGATAATGAAAGAGCCCAGACAGCAAAGAAGTAGTGATTAAAAAAACCTAGAAAATAACAAATAAATACCCCAACTAATGATATATAAATACTGGTAGGGATGGTATTCTTGTTAGATGAAGAAGGACTCATAAGATATGGAAAGAACCTAATGTGAATAAAATAACTTAGTATTACAAAAAAAATAAAAAGCTCATAGGATCGAATAAAAGTTACAAAAAATACACCTGCTTTACTAGTTGCATATAGTAGTATTGAAAGGATTGAAACAAGATGATTACGGGTAAAAAACATCATTATTTTATATAATAAGAACAAAGATATAAAAAAGAAGATGATGTTTGGAATAATCATATGCCATTTGGACATTTCTCCAGAACTCATCGAAGAGAAAGTGTGAAGAATAAAAAAAGATAGAGGGGATTGAGTATCGTATTTTAAATTTTCAAAAATACGGGAGTAGCTAAATCTTAAATTCTTGTCTAAATTTAGAATATGATACCATTTTTCGTGATCAGTCCAGGTATTAAAGTCCTTTTTGTTTATTGGTCCATAAGTGTGTTCTGGTGCATTTGATTCACTTATCTGCCAAAGTTCATCTATAAAACGAACCTGTTTTTGATTACATGTATAAATGATAAGTAATAATTCACATAGCAGTATAATAATTAATGATATAATCGAATTCTTTTTTGTGATATCAAACATAACAAGGATCCTTAATTTTACCTGAAAATTAAAACTAAGTAAGTATATTATAGATTGCCAGAAAAAAGAATTAGATTATATACAAATATTTGATAAAGGGGATAGTAGCGAAACTATCCCCTTTCAGTAAATATAATTAATAAGTATTTTTACTTCTTGGAGAAAATCCACGAGGATCCAAAACTAGTTCTTGCAAGAGGTCTATGATGAGGGCGATTTAGGTATTTACTAACTCTTGCTAACTTTGTATCTGAGACATCGTTTTTCCCCGATGCATATAGCTTAGATGCAAAAAATACTATAATTTCATCTGTAGATGATTCTGTAGGAATATTCTTTTCTACATTTGATGATAAATACACTCTTTTAGCGTTAGAAAGGTATCTTGTAAAAAATATTAAAGGATACCAACCTGATTCTCCTGGATAATAAAAAATCATATCATACATAATGTTCTTTTTAGCTTCATCATTAATAAAGGTTTGTGCATCATCTTCAAATTTTATTCGTTCAAGTTTAGAAGGTTGATTATATGATAAACTAACTAAAAGAGCTAAAGAGAATATTATAAACATCGGTTTACTTCTAACACAACAGCCTAAAAGCATGAAGAAAATAGGTATAATAAAACAGATGTAACCCATATCTATATTTTTAGAACTTATAATGATATAGAATGCCAGAGCTGAACTTACTACGAAAACAAACATAGATAGATTTCTAGGATTGATAGATAGGGTGATACCATTTCCTGGATTTAAAGGCTTAATTGATAGGTTAAGACTTAATTTAGTAAATGATAAATTAACGTAACGATATATCAAAGCTATAACTACTCCTAAGCATAATGTTACAATCCAATGCTTTATATAAATATATGAATTTAGGGTAGATAGCATTTGCACAACTGATTGAAAAGTTTGACCTGAAAATAACGAAGAAATAGAATTTGAAACAAAACCTGGACCTTCTTTCCCTGTAAGAAATAGTAGGGATGGACGATATATAATCCAGGTAAGTATAACAGGAACAATAGCAGCAATTAAATAATTACATAAAAACCACATGTTTTTACGTATACAAGAAATGGCTACTACTACTAAAGTTAAAGTAAATATCCAAGCTACAAAGAATGGAAGAGTAAAATATCCGAAGAAGTAACAAACTCCAACAGCAATTAAAGAGTATAAGATATCACGAGGAAGACGTTTACCAAAAGAGGAAGATAGAAGATAAGCTAAGATATTAAGATGGACATAACAGGTGATTATAGTAAAAGCCAGATATATCTCAAATGGTTGAATGAAAACTACGTAAAACAGTGCAGCTTTACAGGTTGCGTATAATAATACAGTGAGATTTGCCACAAGATAGTTACTGGTAAAAAACACCATCATCTTATATAAGAAAATGAGAGATACAAAGAAGAATAACATATTTGAAATTAACATAGGCCATTTCGAATATTTTCCCGAGCTCAAAGATGATGCAGTATGAAGTACAAACAAAGAAAAAGGTGTTTTAGATTGAGATGTATTATTTTTTAAAATACGAAGATAACTAAATCTTAAACCCTTACCTAGGTTTAAAATGCTATTCCATTTTTCATGAGGAGTCCAACTGTCAAATAAATCTTTAGGTACAGCTCCTTCCATAGTGGTTGGTGCATTAGATTCACTAATTTGCATAAGCTCTCTTGCATAACCTATATCTTTTTCGGTGCAAGTATATATCACAAGGACAAACTCCAAAAATAGTATTATACTCAGAAGTATTATGGATTGTTTTTCATTGATGTTAAACATATTTGAATCCTTCAAAAATAAAAAAAGAATAGATAAATTGTAATGCCCAATACCTATATCATATATTCTATATATTAAATGAATTTATTTAAAGAATTTATATTTTTTTTTAAAAGAGATAGATGAATATCAAATTCTACTCTACTAGAAAGTAGATTTGTTTAGGTTCTAAGTTGATATCTACGTTTTGATTTATAAAACGTAGATTATATTTTCCAGGTTTAACCTTGGTTCTAGAAATGTAGAAAGATGAAGGACATAAATTCCAACTTCTAGTATCAGCTTGTTCAGTAAATATGGAAGAAATTTGAAGTACAAGGTTAGCAAGTAGTGCTACATCAGAACCGTTCTTCTTTAACTCGTGGGACATTCCTGCTCGAAGTACTGCTCTAGAGGAAGTTTTTGCAATTAGTCTTAATCTTTTTTCTTCAAGAGTATCTCTGGCTATTAGATTCATGTCTTGAACTAATTGCTCTTTGGTAAAGATAGTACCGTTAATAATAATTGATCTTTCTTGGTTTCTAGAAGCTGATACATCTACTATTACTGGATATGAAAAAGAAACAATCTGATCTCCTACCCCAAAGCTAAATGAACGGGATACTTTTTTTGATATAAGACCACTTTTTCTTATGGTAACAATAGAAGCTTCCGAAGGAGAAGATGATAACTGTTTTAAATAAGGATATTTCTTTATAAGAGCTGTAATATCAGACTGTCTAGATCTTGCTTTTAGTAAAGTATACAAAGATTCTACAAGATAAGATGGAGTTACTACTTTAAAATATCCAGATTCATATAGGGTAAGAGCTTTTTTATAATCTATGATAGCGTTATCGTACTCTGATTTAGCTTCATATATAAGACCGGAAAGGAATCTAGCGAAGGCATCTTCTTTATAAGAAGTGTGGTTATATCCTGAGATAATTTCATACAGTTTATTATTGATTTTACGAGCTTCTATCAATGCAGAACCTATATTTCTTTCTTTTAAGAAAGATAGAGCAAGCATTGTATGAATAGTTATCTTTTCATAATCTTCACCACTGTAATCTGTAGTGGTATCATTATAAAGAAAAGATGCAATGTTTTTAGTTAAACTCTGAGTATAGAGTTTATCTGCTAGCTTATCTGCTTCTATAAAAGTAGAACGAGATTTAGAATAATCAGGAATCTCATCTAAAATAGTGGCTTTTTCAAGTAGGTATAAAAGACGATTTCTATCAGCTTTTAGAATAGATAAATCTTCTAGAGATGATAGAGCCTCAGAGTATTTTTTTGCACTATATAGATCAGCGGTTGAAGAAAATTTAGAAGAGTAAGAAGTACAGCCACAAAATAAAAATAAAAACAAAAATAAAAATAAAAAAGGAAGGAAAAAAAGTTGAGGAAACAGTAAGAAAAAAGATTTACTAAATTTTAATCTAGATTTTGTCACTGTTTCCTCTACGTAAAATGTTTATTAATGTATGATTTGTGTTCCTATATTTACTTAATCTAATTATTACCATTTAGATTGTTTAAATTTCTTTTTAACTATGTACTTATCACTCCATTCCATTTCTGAGGTTTCTATATTTGTTAGGTTTAGTACAGTTTGATAACTTACGGTTTTTATACCACCTTGAACATGGAGTTGGCTACTTATAGCTCCCATAATTAAAAATTGAGCCCCAATTTGTTTAGCTAGAGCTACTGCTTTACTAGGATCTACTCTACCACTAGTGTGCTGGTAATCTAGTTCTTTATTAATTTTATCTCTTGCAGCAGCATTTACAAATCTGATTTTACCAGTATTTAATAGTTCATCTGTGATGTATTCAGTAAGTGCTTTTATATCTATATGTTCATCAGTTCTATTTTCAACATCAGCAAGTACTAAAATAGGTCTTTGCTTATTATGAGTAGCTGTATATTCAATAATCCAAGGTTTACTGATCATGGCGTTTACAAGATGAGCAGCAGTTTTTCTAGCATCTGTTTCGTTCCAACGATCATCGATAATTTCTACTTCGTTTGGATCTTGGTATTGTCCTTGGAAAGAAGTACAACCTACCATATATAGACCAGATAGTGATAAAACAGTAAAACAAATTTTTGATAAAAGATTCATAAGATACCTCAACATAATATTTAGTAAAAACACTCTATGATTATATATAAAAATTTTAAAGATATAAAGATATAAAGATTTTTACAGTCTATCTTATGAGCTTATCGTCACTCGGTTAGAAATCTTGGAAAATATCTAAGGCTATGCTAAAATCTTAATAAAAGATAATCAAATAACATAGTTTGGAGAAATTATTATATGGAAAGAATAATACATATTAGAAAGTCAAGATTTCAATTTATTATGTTTTTGTCTTTATTAACCTGTATTAGTTTGATGGTACCTTCAGTATATGCAGGGGGGATTTTTCTAAACGGTGTAGATATCTCTTCAGCTAGAAATCAAAATCTTAAGAACGTAAATGTAAGTATAAGTGAGGATGGTACAGTTTTTATAGAAGCTCCTCATTATCAAGTAAGAGAAGATGATATATTTTCGTCCCTAGGAAAGACATCAAAAGGAAGGTTTTCAGGGATAGCTAGAGGGGAGGAAAAAGCTGTTGGTAAAAAAGGAGGAACTCACCCTAATTCTCAGGTAGATCCGTCTACTCTTCCTACCTATAAAGAATTTCAGACTTTAAGCTCTAAGGAACTTAAAGCAAGGAGTAAAACAGAAGACGACGAAGAAGGTTTAGATTCTAGTGAAAAATCTGGGACTGTAACTGATAGAAGAGCCAGAAGATTAGAAGCTGAGCTTCAAGATGAAAATAATAGAATCTCTCCCCAAGAAGCTCAAGCTTTAAATATAAAAGAAGATAAGCAGGTAAAAACGAATAAAACTACTAGAAAAAATTCTGGAAATCTTTTAAGAAGAGATGAAAGAGAAGAACGTTCAAGATAAGTTTATAGAATGTAGTACTATCTTGAAACTAGGGTGTGTTCGTTTTTATGAGTGTTTGTTTCAAAGAGATATTAGCTAAGGTAACGGATGTTTCGTCATATTTAAATCTTGGTAAAGTACCTAGATTGATGGCTGTTTCTAAGTTTCATTCTGTAGATAAGATACAAGAGGCGATAAATCAAGGTGCAAGCTGGTTTGGAGAGAGTTACCTGAAAGAACTAGAGGAAAAATATCATTATTTTAAAGATAGGGTAGAAGGTATTCATTGGAGTTTTATAGGGAAGCTTCAATCTAACAAGATTGCAAGAATTGTTGAGTGTGCAGATGAAATTCAAAGTGTAGAGAACATGAAACAGATAAGTTTTATTTCAAGATATGCTTCTATCCAAGGAAAGATTCCTTATCCAATATATATAGAGTTAAATTTAGAATCTCAAAAGGCTGGAATATCATATGAGAAGATTACCGAGTTATATAAAGATATTTTAAGTTCAGAGTTTGCTTGTAGTATAAGTGTTGAAGGAATTATGTGTGTTCCTCCGGTATATGAAGAAAACATAAAAGTAGAAGATTTAAAAAAAAGTATAGATAACATTAAAATTCCTAAATTATACCAAGATATCTATGAGTTTTCTCAAACTATAGGTAAGAAAAAATTATCCCTGGGTATGAGTTCCGATATGATAACGGCTATTATAGCTGGAAGTAGTTGTCTTAGGGTAGGAACAGATATTTTTGGACCAAGAAATTATCCAGATAAGTAGTAAAATTAACTTGGATAGGCTTGGAAGAATGGATAAGAAAAGCCAGATAAAAAAGAAGGGAGAAGATTTTATCTTTTCCCTTCTTTTCTATCAGCTTCAAATCAATCTTAAACTAAGAAAGAACAACCCCAGAAAGTTTTGCAAAACGAACTTTTTTACCATTTTCAAACTTAAAACCTACTTTTGTTGCTTTCTTTTCTTTTGGATCGAGTAAAGCAACATTACTGATATGTAGGGACATAACCTTATCAACTATTCCACCTTGAGGATTTAGTGAAGAAGGTTTTGTATGACGTTTTGCTATATTTTGATTTGCAACAAATACTCTATCTTTTTTAAGATCTAATTTTTCAATCTTACCGGTAAGACCTTTGCATTTACCTGTGGTAATGATAACCTCTTCTCCAGCTTTCAATCTGAATTTTTTTTGATATTTTGTAACTTCTTTCATAATATTACCCAAGCATCTAAAAATGAAACACTAACATTAAACAGTTAAAAATTTAACCCTTTTCCCATCCTGATGGATGCCATAAAAACGAAACGACTTACAAGATAAAATAATAAATAAAAATGATCAAGGACTTTTATAAAGTTTTGATATTAATCTTATTTACCTATTTGGAATATCCAGGGGGATCTTTTTAGATAGGGAATAAGTTTTAATCATAACCATATCATTACCTAGAATTTAGCTAATTCTAGAATATTTTAGAAGAAAAATATATTTTTTTTGCCCAATAGTTAAAATATAATTAAGAGGTTAAACAGACTTAGAAACTAGAATTAGATTTTAGGGTATTAATGTTCCAGAAAGTCTAGCTAAATAGTGGATTTAAAATTAATAAGGTGATTAATTTATGTGCTGTAGATATATAAAGAAACTGGTATGTATAGTACCGGTGTTTTTTTTAGTTGAATGGTGGCTGGTTAAAGATAGTAGTTTTTTGCTTTTTAGTTCTGATTTAAATTCCAGTATTGATAAGTATCTTAGTGAAACAAAATCCTCCAAAAAAGATCAGCCAGAAGCTGCTAGTAAAAGTGAACCCAAAAAGAATCAGGATATAAACTGGAGAATAGATGCTACCTATACCTATACTGATAGGGTTATGAAAGTAGTAGTGACTTTAGAGACAGGAAGTAATTTTTCAGTTTTTAAGGAAGATCTATCTTTTTATCTTGATTCAGGAAGTGAACCAGTAAGAGTTTTATATCCTAAATCCTTCAAACGTCAAGATCCGATTAAAAGGGTGATGAGGGATTCTTTTAAAGATAAGGATCAGTTTGAGATCTATTTTATCCCGATGTATGAATCGAAGAAAATGATGGTACGTTAT
This sequence comes from uncultured bacterium, assembly GCA_902766925.1. GTDB lineage: Bacteria > Bdellovibrionota_B > Oligoflexia > Oligoflexales > CACXFL01 > CACXFL01. Next base: position 4,384 of record CACXFL010000098.1, on the reverse strand, counting down.
AGTGCTTGTACCGTAGGGAAATGTCTATTTCCTACGGTACAAACACTAAATCTAAAGTGTATAGAAGAAAATTTTGGAAGTGGATTAGATTTAGAAAGTATAAAAAAAGATCAAAGTTATATTCAAAAAGTAGAAAAAAATCCAGGTGAGGAGAAAACAGAGTATCATCTACAAGAATTTCAACTCGGACTAGGAGGTGATAGAAATCTTGATTTTACACAGATATCTTTTTGGTTAGTTGTAATGTTATTTTTAGCAGGAATCTTAACTAATTGTACTCCATGTGTAGCTCCTATGATTCCTATTACTGTGGGTATCATGGTTAAAAATAGTAAAAAACTTACTCCTTGTTTTTATTCTCTCGGGATCTGTCTTACCTATACAATACTGGGTGTTATATCAGTGTTAGCCGGCAAAGTGTTTGGTTTTTTAATGTATAGTACCTGGATGAATTTATGTTTTGCTGGGTTTATGTTTCTTGTGGCTATAGGTATGTTGCATGATGGAAGTTTTTCAAGGGTTCAAAGTTTTTTTGGAAAAGGACTCACGGAGACTAGAAAGATAAAAAGTGAGTATCTAACTACTTTTATTAAGGGAGTACTTGCTGGAGGACTTGCAGCTCCTTGTACTGGACCAGTACTTGCTGCTCTTCTTACCTATATTGCTTCTAGTCAGAATGTTTACTACGGTATTACCTTAATGTTTGTATATTCCTTAGGATTTTCCCTGCCTTATCTTGTATTGGGAATATTTTCTAAGGGGGTTACAAAGATTAGAATTTCTATAAAATTACAACGTATTATAAAAATAGTATTTGCTTCACTGATGTTTGCACTTTGTTTTTATTATTTAAGAAATATATTTTATCGAGAGTTTGAAAAAATATGGATATACATGGTGGTAGTAAGCTGCTTACTAGCTTTAGGTTTTCTTCTTGTATACAGGAAGAAACAAAAGAATTATCTTACTGTCTGTATGAGTTTAGCATGTGGATGTCTACTATTTTTCTTATATCTAGGAATAAATAGTATATTTAGATATAATCTAAATTGGGTTTATTCAGAGAAAGAAGCAGTACAAGTTAGTATAAAAGAAGAAAAGCCTATTCTTTTAGATAATTGGGCTAATTGGTGTTCTCATTGTCACATGGCAGAAAAATATCTTGCTACTAGCCGGGATAAGATATCTTCTTTTGTACTTTGGAAGCAAGATTTATCTAAAGATAATGAACTAACCCAATTACATATTGAAAAATACAATTTAAAATCTCTTCCAGTTTTTATTCTGATATATCCCGGGGAAGGTAAAAAAATTGATGCTTCTTTATATGACCAGGGAGAGATTTCTACCATTAATATGGATATGAAATATTTTAACGATATTCATGACCTTTTAAAATGGTTAGATGATAGAAAGTTAGAGGCTATACCAAGATAAACTATTGCAAGTTATTCTCTCATAGAGGATGATATTAATATTAGTTTTTAAAACTGGGTTGGAGTGGAGTTAAGATACGAAAGTAAAAAGTTTAAAATTTGTATGTATACTTTGTGTGGGACTTTTTTATAGTTCTTCTAAACTATATGCAGAAAGTATAGCGTATTTTGGAGATCTTCTTCAATTTATGATTCCAGCCTATGCTCTTGGTATGAGTGTTAATGAAAAAGATATCGAAGGAACAAAACAAATGGTCTATTCCTATGGAACTACCCAGATAATAGTTCATGCTGTTAAGATGATAGTTTCAGAAGAAAGACCTGATGGATCTAATCATCATTCTTTCCCATCCGGACATACAGCTTCAGCTTTTTCTGGAGCGAGTTTTATCCATCATAGATATGGACTGTCACAAGCGGCCATTCCTTATGGGCTGGCTTTGTTTGTCGGGTTTTCTAGAGTGTATGCAAGACGACATTACACTCATGATGTACTAGCTGGAGCTATGATTAGCTCTCTTGTAAGTTATTTTATGGTGGATAAGTACGTAGATATTACTATTGAAATGAATCAAAATAAAAAAGAAATAGGATTTATCTATAGATTTTGATTTCTTTTTATCCTTTTTTTCTGATAGAAGTTAGTAAATACTTGAAAAATACTCAGCTATGGAGAATGATAAAATCTTTGGATTCTGATTTTAAACTGATAGAAGGTTTATTTTTGGGAGAGGGTTGAATGTATAAATCAAGTAAGGTTCAACAAATATCTTTAACAGATTTTAATCAAGCACTTGGATTTAAAATAGATCCAGAGAATCGTTGGGTAAAAAGAGCTGCTCTTATACCTTGGTTAAAATTAGAAGAGGAGTATGCTCAGTTATTTCCAAGTAGAACTGGTACTGTAGCTAAACCTTTAAGAATGGCTCTTGGAGCTTTACTTATCCAAAAACATTATAAATGTTCTGATCAAGAGCTTGTAGAAACTATCAGAGAAAATGCATATCTTCAGTACTTTATAGGCCTTTCTGGATATCAGTATAAAAAACCATTTGTTCCATCATTGATGGTAGAATTTAGAAAAAGAATTCCTAACTCTCTTGTACTAAAAACATGTAAAATTATGACAAGGATAAGAACTAAAATTCCTAAAATTAGTAAAAATTAAGGTAGGTAGAAAATTAGATAAAAAAAATCCCTATTTTAAAATAGGGATTTTTATTTAAATTTATTGTAGGTAAGGGAAACTATCACCATCCTAGTGATATCATACATTTATGTATAATGCTCTTTCCTTCTTCCCTATAGGAGAAAGTCCTCTCTCTGTCCTACAAGAATCTAAGGCATGTCCTAGCCTCTATATATTAAATCGGAAAATTAGTCTAAAACTTTAGACCATAGATCAAAAAAGTTTAAAAAAAGATGATATCTGAAATAACATCATGATTTGACTAGATAAATACAGGTTTTTTATGTATTTTAAAACCTATGTTTATAAGGTTTTAAAATATAACAACAAAACTATTAACTAGTTGATTTCTTTGGCTACTTGGTTATGAAAGAAAGTCAATCTTCTTTCTTTTCCTTTGATACTAAGATCTCCTAGGGATACCTCGTTCATGGAAAGAGAAACACAGGAAGAATCAGTTATAAAAATATGAAATACATTTTTAAATTCAAAACTGTTTTGGCCTGGTTGAAATACCTGTTCTTGCCAAGAAGAATAATCAGATTTAGTCCTAATTGTTGTCGGACAGGAGATGTTCATACTAAGAGTTGATACTAGAGGGGTAGTATTTGCATTTGTGTTAGTATCAGTCTTTTTTGAAGAATCTAAACTAGTACCAGCTGTATCAACTGGTTCACTAGGTTGTGGCTGAGCTATAGAAGAATTTGTATTACCGGTATTACCCGTATTACTCATATCTTCAGTAGGTTGATCGGTAGGAAGAGACTTTGAAGAAGAAAGATCTGAGTTAGTAGTATTACTGGAAGCAGTATCCTGTGAGGAATCAGATGCTGAACTAATGTTTTCATCACCTACTTGTTGAGTAGTAGAAGATGAAGTATCATCAGAAGATAGAGATCCTGATTCTTCAGGAATAAAGGTAGAGTCTTCTAGTACAAATTCGTCTTCTTTAGAGGATCTAAGATAGGAAATAAAACCTAGAATCATTAAAACGGCCACTACAATCAATGAGAAAGTAAAAAACTTCCAAGCTTTTCCTCCCTTACCAGAGGAACCTCTTGAAGTATTTATAGATTTTGAAGCATCATCTAGAATATTTTCAGCAGTCAGTTCATAACTAGAAGGATGTTTTTCCTGAGTAGATAGGGAGTTATCCTGTCCTTGTGTGTCTTTAGGACTTATAGGGTTTTGATTAGAGCTAACTCTGTCAAAAGCTTCAAGTAAAGAAGTATCAGCTACTTTATAAAATCTTGCTAGGTTTTTTATAAATCCTTTGGCAAAAACCAGACCCGGTAGTTTTGAAAAGTCTTCATCTTCAAGGGCTTGGATAAACTCTGATCTAATCTTAGTAATATCAGCTAGTTGCTCTATATTTAAGTTGGAAGATTGTCTGAGTCGTATAAGTTGTTGAGATAGAGATAAGTTATCTGAACTAATAAGATCTTGAAGAGATTTTGTGGATTTATCATCTTTTCTCACTGATCCTGTAGGCCTTTCATCCATAGAGGATAGATCAGTTGCAGATCCAGAAAAAGGATAATTTTTATCGTTTATATCGTTACTCATGGTTTGACCTTTGTTTGTTTTTTATAGAGAATTTAATATTTTTTACAAATATTATGATACAATTATAGTATATGGATACTAATCTATATTTCAACACTAAAAATGTTTTTGATACGTTATAATCTATCACAATTTAGACATTGGAGAAGTTATGGGATGTTTTTCTTCCTACTTAAAAAACATGGGGTATGTT
>CACXFL010000097.1 GCA_902766925.1 uncultured bacterium | reverse complement strand
TGGATGTTTGTAGATGGGATTAAAACTAGAGCTATCGCTGCTTAGGAGGTTATAAGGTATGAAACACAACATTTGACAATACCTCTATTAAAGTAGAAATACTCCAATTTAAAGGCATGTAAAAACCTCCTATAGAAATACTATTCCAAGGATTTCTTATTTTACTCATACTTTGATCTATATCATATCTTTTCAAAAAAATACTAAAAACAATCACACATATTGGACAATCTCTATCAGAATAAAACAAATCTCCAGACATCGATTCTTATATCAAAGTATCATCTGTAGAGCTTTTAGAACTAACTTACCACAGAATAAAACAGAAAAATATTAACCTATAATTACATCTTGATATAGATCATTATCTTTGACAATAACACATATAGACTACCTATCCTTTAAGTTTGATAGTGAACTCGCTTTTCGATAAATAAAACTTCCTAATCTACGTGCATACAATATCATATACAATAATAAATAATACACTAAACAAAAAACTTCATTAAATATTCGTAGTATTGGCTTGATACGTAGATACAAAAATCTGACGTGTCCTGTTAATTTCTTGTTGTAAAAATGAGGAGTACCATATCGAATATGCGACAAACTCTTACGTAATATTGAAGTCTCTATATCTGACATCTCTGGTACTAAATCACTTAAAGATGAATATTTTAAAGTGCCGTCCTCTAAAGTCGACAAACAAACGCCTAAATAATCTTGAATTGCGTTTAAATGGTGTTTAAAACGATATGATTTATCTACGATCTCTTGTGATTGATGAACGATATCCATACGCAAAGGTTCGTCATTTAATATCCTCAAACACTGTTCTCTCGCTTCAAAGTGATTTACAAATGTAGGTATTTTTAAATTAGGAAAATACTCTTTAAAATTTTTGTGATAATCTGAAACCAGACATGCATTAGAGGCCATTATATCAAGTACACGCCAAGGAAAAGCCTCTTTGGCTTGTAAGTGACTTATGCTTATTCCAATTTTTGAAGTGTTGTAAATAGCCTGATTTTGCTCTAAGGAATATACAGGGGTACCATTATAACTTAAATTCAAGTATGGAAACATACAGTCTTGTGTTGCCCAAGAGGAAGTACCCCATATTTCCAATCCTAAATCTGATACAGAATCTAAAGTTCGGTTTCTAGCACAAGCAGAAAGTATCGTTACTATATCGTCCTTTTTAAAATTCACTCTAACGGCACTTGAATTTGTATTTTTTAGCAATTCATCCTGTTTTATATACGGATTCTCATATACAAGTTTTAATAAATCCAGATACTCGTGCATCTCCTGTTTACTAGGATTTAATTTCATAAACCTATTAATACATGCAAACTTATTTGCAGTAAATCTAGTTCCTATAAAACAGATATTACGTTCAATTTTACAGTTAGATGCACGAACCTCTGTAAAAAAAGGAATCATATGTATATTTCTAGTTGGAATTTTAAATTCTCGTTCTAATACCAAAGTAGATGAAACTTGTTGCTCAAAGAAAATATACCTATCCGGATTTCTCTTAATAAGTCCTTTATTAGAATAAAAAAGAGGTGAATCAACACCAAAGATAACTATTGGACAGCTAAACTCTTTTGATAGATCGTAAAAAGCATTGTTAAATAAAAAAATCAAATCCGGATTAAATTCTTTTATTTGTTGCAGTAGATTGGCAGGTATTGTATTCCAATCGGTATTCCATTTTCTATGATAAATCGCCCATACAACATTCCCACTGCTTTTTAATCCGTTACAAAAAGACTCATAATAAGCAGGAACTACAACAGTATGCTCTGCTTTAATATCTATACCACTAAAAAAAGAAATAAAAATTCTTGCCATTACCTATACAACTTATAAAAATATAGTTCAACCTAACGTTCTTTATTAGTAATTTAAAAACTAATCATGATATAACTAAATCATATGAACACACTACAATAGTACAACTATGGATTGTCTGTTTTACCCTAACACACATGAATCAGTACGTTTTTACTTTTATCATAGGTTCTAAGTTCACGTCAACACTTGTTTTAATATTAACATTTTTTTCATTCTCATTATTATAGTTCATTTTTAGGAGTTTGGACTTTTATTGACGTTGAAGAAAAATATATGCTAAAAATAGCAGTATGAAGGTGTTTAAATTAGGAATCACTTCTAAGATGATATTTCATTTTAAAGGTGTAATAGGTTTGACCTCTAGTTTTACCAATTAAATATAATTATGAGTTGAGATTTAAAAATATAGAGAGGAATTTTATTAGCGGGAGTTTTTTTTATGATTCATTCATTATCTGATGTTCAAAGTAAAAATATAGGTCAAGACACTAATATTTGGCAATTTTGTGTTGTGTTACCCGAAGCAAAAATTGGTAATAATTGTAATATTTGTGCTCATTGCTTTATAGAAAACAATGTTGCTATAGGTAATAATGTTACTATCAAATGCGGTGTTCAAATATGGGATGGAATGATTGTAGAAGACAATGTTTTTATTGGTCCAAATG
>CACXFL010000096.1 GCA_902766925.1 uncultured bacterium | reverse complement strand
GATGATGTTATAAGAGTTCTTAGCGATCATGGTATTAATGTAGTTCCAACCGGCATAGATCACGGTACCGTATCAGCTGTTTTTGGCAGTCGAGTTATTGAAATTACTACTTTAAGAAAAGACGTTACTCCTATGGGTAGACGTGCCATTGTAGAATTCGGGGATGTATCTTTTAAAGAAGATGCCTCTCGTAGGGATTTTACAGTCAATGCCATGTTTGAAGATAGGAACCAAAAGATCTACGATTATTTTGGTGGAGTAGATGATATTAAAAACAAGAGGCTTCGTTTTGTAGGAGATGCTTCTTTAAGGATTAAAGAAGATTATCTTAGAATTCTTAGATTTTTTAGATTCTGGGCAAAACTAAGATTTACTCCACTAGAGGAAGAAATTCAAAAGATTTCTAATCATAAAGAAGGCCTTCGATGTATCTCTCAGGAAAGAATAACCTCAGAGATTAAAAAGATATTTACGTATCCAGAAATTCTACCGGTTTTACAGTCAATGCAGGCTACTGGGGTATTAGCTGAGGTATTTAAAGGTTTTAGTGTATCTAGGGACGATATCCACAGTATAGATAAATTAGCTACTACTAGTAGTAGTTCAGAGTTTTTATATATTTTTAGATTTTCTTATATAGTTAAACAAAGTCTAGATTCCCATCTACTATCTTTAAAGGAAGTTGAAACAAGGCTTAAAGATTTAAAACTTTCTAACTTAGAGGTTCAAAGAATTAAGTTCTTCTCTGGTTTTGAATCAGAACTTTTATCTTTAAAAGCCAGTGATCAAGCTTCCCTGATGGATTTTATAGATGAGTTGGAAAATAGTATAAGAGCTGAATTTTGCAGTGTCTTTATTAACTATTTTAGTTTTTGTATAAAGGATAAAACTCTTCTCGCTTTAATCTCCAGGATAGAAGAAGTGGAACATTCTTACAAAGAAATTAGAAAAGCCCCACTTCCTATTAACGGATCTGATATTAAAAAAGAGTTCAACCTCAAAACAGAAAGACAAATTGGAGTAATGTTAACTTATTTAAAAACTCAGTTTAGACTTTTAAACTGGAAGACTTATAAGGAAGGTATTAATCTGGTTAAAGGTAAATTTTTTCAATAGATAACCAAGAAAGGAAATTAATTAAGATGAGTTCATCGGGATCAAAAAAACAAAAAATTTTACTGTATGGTTCAACTATACTGTTTTCTGTTGTTATTCTTTTTTCTGGATTTGCATTTTATAAGTCAGGGACTATTCCAGTAGTATTTACTTCGGATGTTCACTCTCACGTAGATGATTATATCGGATATCCAAGATTATATACAGTTGTAAAAAAGATTAAAAATTCAAACACTAATAAGTCCCCTATCCTAGTAGATGTAGGAGATACTTTTTCGGGTTCTACAGAGGTGGCAAAAACTGAAGGTAAGTATGTTGAAGATATTCTAAATGCTCTTCCATACTCAGTAATGACCTTAGGAAATCATGATTTTGATTATGGAGTTAAAGGTATAAAAAAGATAGCTAAGAATTTAAATTTCCCTATTGTTACAACAAATATTTTGAATGAGGAGGATCAAACTTCCCTATTTAATTCTTACTGGGTAATTCCGTATAAGACCAATTTGTTTAGAATAAAAAAAGTAGGATTTGTATCTTTTCTAACACCTTCAACTAAACGAAAGAATCTTAAATCTAAGACTGAATCAGTTTATTTTTCTATTGATATGGATAGACTTCAAAAAACTATAAATAACCTAAGAAAAATCGCAGATGTTGTAATTATGCTTTCTCATACAGACTCTCTTACATATTCTTCTCCTAAAATAACTGTGCAGGAAGATATTGATGGAAGTATTGAAAATATTCTAAAAAGTGTCACAGGTATAGATGCTGTGATTGCAGGACATACTCATACAACTCCAGAATTAGGGATAAAAATAGAAGGAGTTCCTGTATTTCATGTTGGGGAATACATGAAATATGTAGGAATACTTAAAATTACAGAGAAGATGTTTTCTTCGAGTTATGATATGACAGTTGAATATGTGGATCAATCTAATATGAGTCGTTATGAAAAAGATGTTAAAATATCTGATTTAATTTCTAATCTTCAGAAAGATTTTCAGGATAAGTATTACAAGCAAATTGCTTATTCCAATATTGATCTATCGTATAACAAACGTCTTCAGGGTTTACAGCAGGTAAAACTTGGTTCTTATATTACAGATGCATTAAAAGAAGAAACTGAGGCTGATGTTGTGTTATTAAATGCAGGAGGAATCAGAGCTCCTATTAAGAAAGGATCTTTAACATTAAATGATGTAGTGTTGATTCTTCCTTTTGGGAATACTGCTGAGCTTGTACGTTTAACAGGTAAGGAACTTAAAGAAGTTATGGAAATATCTAACTCTCTTTATCCAGAATCTTCTCCTTCTTATATTCAATATTCTTCGAATATGAAAGTAGATGTTGATAAAAATCAACTTGTGGGTAAGAGGGTAAAATCTATTAGTATAAATTCAAGAACTATAAAGGATACTGATATGTTTAAGGTTCTTATTAATAATTATATGCTTGAAGGAAACGATGGTTACGATTTTTTTAAAACGAAGGAAGCAATAAAAAGCTTTGGATTAATGGATGAACTACTAAAAAACTACATTGTTAACCACTCACCTATTAATTATTAAATCTCATCTAATTTTAGTTTATATATTCTTCTAATACATTCTGGAAGAATATATAAACTTTTTGCTACTTTTATTATAAAATGACTTGTTAAATTTTTTTTACTTGTGTAACCTCTACCGCATAAAATCTTGAATTCGAGAGGAATAATTTAGTCTTACAGATGCAACTTTTTTTCAGACTATTAGTTGTATAGGAGGATGTTCGTGAGTTCAAGGTTAAGCCTTTTTAACTACGTTTCTTGTATCAAGCCTTTTTCTAATCAAGTAATAAATTTACAAATGATTTTATCTCCATTTGGTTTATGGGGCGTTTCTTCACAGGAAGGATCTATTCTTGTCGGTCAATTGATAGAGGAACTTTGTTCCAAACTGGATTTATGTTCTATTATTGATGTTTCCATTATTCTAGATATTATTTTGAAACTTGAGACCTCTACCTGGATAGACAATCTCTGGGAGGAACTCTTGGTAAAAGAAGACGGTACTGCGATTAGTTTTCAAAACGTTTACGGGTCATGTATTTAAAGCTTTGATTGTATAAAAAAATCAAAGCTTTTTTGTTATTTATAAATTTTTTTAGGAGGATACTATGAGTTATAAGTTAACAATACTTGAATACGTTTCTTGTATCGAACCTTTTTCAAATCAACCTATAAATCTTCACACACTTCTTTCTCCTTTTGGAATACGAGGAGCTTCTACTCAAACAGGGAGTTTATTAATTGGAGAATTCATAGATGAATTGTGTGCAAACTGTGATACCTTATCTGTAATAGATGCTTCTACAGTTATAGATTTGATTTCGGAACTTGAAGCTCTAGATTGGGTAGAGAATATCCTACCTCAAGATGATTTTGAAGAACTATTTTTTCCTGAAGAAAATACATATGATTTTTATAAAGCTTTGATTAGATAAAAATAATCAAAGCTTTTTTAAAAATACCAAAACAATATTTTTTTTAACTATCAACCTTTTGCATAGTTATTCCGATTAACCATGTGTTGAAAGTCAGAGGTAACTAGCGTGAAACTACAACTAAAAGTAAGAGATTATGTAAAACAAATGAGTCCATTTGCAGGGGATCCGTTAAGCTTGGATAAGCTTTTGATTCCGTTTGGAATATACATCCTTACCCCTGAATCAGATGATCTTCTAATTGGGTTTGTTCTAGATTTTCTGCAAGAAGAAAAATCATCTACTGATTATATAGATCCAGCTGATGTACTTACCTTAGCAAAAGAAATTGGAGCCAATGATGTAGATGAGCTTGTGGATAATTTCCCATCTATAATGTACCAGGTGTCTAAGTTAGAACTATCAGATTTTTAGATAAATTTATTATAAGAAGATAAAAATACACGAATTTACGATTTGTATTGTATTTTTTACTATTATAATTGAATAGGTTCGTTGATTTTACAGGACAAAAAGAAGAAAAATAAAAAGACAAGAACACCAAAAGTATCCTTGCCTTTTCGTATGTGATAATAACAAATATATTTTATTTTACATCTAGTAATTCTACTTCAAATATAAGCGTAGAATTAGCAGGAATAGGTCCAATTGCACGAGATCCATATCCTAATGAAGGAGGAATAGTAAGTTTTCTTTTTCCACCAACTTTCATTCCTTTAACCCCCTGATCCCAACCTTTAATAACTTGACCAATACCTAGTTGGAAATTAAATGGAGTTCCTCTATCTACAGAACTATCAAATTTAGTTCCATCGGTTAATGTACCAGTATAATGGACCGTTACCATCTTACCATCTACTGCTTCTGTACCATTCCCTTGAACTAAATCTTCAACAATTAAATCACTCATTTCTACCTCTTGAACATCTTTATCTAAATTATTAACTTCATCAGGTTGCTCTTCACTAGTAGTTGTTAATTCATTCGATGAAGTTGATGATTTTTTACACACAAAAAAACAAATCGCAACTATAAGTACAACAGCAACTACACCAACAATAGTCCAAATAAGACATTTTTTGCAACAACACTTTTCCATCTTACCTCCGATATTTTACTAAAAATTACAAAAACTAATTTCTAACCAACTATAACTTCCTAGCATAACTTAATTGGATGGAGTTTCTCCTGCTCCATCAGTTTGTTCTGCAGGAATGGACTCATCAGCAGGAGTTTCTATACTAGTTGAAGTTCCAGCGGAAAATTTCCAAATTAAAGCTCCAATTATAAGAACAGCAAATATAACCAAAGTAATTATATTACGTTTTTTATTCCCTCCATTACTACCATTACAACCACAACCACATCCACAACTCATAAATCCTCCTATATATGAATAAAAATTAATAGTTTAAGTATAAGAACTAACTAATAAAAATCACATTAATATTATATACAACAACGTCAAATAACCAAGGATTTTTATGAATTTGTATTAAATATAAAAAAATCTTGTATCCCTGAGAAGTATGAAGTATCTTTCGTGAGAGTGTTAACTTTAGTGGGTTGATGCAAAGAAAGGTCTTTGAGGAAAGTCCGGACTTTAAAGAGTGGGATGCTGGTTAACGACCAGGTGGAGTAATCCAACGGAAAGTGCAACAGAAAGTAAACCGCCTTCGGGTAAGGGTGAAACGGTGAGGTAAGAGCTCACCAGCGTTTTGGTGACAAGACGGCTCGGTAAACCCCATCTAAAGCAAGACTAAACAACAAATTTTAATACTTGTTATTAAAAACTATCTACTCGATAGATTTGTGGGTAAGTCGCTACAGATATTCAGTAATGGGTATCGTAGATAAATATCAACCTCCTATCCTAGAATCATTTTTAGGTAGAGACAGAATCCGGCTTATAGCTAGAGTTAACACTCTTAACGTGGACAAATCACACAGGTCTTATATATGGATAGATTCTTATACGATCCTTTTTATGATTCGGTATCTCCTCTAAAAGATACCACAGTGAATCCTTATATAAAAAAAATTCTTGACCTTGATCAGTCTAAACCATCTGTCCTACTCTACGGTCAGAAACTTAAAGATTGGAAGGATCATGGAAAGTTTTTTGATCTTTCGACTTACTCAAAGCTATGTTTAGAAATAGGATCTTATTCAGGAACTACTCTTGTAGATTTAGCTTCTAGAAATCCAGATGTATTTTTTATAGGTATGGATATAACTTTTAAACGAGTATATCAGTCAGCCACAGCCTTGCTAAAAGCGGGTCTTTCTAATGCATCTGTATTTTTGTATAACGCCTTGTTTTTAGATAAGATTTTCCCAAAATCTTTTTTAGATGGTGTTGTTATATTCTTTCCGGATCCTTGGACCAAGGAGAAAAAAAGAAAGAATAGATTAGTAAGTACTAAGTTTACACAGGGAATATATACTCTTTTAAAGCCAGGAGCATTTTTTTGGTTAAGAACTGATCAACTGTTCTATTATGAAGATACTAAGAACTATTTAGAACAAGCTGGATTTAAACATAATGGATCTCTTTCTATAAATCATGAGGGAGTAAGTTCTTCTTTTAACACTACATTTAACTTAAAAAATCAACAAACATATGAACTTATCTATACTAAATAAGATTTATAAAGCTATTCTAATTTACTTTGCAGTATGTTAAAATAACAACTGGAGTCTTTTTTTAGGATATTATTCCATAGTTATGGCGAATTATATAAGTGTTACAAACAATATATTAGGATCTGGGTTTCAGATAAACTCAAGGAAACTGAAAAAGATAGTGGAACTGTTACTGAGACTCTTTTGCTTTGATGAAACAGAGGTTTCGATCTCTTTTGTAGGTAAAGATACTATAAAAGAGCTGAATTCTACTTATAGGAAGATAAACACTCCTACAGATGTACTTTCATTTCCTCAAGTTGAGTTTAATCCTCCACTTTCTTTAATTCAAAAAGTGAGTGAAGCTAGGTATCCTTCTACAAGCTTAAAGGAGGAAAAAACTAGATATAATATCCTAGGAGATATTATAATATGTCCTGAGATAGCTAAAAAAAATGTAAAAAAATCAGGGGAGCTGTCCTGTGAGATAGCTCTCCTTACCATTCATTCTTTTCTTCATCTTTGTGGTCAGGATCATTTGAGTAAGAAAGAGGCTGAGGGGATGTTTACTGAACAATTACTACTACTTAACCTAATAACTACGATTAATACTACACCTTTATGGAAAGATATGGTTAAAATAGATACTACCAAGAAACAATCATTTGGTAAGAAGAAAGGACAGAATAAAAAATGAGTATTCCCGAGGAATCTATTTTGGAGTTTGTATCACTGCTTATTTGTTTACTGATATCAGCGATTTCTTCAGGATCTGAAACAGTAATTACTTCAATTACGCATCTTAAAGCAAAGCAGTTACTGGATGAGTATCCTTCTATTTATAAAAAGCCACTGAAGCTTTGGATGAGCAGTCCTTCCAGAATTATTACAGCAATTCTTATTTTAAATAACGTAGTAAATATTGTTATATCAGTTCTTATTACATCAATATGTTTAAAACTATTTTCATCCTATGCACTATCAGTTGCTACTGGAGTTGCTGCAGTTATAATTCTATTATTTGGAGAAATAATTCCGAAGTCATTTGGTAAGACTTTCTCCATTTCGTGTTCTAAACCTTGTTTACTGTTTGTGTATTTTATTTATAAATTAGAGTTTCCTTTGGTAGTAATATTTGCTTCTCTGACAGATGTATTCTTATCTAAATCTTCTAAGGAAGAAGCTAAATCTATTACAGAAAAAGATATAGAATTTATGATAGATGAGGGAGAGACTGCTGGTGTCATAGAATCTATGAAAAAAGAGATGCTTAGCAGTGTTTTTGAATTCGATGAAATAGTTGTAAGAGAGATCATGAGACCTAGAACTGATATAGTGGCACTAGAAAAACATGCAAGTATCAACGAAGCTTTAACCGTAGCTATTTCTACCGGATATTCTAGAATTCCAGTATATGATGATCAGATAGATCATATTATAGGGATTATTTATTCTAAGGATTTACTAAAATACGTATGTGGAACCAAGGATAAAAGTTCAAGTGAGGATCTTGCTTCCTTGGAAGTATCTTCAGTTATGAGGATTCCTCTGTTTGTTCCTGAATCCAAGTTGATAATGGAAGTATTTAAAGATCTAAAACGTTATAAAAATCATATGGCTATTGTTATAGATGAATACGGTGGAACTGCAGGTCTTGTTACCCTTGAGGATATCCTAGAAGAGATTGTAGGAGAAATTCAAGATGAGTTTGATAAGGAAGAATCAGATATTGTTCAAATCTCTAAAAATTCTTATATGGTATCTGGTGCTTTAAATGTAGATGATTTTCTAGAATATTTTAAACTAGAAGAAGAAGATTTCATCCAAGAAAAAGAACAAGAAGTAGATACCATGTCAGGCTTTTTAATTTCTGTATCTGGGGATCTTCCTAAGGTTGGAGTAACGATTGCGTATCCTCCTTTTGTATTTACTATTATGGAAGTAGTTCAGTATAGGATTAAAAAGTTTAGAGTGGATTATCATCCAGTGCAGGTATCTCATGAAGCAAAAAGCTTAGATAAAGAAGATAAATCTGAGCATGAGGCTAGTGAGGAAGAAAATCACACGAGAACAGAGTTAAAAGACGGATCTAAAAAATCTTAGATCATAAAAGATCTTTATCGAGTTTTTAATATATTGGGATCAGTTTTAAAAAACGGGGTCAGTCCAAATCGTTGGTACGGTGGCAGTTATATCACAAGTAGTATATCCTGACATGATCGTACTAGTATCTTGCTAAATATTACTAAGTTAGATTTTAAACTCCATAAAAGATTTGAGATTTCTTTAAGAATGTATAATATTAGATAAAGTATTGATATTATATCTTAAATCATACTACTCATGTTAAATATAGGATTATTATATGGCTCAAAATTATTGGAATGATTTCTACTCTAAGGGTTCATTTAAAGAAGGTCCATCTGAGTTTTTACTTCAATCAGAACATCGACTTAAAAAAGGAAAACTACTCGATATAGCAATGGGAGAAGGTCAAGATAGCTTGTATCTAGCAAGTAAGGGGTTTGAGGTTAAAGGATTTGATATCTCTTCAGTTGCGATAGAAAAAGTTAATAAACAAGCTGGTCTTAAGGCATTACCAGTGGTAGCAAAACAAACAGATCTAGATATGTATATCTTTGGTATTATGGAATACGATACCATTATTATGAACTATTTTAAACCTTCTCAAAGATATTGGTCTGAGATTATTAGAGCCTTAAAACAGGGTGGTACTCTTCTTATAGAATCTTATACCTCTGAAGAAGCAGATCTAGAAAGTAGTAAACACCCGTATAAAGATTTTTATTTTAACTCTAACGAGATCCTGTATAATCTTAAAGGACTTAGAATTTTAGTTTATATTGAAGATGTATTTAATGGAAAACATGGAGTTAGGTGTCTTGCTCAAAAACCACAGGATAAAGATGCTCTAAAATATAACCTGTTTGGTATGGCAACCCAAGGATCTTCTGATGAAAAATCTAAACAGTATAAGTTAGCAGAAGCTTTCTTTAAGAAAAAATAGACTGATAGTAGTAGTTGGTGGTTGATATATAAGGGATAAAGATATGAAGCAGTATCTAGAGTTATTACAACATATTTTAGATCATGGAGTAGAAAAAGAGGATAGAACCGGAACTGGTACCTATTCTGTGTTTGGGTATCAGTGTAGGTACGATTTAAAAGAGGGTTTTCCTCTTCTGACTACCAAAAAGACCCATTTAAAATCCATAATATATGAACTTTTATGGTTTTTATCTGGAAGTACTAATATTAAATACCTTCAAGAAAACGGGGTAAGAATTTGGAACGAATGGGCAGATGAGTCAGGAGAGTTAGGACCAGTATATGGAAAGCAATGGAGATCTTGGGCATGTCCTGATGGAAGAAGTTTAGATCAGATATCTAATGTGATTAACTCTATAAAAACTAATCCAGATTCTAGACGTCATATTGTAGTGGCATTTAATCCTGCAGATGTAGATTCGATGGCTCTTCCTCCATGTCATGCTTTTTTCCAATTTTATGTTAGGGAAAGAAAATATTTATCAACACAACTATATCAAAGAAGTGCTGATGTATTCTTGGGAGTACCGTTTAACATAGCAAGTTATGCACTACTGACCATGATGGTAGCTCAAGTTTGTGATCTAGTTCCAGATGAGTTTATACATACTTTTGGAGATGTTCATATATATAAAAATCATATGGAACAAGTAAAATTGCAGCTTACCCGTACTCCTAGAGCTCTTCCCCATATGGAAATTAACCCTCAAGTAAGGTCAATATTTGATTTTAAATACGAGGATTTTAATCTTACAGGATATGATCCATACCCTCATATAAAAGCTGAGGTGTCTGTATGATCTACTCTCATATTGTAGCTTGTTCTTTAAATAACGGAATAGGACTAGGAGGAAATCTTCCTTGGAG
>CACXFL010000095.1 GCA_902766925.1 uncultured bacterium | reverse complement strand
TTTTTGTCTTCATAGCTAATTCAGGTGTTTTATAACAACCTAGTCTATTCCCATTAGAATCTAATTCTAGAAAACTAAATATATAATTTCCATCTTCTAAAGACGGTGTCTCTACTAAAGTTGTATCTCCCAGAGTAGTTATTGAAGTTAGAAGTTTATCTTCTCTATCACAACTTATTCCCTTATAAATTTTTAACGTATGATTCAAAGTGGTATTTTTTACAATGATACCTCTGTTTTGATTCATATAAATAGATCTAGCGTAATCTCTTTCATGATTAAACATATAAAATTCAGGATATCTACCTTTAGCATACTCTAAAACTTGAGAACAATTAGATACTCCCTTATAACTTTGTTTTGCATAATAATCTTTAAATTTAGGATCCCTTAGTGGAGTTTTTAAAGAAACTACAGTTGATCCGTTACTTGTTTGAACCAGATCACTAAGTGAATTACTGGAACAATCAGAATCACTATGAAGAGAAACCGTAACTTCTTTTCCTTGAAACAAATCTCCTACATTAAAATGTGGTATTCTTCTATCTAAATCAGTTTGTTCTTCATTTAGACTTATTGTTGGAGGTATTAAAAACACATATGATCCAGTAAGTTCTTTACAGTTATATTTCTGACCAATCTCATATCTTACATACAATTTCTGTTCTATGTTTTGATTAGCTTCTTTTGGTATTAAAGTTCCATCAGAATAAATTCTATCATCTTCATGTTGATTACAATCTCCTTTATGTAATGAAACACTTGATCCTTCAACCATTCCTGTTACGTGTATTCCACTAGATTTAAGACCATCTATTACTTCATCATGATCAAAAGAAAGATTATCTATTGGAACATCTTCAGAAAATTCTTTTTTATCTACTGGTTTATCAATTTGATTATTAGGAAGAATATGAGGTAAATCTTTCACTTCTATTTCTTCTCTATGAAATAAACTATTTTTATCTACTGTTTTTTCCATAAATTTAGTTTTAGTACAAGATACAAAAAGCATATTTATTATACAAAAATACAACAGTATCCCGTACCCGTAGATTAATTTAGAATTTAAATTGTTAACAATAAAATGAGAGTTAGAACTTTTTTGCATAGACCCTTCTCCGTTACTAGATCATTTAAATAACTTCAACTAACCTAACTTACTAAAGTTTAAAAAGTATCATTAATAATTACCGGTTTGATTATTATTATTCTATCATGATACAAATACTTCATCCACAGCTTGAATTTAAAATGATACTGTAGAGTAATCTATTCATGGTACTTAAAAACCAGTTATAATTTATAATTGCTGTGTTTTTTTCAGAAAATAAAAAATTAGTTACTACTCAGAATCCTTTGACCTAAAATAAACATATCAGGATTACCTATAAAAATTTCCGTTAGGGCTTTTAAATTCATATATCATACTCAATAATTACAGGAGCATGATCCGAAAATCTTTCATCTTTATATATGGATACATCTTTAATACTAGATCTAAGTTCAGGAGAAGCTATCTCGTAATCTATTCGCCATCCAGCATTATTGGTCCAAGCAGATGGAAACCTTGCAGACCACCAGGTATACTGTCCTTCCTCCTGATTAATAACCCGGAAACAATCTATATATCCAATATCATTAAACACCTTATCCATCCAGGCTCTCTCTTCAGGTAAAAATCCTGATTTATCTTGATTAGATCTCCAATTTTTTAAATCTATCTTTTTATGAGCGATGTTAAAATCTCCACATATAATATATGGTTTTGCATCCTTAAGATAGCATCTAAGTTCTTGTTCAAAATAATCCAAAAACTTATATTTCACTCCCTGTCTTTGATCCCCAGAGGTACCAGAAGGTATGTATATACTTATGAGATTAAAATTATCAAATTCAGCTTTTAAAAATCTTCCTTCACTATCTAAAAAACCAAACTTACTACTAACCGATAAAGGCTCTACCCTAGAATACAGAGCTACTCCAGAATATCCTTTCTTCTCAGCTACCGTATAATAAGAATAGTATCCTTCTATCTTAGATTCACTGGGAAGATCCTCTAAATTTGCTCTTACTTCTTGTAGACACAGAAAATCAAAATTGGATCTACGAATCCAATCCCAAAAACCTTTTTTTGTAGCAGATCTTATGCCATTTAGATTAGCTGTTAGAATTTTCACGCTCATATGCTCGTTTTATTTTATCTCCATACAGTTGTACTTTTCTAGAAAGCATAGCTCCTAGAAGAATAATAACCCATACTATATACAACCATATAAGAAAAAATAAAACTACAGATACTGCACCATATATTTTATTATACCCATTAAACATCAGAGCATATATCCTATATATATACCCAGCAAGATCAAACAAAGTAACAGCAACCAGTGTTCCTATCA
>CACXFL010000094.1 GCA_902766925.1 uncultured bacterium | reverse complement strand
GGATCTCTATCCCAAGGAACTATATCTATTTTTTCTCCGTTAAGTTCTTGAACTATAGATTGAACCCTCTGTCCTTTCATCCCAACACAAGCTCCAATAGGATCTACAGAAGCATCTTTAGAGTACACAGCAATCTTAGATCTATTACCTGGATCTCTGGCCGCTCCTTCAATACTTACTATTCCATCATAAATTTCAGTAACAACATGTTCAAACAGTGATACCAAAAATCCTGGGTGAGCACGGGACAATATAACTTGAGGACCTTTAGCACTTCTTTTAACTTCCAGTACAAATCCTTGGATTCTATCTTTAACTCTAAATTTTTCTGTAGGAACTTGTTCCCTGACAGGAAGTATTGCTTCGGTTTTTCCTAGATCTACTATGATATCTCCTCTTTCCATACGTCTGATGGTACCAGAAAGGATTTCTCCAACTCTTCCTTTAAACTCATCATATACTTGAGTCTTTTCAGCCATTTTTATCTTTTGAACTATAATTTGTTTAGCAGATTGAGATGCAATTCTTCCAAAAGAATTAGTTTTTACCTTAACACCTATGGAATCTCCTAGGATTGCTTCAGAATCAAGTTTTAGTGCATCTTCCAGTGCTATTTCTATTTCAGGGTTAGCTACATCATCATCTTCTACCACGGTACGGAATTGATAAAGTTCAATTTCGTCTGATTCTTCGTTATAGTGAGCTTCTAGATCTGCTTCTACACCAAAGGTTTTTCTTGCAGCGTGTATCATAGCTTGCTCTAAGGCATCTACAATCACATTCTTATCCAAATTTTTATCTTTACTTACTGAAGCTATAACTTGACTTAAAGAATTTTCTGCTAGATTAGAATCTAATGCCATTTTTTTCCCCTTTATGTATCAATGAATAATTGTTAGTTAAACTAATTATTTTATTTACAACTACCTACTACCTATATCTATATCTATATATTTAATCCAAGACCTCTTGAATCAAATGAATATACACCAAATCATCTATATCAAACTTCTTACTACTACCATCTTCTACCAAAACAACTATACTATTACCTTCTACCTCTTTAATACTTCCTTTTTCTTTTTTACCCTTAGATGTTTTAACTACTACAGATTTTCCAACACACCTTCTTATATCATCTACTTTTCTTAAAGGTCGCTCAATCCCAGGAGAAGATACCTCCAGTGCAAAATCTTTACCTATTATAGATAAAAACTTTTCATAAACCTTATCATCTTTAGCAATCTTTCTATGAACTCTCTCACAGAAATTAACATCTACCAGGGAAGAATCATTTACCAAAGGATCATAATCTTTCTTATCTATATAGAGTACTAGAACTTCTTCTCTTGAGTCCCAACCAGTTTCAATACAACAAGCTTGTTCATCATCAGATTCTAACCACTGATTAATAAAATCCATGATCGCATTTAAAGAACTTCTATCCACAAACGCCCCTATACAAAAACAGCCCCCTAACAGAATCTAGTTACGAAACCAAATCTGCTTAGGCTAAAATCATTAATCTTGTGATTGATTAGTAGGAAATATAACCTAGATTCTGATAGAACTCCTTAGAACTAAAAGAATAAGTTCTAAAATTAATTCTACATAGTAGGCTATATGTACTAAGCCAAAAAGTCAATCAAATAGTTGATCTAAATTTAGAAGATATTGATTAATTTAATGCTTATTCTTATAAAAAATGTGAACTTCAATTAGGTCAAAAAGCAGACTGCCCTGCAGACAAGCTTAAATTACAACTACCTAATAATTAAAAAAAACCTACTCTCACTGATTTTTATAATTTAGCATTCTCTCTTACACCTTATGTTCAAGGAAGGTATATTACTGGTTCTCCACAAAAATATTTTTATCCACAAAGACTATCCGAAGAACCTCTTTGGCCTTAATCTAAAATATACAAAAACTTAAAAAGCCAGAAGATCTCGTCCTTCTGGCTTTTAAATATTTACAATCTACAATTTATAATTTACTAGTATCTATCCTAATTTTTTAGAAAAATTCTGGTAGTAAAATCGTAGAATTCAAAAATTAAATCGAGTATTAGTAGAAATTTATGATCTACTAATACTCAATTACTATTATCAAACTATTTTAATCCCTTAGTTCAAATTGAATTGTAACATTTTTTGTAGTAATAGGATTTATAAAATTACCATTATTTACATCAGTAAAAGTAAAGCAACTTTGTCTAACAGATATATTGGCTTCCCTATTTTGTAAAGCTTGAGCAACCCGTTTGTCTTTTATATTAATTGAAGGATACGTAGATGTTAAATACAACTTATAAGCCTGACCAAAAGTAGTTTGATATTCAACAGGATCTAAATCATCCGTTAAATCAACTGAGATTTTATTTGTTAGACAAAGCATCTTTGGAGTGGTACTTACACTTTCAATAAGTTTAGGTACTGTGTTTATAAGATCTTCACTATAAAATGTTTGTTTTATAAATCCACTTTTTTTTACACTGCTGGCTACTTTATTCAAACCTTGACTTAAAACCTCATCAAGTTGAACCTTAGGATTATTTCCACCTACATGACAGCCATAAGTAACAGCGGTATACATTAATCCATAATTTGGGACAAAGTAGAAAAGTTTTAATTGTTCTTGTTGTTCTTTTGTCAAACCATTTAATTTATTTACCGTGTTTGTTATAGAACAGTCCCTAGGTGCATTTGTCGATACTCCTGGAGTATCATGAGCCATAGCATCAGATATCAATATCATTACCTTTAAGTGATCATCAATACTAGTATTCGTGTAAAACAAATCTACAGCTTTGTTAATCGCCGTAAGTCCAGCTTCAGGCAAATCGTGTCCCCCACCAATAGCTTGAAGATTACCAACTGCTTGCTTAAAACTATCAACATCTGACCCTATAGATTGAATATAAGAGACATCATCTTGATAAGCAACAAAACCTATTTTTACTTCAAAGTTTCTAGAAACTAACTTATCCACAAATGATTTTATATTTGTTTTAACTGTTTCTATCTGTCCTTCCATACTCGCTGTTTGATCAATTAAAAACTGTATAGCTACAGGTTTTTTTACATTGTAACTAGTTGCTTCCATAACATTAGATGTATTGTAAAATACTAAATTCTTAGAAAATACTGGATCTACTGGTGTAATAGGTGGTTTTGATTCTGGTTTTTTAATACCTGGATTAATAGTAATATCATGTTGTTCAGGATTTTGTGTTTCTTTTTCTAATCCTTCATTTTTACTTGCATCTGTATTACCTGAAAACTGATTAGCGTTTGAACTAGTTTGGAATACTTGATCGGAACACCCTACCATAATCAAATATCCAAAACAGATACTCATCATTATTATTATACGAAATATCGATTCCATATCTTCTCCTACTTTTCCTTATCTAACATTATTCCTTAAATTCAAATGGAATTCTAACTTTCCTGTTACTAACTTTAGGAGAATTAAAATTATTATTTTTAGCATCTACAATATCAAAACATGATTGAGTTACATTTGCATATCTTTGAGAACTTCCTAGCACTTTCAGAATATCAGGAATTCTTTTATCAAATATAGTAGAAACAGGAGAACCTGATTTTTTATATAGATCATAAGCTTGTTTAAAAGTACTTGTATAATTAACACTAAGAGTATCATTTAACTTAACTTCTATATTGTTAGTTAAACAAACTAGTTTTGTTGGAGCTACCTCTATTATCTTATTAGATAAATCTTGAAGTAGAGTATTTTGATTAAATGGCCAACCTAAAAATCCACCTCTACTTACTGAAGCATTTAATTTATTGAAACTGTTAGTTAATAACTCGTTCATTTGATAGTTAGGAAACATTCCTAAATAGTTCAAACATTCTCGAGATAAATTAGTATATGTAGGCATAGATGGAACAGAGTAGAAAATTTTAGTTTGTTCCTGAAATTTTTTAGGATAAGTATTTAATGCATTCACAGTACTCGTAATAGAACAACTTCTATTGGTAAGTAAATTACCCTTTATATCCTTAGAATTTTCCGTTGTATAATTTTCATCGTGAGAAAAGTTATCTGAAATTAGTACCATTATCTTCATATACGAATCAAGTGAAGCATTACTTAGTTTTTGAGCACCCCTTTGAATTGCTTTAAATCCACCTTCTGGGCTATCTCCACCTTCTCCATCAACAGTACGAAGATTTGCTAAGGTATTTATAAAACTATTTACATTAATACCGATATCGGTTTCAGTCATAATATTATCTTCATATGAGATAAGTCCTAATTTTACTTGATAATTTCTACTCGTTAAATTATTCACAAAAGTAGAAATACTATTTCTTACAGCATCTATATACTTCCCCATACTACCTGTTTCATCAATTAAAAACATTATAGCTACAGGTTTATTAGTACCTGGTATTTCTTCTTCTGAAAAAGCCCCATTAAAGGTTACAGATCCTAACGGAGTATCACTGATATATCCTCCATTAAGTCCTGGATCAGATGGTGATCCTGGAGTTTGAGTACCAATTTGAATAACAGGTTGATTAGGATCATTTACATTTCCTCCTTGTCCCCCTTGATTTACTCCTTGATTACCTGAATACGAGCTAGGATCCGAAGTAATATGAAAAGCTTGATCGGAGCATCCTAAAACAATCACAGCCCCCAAACATAAACTCATCATCATACCAAATAAGGTTCTCATTTTTCCTCCAGAAACTATTCTGTACTATAAGCTCTCTAGATAGATCCAAATAATACAGAATCTCTCTATGTTGTAATACTCATCATGATTATCGGTATTTTCTTATATATGGGTTAACAATTTCAACTTTTCCCTTATATTACAATTAGTTTTGTATCATCCTGCCGAATTGCGCTTGTGATAAGTGTTAGAGGAACTAAAAATAAACAGGCTAAATTAGTAATTATATTATTTACCAGTTAATACTTTTTTAAATCATTTTATTTTTAAAACCATATGTTCTTACTTAGGTATCCTCTTATTACCCATAAGAATACATCCATATTTTTAAATTTTACCAACCATCTTCTATTAAAGGTTCCCCTCTAACCTGTCGAAATCGGTAGTGGAAATTATTAAAATTGAGGGATTTATGAAAAAAACACTTATTTTATTATTATCATTAGTTATGTTTACGTCTATATCCTGTGGAGATGAGACTTTAAATTTTATAAACGGATCTTCTGATGCTACAGTAACAAGACCTAACACGGATGAAAACTCCAATCAAGAACCAGGAGTTAAAGATCAAGAACAAGATCAATTACAAGTTCCTGATTCTAAACAAGATAAAGATGCAGATATCGATAATTTAAACAATGAAGAAGATCTATCTGGTCTTCAGGATGAACTTTCAGATTATTTAATACACCTCAGCCAAATTAGATCTTCTACTCCATCTCAAGGCGCAAGAGTTCTTCAAGATGTTGTAGGACATTATTTTTCAGGATCTGCTTGTATGGCTTACACCAACTACTACTCATCTGATCCAGATACCTATGCTCATGAAGCTACCCATGGATTAAATGCTTGTATTAGAAACAATTACAATAACACAGGAGAAGTAGTCAACGGATTCTATCTGCTAGAAGGAAATGCTATAGTAGTGAGAGAACCTCATATTAAAAAATCTCAAGTAGCCCGTTATATACCAGATACTTTAAAGAACATGGATGGTACAAAAAGATATAATACTTATATAGTTGGTCAAACTTCATTTGAATCTAATCCTCTATATATCTTTGATGAGTGGAGTGCTTATACTAACGGAGCACTTGAAGCAATAGATCAGTTTAAAACTAAAAACTATCAAACAAGTGCAATTCTTCTAGGAGGAGGAGCTCTTGAATTTATGATGTATGCTACATCATTAGGACTAGCTATATCAGAACTAGATCCTGGATATTTTAAAAGAGAACCTAGATTTATTCCTCTATATAAACATCTTGTTGAAAAAGCTGTAATTCAAATTCTTCAAGGTGGAGCCTCTTATCCAAAGGTAGTAGATCAATCTATGGTTAACTATTTTGAAAAATTTAAAACTGATAGTTCAGCAGAAAAACTTAGAAATTTTGTTCGTACTTATATGGGAACAGGCTGGGCTAAGAAGGTTTTAGATATTTAGATAAATTTATCTAAATATCTAAAGGATAATTTAAGTATCTAAATTTTAAATTATATTAATCAGCAGAAGACATTTTTGTTTTAAGGAAGGATTTTATTTTATACATAATAAATTAACATTGAGTTTTAGATATTTTTTCATTGATATTAAAAATACTTAGTGTTGAAATAATCTACTACAAATTGGTTTAACTAATAAAACAAATATGTCTATGTAATTAGGAGTTATGAAAATGTTTAGTCGTATGCGTATGATCATGTTTGTTTTACTAATGAATTTACTTCCTTCAACCCCTGCTTTTGCTGAAAGTTGCTCAGAACTTTTTTCAAATATGAAGTATTCTACTATAGTTGAAGGAATTAAATATGTTCTTTCTCATTCTGATTATTTTACCTCAGTTTATTCTTCTTCATTATCCAAAGACACACTTGAACAAGATCTTATATCAAACTATTCATTAACTCTAGACGATATAGCTCATATTCTTATTCAAAAAAGGGATTTATCATACGAAGATTATCTAGAATTCATTAAATCCAGATTAGGAGTTGATTTGAAAGAAGAAGGTATTGAAGTAAGTTTCAACCTCCCTATTATAGGAACTAAAGAAACCTTTAATGCTTTAGGATTTTCAGATGAAGAACTTCATCTATTTCCTTCTTCAGACCTAGCATCAGATATAATAGAAGCAGATGATCTTATTCCTTTCAATGAAGTATATTATAAGCTTAAAATTGGATCTAAATATGCCCTAGTAAAAATTATAAGTTCTCATCTCTATTATGTTTCAGATCCTATATTTGATGAAATCGTGGCAATTTCTCCAGTATTTTTTAAAGTTAAACAAGATGGTCATGAATATGTTTTAATATCTACCAATAAAACGGATAAAGATATTAAATTAATGGAATTTGACTCTATCTCTAAATTTGCTCCTAACACCATAAACTTTACCCATAACGGTAGACGATTTATTGCAATCCATATGTATAAACAATATAACAGTCGTCCTGTACAATCATACGATGAAGTAGTTGAAGTTCCTGGTGGTGTTGAAGTGATGTTCAGAGAAGAGTTAGATCATAGATCCATAAGTTTTGAAAAAGACGGTATCTACGTACTTATAGATCCTTATTATTCTATAAGAGATTCTTTTGATAGAGTAAGAAAACTCATGTCCTCTACCTCTGTATTTAGGAAACAATTTACAGATAGTGATGCTATCTATATCAGTCAAAACCATAGAGGAAATGAACTAATCTACACATCAACTGATTTTAATACACGTAATGAAGATCTACACTACTCTTTTGGTACTTTTGATAGTATAAGACCGATATTTGGACCAGATGATAAGATAGATTTCTTTATAGTATCTAAACACTATAAATACGATATAGTGGATGCTAATAAACTTTTAGATCCTAGAGAGCCTTTGGAACTCAGTTTCCCTTATACAGCTGTAACATTCCTTGAAGATAAAACTGAAATATCTTCTAGAAATCCAGATTATATTTCTGTTTATTTTCAAGTATCTTCTCAAGAAGATGGAACTCAAACCATAAAGCTTCGTCACATTAGAAACTATTTAAAAAATAGATTCTAAGTTTAAACTTTATTTATAATAAAATCGGTAGAAGGATGAGCTTTTACCGATTTTATATTTACTGAATAAGTTAATTATCTTTACTATTTGTTTTTTCCCTGATTATTAATACTATCAGCATACTCCGAAGCTATTTCAGTAGCTAAATTTAAAATAGCTAAATCTATTTTAGGTTTATCTTCGTCCTTAAAAAAAACATAATTTCCAAGACTATTTATATGTTTATGTATAAAGTCCATATTTACATTCTTCTTTTTTATTCTAGAATTAAACTTTGTTTTAACTTCATCTATATAAGAATCTACCATATCATAATGATCATACAATGATATATCTACTGGATCTATTTTATCTTTATTAAAATCAAATCCTTCACCACGAACCATCTGATAATTACTCATTGGAATTTCAATATCTGGAGTTAGTCCTGTATTTTGAATACTTTGTCCAGTCAGTCTATATGTTTTATATTGAGTTACAAGTATTATTGCCCCAGAAGCATCTAAGGTATATTTTTTCATATATTCTTCTTTTTCTGTTTCAGATTTAAATTCTTTATCTATACTAAGAGTAGAATAATCTATCTTTTTAACCTCCTGACTAACTCCTTTTCCATAACTTTTTCCACCTACTACTATAGCTCTTCCCAAATCTCTAATAGAAGCAGTAAACATTTCAGATGCACTTGCTGATTTATCATTTATTAATACTACAACAGGTTTAGTAAATACCTTATTATAGATTTCAAAACTATCTTTATAATCCGAGCTATTAATTAATTTTTCTTCGTTATCCCAGCGATGTTTTTCAGCAATTATATTAGTAGGTTTATCTAGAAAGAAATTAATACTTCTTACAACTTCAGCTGTTGATCCTCCTAGATTATCTCTAAGATCTATTATTAATACATCTACCTTATCATCGATTAATTTAAGTGCTTTTAAAAACCTAGGTGAAGTAGAGTATTTATCATTTTCTCTAGTAGCAAAATTATTAATTTTAATAACACCTACGTCATATTGTTTTCCACTACTTGCTAACACATCACTAAAGATTCTAGCATCTATCTCGTCTGAAAAACCATCAATATGGTCATTATTATCCTGTTTATCATTATATGATATAGCAAACATTGTATGTTCATCCAAGGATAGAAAAAGCACATTTAAAAATAGATCATAATATTTTCCAGTAACATATCCGGTGTGTTTAGCTCTATCTTCAAAAACTTCAAGAGCAACTAACTTTGTTTCATCAACATCTAATCCGTTTTTTTGAGCTGTTTTTAGGGTAGTATCAAGCATCATAAGTGAAATACCTTCAAAATATACTTCCCACTGTTTTGAACTATCTTTTATACTAGAAACTTCTTTTATTTTTTCTTGATATCTTTCTTCTAAATCTTCCGTTGAATTAAAACTTTGTTCCATAATTTTTTTAAATTCAGATCTTCTTTTTTCCGAAGATTTTAAAATTACCTCAGATAACTCCTCTATAACCTGACAGCTACTATCCACAAGAGTATCTGGATCAGATGATGACATAGAATCAATCCACTTCTTTTTCTGATCAGGTGATACAAAAAGTTCTAGATCATCTATATACCTCATAAGAGTATTAAACCCTGATTGTATATATTGTGGAGTAATTTTCTGATCATTATAATGAGATTCTATTGCATATTTGAGATAATGTTTGAAATTAGAACAATCTAAACCTAGTAGAATGTCTACATTCATAAAAAAACAGCTTATTATTATAAATCTAACTAAACTTTGCATACTTTAGTCCCAAACTATAAATTATATAAATATGAGGACCTGTTTACACAAAAACAGATATCTTGTCCACACCTTTCATACAGTTGATAAACATATTTACAATCTAAATTTTACTTTATAATTCAGATCTTACCTCTTGTTTTATCTAACTATGCTTCAGTAGAAATACCAAATTCTTTAAAACTAAATTACAATTTAAACCAAATAGAATACTTATTTAAACTTATAATTATAACTACATTTGTACTTGAAGTTAAACTATGTTTCGATCTTGACTTTGAGAGTCTGTAAACATAGTTTTACAATCAAAAAATTGTGCTAAACTTTTCTTCAAAATTGTAACTACTTCAGTGTAGCAAGGATTATCTTCAATAGCCTTTAAAATATCTAAGTACACTTCTCTAATCTTATTACGTGAAAAAGCCTTTTTAAGGTAATACACAGGAAATCCTATATACCCAGAAGATATTGGTTTAAAGTAATAACATATCTATATAGGAAAATTAGATTAAAAATTATCTTTTTTATCAAACATGGTATAATATTGGAGTTTCTTATAATTTAAAACTCTGTCGGAAAATCTAACACTGTTTCTTCTGTATTTTGTCCAACCTAGATTCTTAGATTTTATGCCTCCTACGGAAAACACAGGATACTCTTCATGCATATCATAGATAAATTCATAATAGTTTGAAAAAGGAATACCAGCAATCTGAAGTAATGGTAATGAAAGATAATTCATAGATAGTTCTTTATATTCTGTCATAGAATTTTGATCATAAGGAAACGATGTCCAAATAAAATAAGGAACTTTAAATAAGGTAGTCCTATCCTGTCCATTCCAATAAGGAATACATATTTCAAGATGATCGCATTGATGTGCAAAAGGAGAATATCCAAACATAGCAGAGTAAAACTCAGTACCTAAATTAGGAAGATGATCTCCTAAAAATAGTATAATGGTAGGATCCTGGATATTAGAAAAATAATCTATAAGTATTTTTATAGCTCGATCTGTATGAGATAAAAGTTCTACGTATTCAGTAACAGAGTGATTAACATTAGGTGACAGCTGAGGAGCATTAATTTTAAAATTCAGTTCTGAATCAGGCATTTTTTCATAGTAACTATGGTTTTGCATAGTTAAATTATATATAAATACAGGATCTGAAGATGTGGCTTTATGTTTTTTATATATTTCTATTATCTTTTCAAAAGAAGTTTCATCAGAAATAAAATCTCTTAATAGTTTTACAGGATGCTGAGGATCTGAGTTTATAAAAGATTTATCATGTAGGGATAGATACTTATCAAATCCAAGATAAGGATATACAAGATCAGCTCTATATCGGTATTTTAAAAAAGGATGCCAAGCAATTGTAGTATAACCATATTTTTTCAAATGATGAACAAGGGAATTTGTTTTAGAAAAAATTACTTGATTAAAAGGCACTTTATGAGGATTAAATACCATGGAAGAAGAGGTAAAAAGTTCCCATTCAGTATTTGCAGTAGATCCTCCAAATACTGAAGCATAACTGCTTCCAGATAGATAATTTTGTTGAATATTGTGAAAGGTAGGAAGAGGGTCTTGGGATAGGTTAAGATTTTTAAATTGAGTGATATCAAAAAAACTTTCATCTACTATAACTATGATATCAGGATGTTTTTTTGGGGAGGTATCAGATGAGGTATTTTGATTTAATTTAAAACTCGCAAGTTTTGAAGAATGATAGTTTTGAAATTTATTTCGTTCCAAGTATTCATTATATCCATCAGGTTTTTCTACGTGATAGTTTATAAGTTCCAGAATAAAAGAAGATATATAGGGTTTATTAACTGATACAAAAGCATTTTCATAAATTCCATCAAGATATCCATTAGGAATAAATTTAGTATAATTTTTAGAGTATCCAAGAACCACAATGGAACAAAGAATTTGAACTACTAGTTTTTGTTTAAACTTATTTTTGTAAAAATTAGTAGTCTCTGCTAGTTCTTGTTTGTTGTAGAGTTTTTTACAAAATAAACAAAAAACTATAAATGCTATTATAGGAGATAAAAAAGTGTAATTTATTTTTAGGGTAGGGATATAACTTGGAAAAATTTTTAGTGCAAGAGGATAAGTAAAAAAATCTGCCGGTAGAAATATACCACCTCGAAGTGAGGTTACTATGTTATTTGTAAGTATAAGAAGAGAGTACATAAAAGCATTAATACACACACTATATCTTACTATGGGAATAAATAAGGTAACTAGAGCTTGACTCGTAAGAATACTTAGATAAGCAAATATCTGATAATCTAGGATTCCAGTAGGTTGTGATGAAATCATAACTATTACATACAATGGAGTTAGAAAAAATAGAAGGGTATTTATAATAACATTTGATCGGATACATTTTTGAGGTAAATTGATTAATAAAATAGATATGATAAATAAAGATCCAAAATGCACGCATGTAAATTTTGATTCCAAGATTTTTTTAGGATCTAGATATAAAAGAAGTAGAAAAAAAAGAAAAAAAAGTACATTAGTTAAACAGGGGGTAATCTTTATAAGAATAGAAATAGTTCTATTTAGAATTACATTAAACAACATTAACTTCATCTGATACCTTCCTTGGTATATCAAAGATTAGTTTCCATTTTGTGAATCAAAATAAAAAACTAATAGTAGGGACACTATCCTAATTTAACAGTCAAAAACATAAAATTTTACGGACATATACATGTATGTTACAGCCTCATTATTTTTGTGTCAACATTTCCTGAAAACTGTCAACCACCTATCAACCTTAGCTGATGAGTAGTTGACATTAGCTTAAATACCCCACTGTATCATATAGATCATTTATATAAAAAATATAATAATAGCTTGTTAAAGCTATTATAGTCTTATAATTTCTACTCTTTCTATATGGATATTATAATTTTTAATTGACTAAATAATAGGATTTATTGTATAAATTTTATCCATGTAATATTTATATTAGATTTTAGGAGTAGTTTGTATGTATCCTATTTCTAAGATATCTAAAATACTGTTAATTTTATTGCTATATTTTCTACATAAAAATAGTACTTATTACTCCAATAATTAGCAATAAATATAATAAAATATATAAAATTTAATCAATTCATAAAAAATGCTATTCATGGTGAACTAGTGCCTTTTAATCCTTTTTATTAATACTATCAACATAATCAGCAGCAATACTCGTAGCTACTTTTAGGATAGTATCAGTTATTTTTTCTTCATCAGATTCTTTCCAAAAATACATACCACTTGTTTTATCATAGTTTACGAGTCTAGAAAGAGTTAGTATATTTAAATCATTATTTTCCTTTCTAGAATCAAACCTAGATTTAACATCAGATATATAATCATCCACAATACTATATCTTGTGTATTCTGAAGGATCTAGAGGATCTACAGTTTCATCTTCAAATTTCACCCTAGCATCTTCTTCTCTATCATAGTTTTGAAAATTACTCATAGGAATTTCTATATCAGGACTAACACCAAGGTTTTGTATACTTTTTCCAGAGAACCTAAAAGTTTTAAGAGTAGTTAATACCAAAATACCTCCTATAGCATCATAGGTATACTTTTTTCTATAATTCTCTTCTTCTTCCAAAGAGTTAAATTTTTTATTAAGTATAATTCTATTAAAATTTATATCCAAAACACTTTGACCTACACCTTTTCCGTAACTCAATCCTCCAACTACCAAACCTCTTCCAAGATCTTGCATAGTTGCTGCAAAATCTTCCGCTGAACTTATAGTTTTATCGTTAATCAATATCACCATAGGTTTGTTAAACAATCCATTATAAACTGTCCCTACTTCTTTTTTAGAACAATTAATAAGTTCTACATCTTTATCACAATGTGTTTTTTCAAGCATTACGGTAGTAGGAGTAGTTAAAAAATAATTTATAATTTTTAAATTTTCGCTTATATCTCCTCCTGAGTTATTTCTAAGATCTACTACCAATGAATCAACAGAATCATTTAATATACTAAGAGCTTCTCGTACTTTAAAAGAAGTACAATTTTTTTCATCTTGAGAGTTGGTAAAATGTTTTATTTTAAGTACCCCAATATTATATTTTTTACCAGATGTTGATTCTACACCACTATGAATAACTCCTGTTACATCCATAGGATCTATTGGACTGATACCAAACTTACTGTTAGTATAATTTTCAGACTCTTTGGACTCTTCAGCTCTATACTGTACAAGAAAACTAGAATGAGGGTCTGATAATAAAAGAAAATACGTTAGATATGTATCAAAGAACCATCCAGGAAGATGAGTATCTTTATTAATTATTTTCATAAAAAGAAGTTGTCCCTCTGACTTCATATCCTCATAGCTAATTTTTTCACTGTTATTCTTATTTAGTATTTCATTCCATACTTCTAACATCTTATATTCTCTATAAAGTTGCCAGTCTTCTTTTATTTCTTGATTTTTTTCAAATTTATCTTTCATTATCTGATAGTATGGAAAAACATCACTACGAGAAGAGAATCTATCTATCAGTTTTTCAAAATCTAATTTTGTTTTTTCTTTTGCATCATTAAGATCTGCAATTAATTCTTCTACAACAGAACAACTTTGATCTAAAGCTTCTTTAAAGTCCTGGGATGAGATACTATCTACCCAGGTTTCTACTTGCTGAGGAGGGAAAAACAAGTGATATGCATCAACGTTATTTACAAGTAGTTTAAATCCCAATTTTAAATTATCAAACTTATTATTATTATTTAGATTGTTATAATGATTTTTTTCAGCATAATTTATAAAATATTTAAAATACTCACAATCTAATGCCATTAGATTACTAATAGAAAAACACAAAGATACACTTACTAAAAACTTAGCTATACTTTTCATTGAATTCTCCTAAATAATAGTAATTATTGATAAGTTACATCGTCTACACTAAGTTTTTCAGCTTGTCTATGAGTATTTTAGAACTATTTGTAAATTTAATAATACCAGTATTAATAGATAGTTATTTAGTTTTAAAGATCCTATTGTCAAAAAAAAGCTTCTATGTTTCAAACATAGAAGCTTTTTTAGGATCAACACATTAATATATATAATTATTAATTACCTTTAATTTTTCCTATTAGATTTGTAGTAGAAAGTCCTTCAACCAAATCTATAGTTTCTACCTTACCTCCATTTTTAATTACAGTATCTGCTCCAACTATGTTTTCTACTTTCCAATCAGATCCTTTAACAAGTACATCCGGTATCAGCTCATCTATCACTCGTTTTGGAGTATCTTCACCAAAAATTACCACATAATCTACAAAACTAAGGGCTGCTACAAGGTATGCTCTATTTTCTTCTGAGTTTATGGGTCTATCTTGGCCTTTTAATCTTTTTACCGAGCTATCAGAGTTAACAGCAACTACAAGTTCATCACCAAGACGAGAGGCTTTCTCAAGGTACGAAACATGTCCTGCATGCAGAATATCAAAACATCCGTTAGTGAATACCACTTTTTTCTTTCTTTGATCTTTTGTTTTAATATGAGCTTTTAGATACTCTAGATCTTTAATCTTAGATTTAACACCAGCTCCGTAAGAACTTGTACCCTCATAATTATCAATAGCTACGAGAAGCTCATCTTTAGTTATAGGGGTAGTTCCCCATTTTTCCACCACAACTCCAGCAGCAATATTAGAAAGAGTTACAGCTTCTATAACATCAATCCCAGATCCTAAAGCTAAAGCTAGTACTGCTGCTACAGTATCTCCAGCTCCAGAAACATCATATACCTCTCTTGCTTGAGCTTTTAGATGTATCCCTTCACTAAGTTCTCCACCGTAAAGATACATTCCATCTTGACCTAAGGTCAAAAGAACATACTCTATACCAAATCTTTCTTTTAACTCTTTAGCCAACCTTTCTTTAGAAACTGAGCTATCATTTTTTAAATTGAGAGCAAGACAAGCTTCCCCTCTATTAGGAGTGATAACAGTAGCTCCGCTGTATTTAGTATAATCGTTACCTTTAGGATCTATTACTACCGGAATATTTCTCTCCTTAGCGTAGCTAATTACAGATCCTATAAAATCTCTATCCAAAGTACCTTTACCATAATCACTAAGAAGTATAGCATCAATGTTTGATAGTTTTTTAATACCCCTAAGAAGTTCATTTCTATAAGAAGTTGTAAAATCAAATTTTTTTTCTATATCTACTCTTACTATTTGTTGTCTTTCAGAACTTAATCTTATTTTTTTTATAGTATCAAATCCATCTACACAACTAACTCCCCTGGTATCCACTTTTTTTTCTTCCAGTAATCCTACAAGAATATTTCTTGCTTCATCTTTACCTGTAAATCCATATAGATGAGTACATCCCCCTGCTAGTTGAATATTTAAAGCTGAGTTAGAAGCTCCCCCTGCTCTATAAAAAACAGAAGATACATTACATACTGGTACCGGGGCTTCAGGAGATATCCTTTTAACATCAGTATCTACATACTGATCCAGCATCAAATCCCCAACCACTACTATATTGATTTTTTTATCTTGATTCATCCATACTGGCTTAGCTATTTTCATGTTTTATCCTTATAGATTATCTCAACACTACTGTAAATTTTTTGAAGAAGGTATCACCCTAAACACTCCAACCATTGTTAAAATCAGTATAATTGGAGAGATAATTATAGCAATATTTACCCCAAGAGTATCTATAATTTTTCCTAAAACAAAAGTAAGTACTCCCAGTATTGTTTGAGTACATATCAGTACCCAAAGAGTAATAGCGTTGGTTCTAGGAGGATCACGACGGGAAAGATTTGCCATAAAAAGAGGAAACACTGGAGCAAGCAGTCCAAACCCTATGAAGAACCAAGGATTAAGATATCCTCCAAGAATAAAACTTATTACACACAGTAGTAGTACTGTAAGAATAATATTTTTTTCATTACTAGGGCTAGATATCTTAACACATGAAAACCTAGATATAGTAAACAGAACAAAAAACAGAGTAACAATAATTTTACAACTATCTACTGTAAACCCATATTTTTCTATAAGAATCGTAGGCATCCAAGCAACTCCAACTACTTCACCTACTACGTATATTGCTAGAACAAAAACCGAAACCTTCTCCAGTGCAGAAAGTTTAGAACTAACCACTGTTTTTTTCTTATTTTCTTTAACTTCTTTTACATCTTCAAGTTTTAGTTTATTTCTATCTTTAAGAGTTGAAATAAGGGTAATTACTAAAATAAAAACTACTAATGGAGTAATTACATAAAAACACCATCTCCATCCTATACCTGAAGTAAATATTTTAGCTACTATCCAAGGCACACATATACAGCTCAACCCATACAACGCTTGAGCTCCAGATATATATTTCCCAGATAGATGTGCTGGAGTATTATTTAAAATAATCATAGTGGATAGAGAGTTTAGCGATGTTATAAAAGCTCCATATATTGTCCCATACAGTACCAAAGCTCTGTACTCTGTAATAATCCCTGCACATAAGCATACTATTAAAGTTCCTAATAAAACTATCATTGTAATAGTTTTTAAAGAGTATCTATAAACCAGTTTTAAAAGAAACAAACATGAAATTATAGAACCATAATAACCACAAGCCATAAACAAGCTACTGTGTGCGTAATTAACACTAAACACTTGAGAAAATACAGGAATCAGAGGATATCTTATACTGTCAAAATACCCGAATGCTAACATCGCTAGATATCCAACACTAATCCACAGAACATTTATCTTTATTTTATCAACTTTACTCACGAAGCTGACCTCATCTGCATCAAATATACACAATCCAACCCATCTTATAATCACACATAATTCAAGATAGGCTGTATAAATTTCCATTTAATTCCTAATCCTAGTTTTTGTATCAGAAAAAACATAATATTCCAACATAATAGTAAAAGGATCATTAATTAGACTACTATCTATAAAACGGCAAAAAAGAAAAGGCTCTGTACTCTTGAAAAGTACAGAACCTTCTTAGTATGTTATATCTACTATCTACTTATATGGTTAATTACTTATTTAAAAAGGTAAGTTAGTTCATATACCTGACTAGCAAACTTAGAATCATTTACTTTAATAAAATAGAACTTAACTCCATTATCTTCAGAATATACTTTAAGATTTAACTTATCTGCACCTTCTTGGAAAGTTCTTCTAAATTCTTCAAAAGAAGTAGGATGACGCCATATTCTTTCAGCTTGAGCTTCATTCTCATAGGTTGTAGGAAATTGACCAATTTCAAAATTCCATACTATCCAACGTCCCTTATACTTAGAGAAAATAGAATCGAATTTACTACTCCAAGGCAAATAATCAGCTAAAACTCCCTTATCTCTAAATTCTTTGTCTGACAGCCCAGGTCCAGATTTTTCATGTAAATAAAAACATGAATCATCAAGTTTATATGTATATTTTTTATCACTTCCCACAGAACGTATCACACACTTTCTTCCATCATTATATATTGCTGGAGCAAGTGCTTGCAGTACATTCTTACCATGTTTTTCTAATTTTGTTTTAAGAGTATATGCATTACGAGTTGTACTATTTTCTTCAAGTTGTATATCTCTATAGGAATCAGTAGGTCTAATTTTACTGGTATCTGCAGGATTAGCACATGTTTCTGGCAGAACATAATACCAAAATTCAGTAGATATTGTATTTTTTAAATCATGGTTTGGATGCATATGCATGTATGGGGTAAACATTTGAATATTTTCTACAATCGCTTTGGAAGGATTTTTTTCCTGACAATCTGCTGGTAAAAATTCTGTAATTGCAGTAGGTCCATCACGATAGCTTGCAGGTACTACCCCTTCAAGTTCAGATTCCTTTCCCCAACTTCTACAAGAAATAAAACTATAAGCAAAAACCACTATTCCAAAAATACATAAAATTCTTTTCATTATCTTCACTCCATAAAAATAACATATACAATCACTATCACTATTCTACAACATATACAAAGCCATTAGCAAGTCTTGTACCGTTTTCTATATTTCACAAATCTGTCTTTTAATTATTTTCTATTTGCTTTGATGTCGGAATAACCTTACATAGTCCAATCCAAGCAAGAAGTAAAATAATAGGAGGAATCATCGCAGCTGTATTTACTCCAAGAGTATCTATCACACGTCCCATACTAAAGGTTAGAATACATACAATAAGTTGAGTAAAAACCAGTATCCATATTGCAAGAGCATTAGTTCGAAGTGGATCTCGCCTTGTGATATTTGCCATAAACAGAGGATATACTGGAGATACTATACCAAATCCTATGAAAAACAGTGGATCTACATATCCCCCTAGAACAAAACAGATTATACATCCAAAAAGACTCGCTAAAATCATAAATTTTTCATTACTAGGTTTGGATACACTCACACAAAGTAGCCTACATGCAGTAAACAAAACAAAAAACATGGTTACTATACTTTTAGCAGAATCCACTGTAAAATTATATTTTTGTATCAGAATAGTTGTCATCCAAGACACCCCTATAACTTCTCCTGCTACATATATAGAAAACATAAGCACAGATATTTTTTCTAATACTGTAAGTTTTACTTCTTTCAATGTTACCCTATGATGATACTTAACATCATCTCTATGGGCTATAGAATGATCGTGTATATCCCTGTATTTACATATCAATACCAGTGTAAGTATAAAAAGCGTAAAAGGTAATGCTAGATAAAAACACCATCTCCACCCAATATCTGTGGTAAAAATTCTAGCTACTATCCACGGAACACAAATACAACTTAGACCATACAGAGCTTGCCCCCCAGATATATATTTCCCGGATAGATGTGGCGGGGTATTATTTAAGATAATCATATTAGACAGAGAATTTAAAAGGGTAATCAGAGCTCCATAAATAGCTCCAAATAAGATCAAACTAAAATATCCAGTAACTATATATGCTGATACACATATAATAACAATCAGAGTAAGAATTATAGCTGTGATATTTTTTAAAGAATATTTATACACTAAAAGCAAAAGAATAACTGAAGAGATGATAGATCCCAGGTATCCAAAAGCCAAAAATAAGCTAGTATGAGCATAATCTATTTCAAAAACTTTAGAAAAAATAGGGATAAGAGGGAATCGTATACTATCAAAATACCCATACAATAACAGCACTAAAAAACCGACAGATATCCACAGCTTATTAATCTTTATGTTTTGCATATACGATTATTATTTGACTCCACACATTTTGAGAATAATTAAAAGAACGTATATCTATATTGTGTCATATTTTTCCTCAAAAAGATATCACTGATGCTGTGAAAACAACCCACTACAACCTATAGATACTTTTTTTGAAAGAAACATTGATGTCCTTTTAAATGCAATATAAAGGTCTTCCTTATTTTCAAAATTTTCAACAAAAAACTGATCTTTTATATAGTTTTCATCACTCTTATACAGCTTTTCTAAAAAACCAGCTTTTTTAGAAAAGCTGTATATATTTGAACCAAGTTCTTTAATAATCTTCTTTCTTATCAGAGGATCAAGTTCTTGAAATTTAGAAGACAGCCTTAAAGAAGAAATATAAGAATCTGATCCATCGTAAAAATATATTACTTCAAGTATTTGTTCTATATCTCCGTCTTGGATAATAAATCCTTCGATACTACTGGAACTAACCGTTAAAAAAGCACTTTTATTATCAACAATATGATCTCTATCACCTTGTAGATAAAGTATTCTATCCTGTGTTTTAAAGAAAGACATCCTATCTGTATAGGGTATTTTATAAGTTAAAACTTTAGTAAGTAGTTGTCTTATTTTAGTAATACTTTCATGAACTGGACGTAGAGGATATACCATCAACAGCAGAGTACAAAGTGGACAAATTCCAGGAAGAGCTACTAAGGATAAAACTCCCACAGTAGGAATCAAAATGTAACTTGGAAGTTGAGCCTCTACCCCCAAAGTTCCAACTATGGGAGCAGAAAGCACTTCCAAAGATTCTGACATAGGCCAGATAAACATAAGATTTAGAAGATGTTTTTTAATAACTGCGGAAGCATCCCGGTTCATACTCACATATCGGCGAACCTTCCAACTTAGCTCCTTAATATCAACTGCCTCTTTTATATGCTTAGCTGTATCTTTTAAATAACTACCAACTACTACTACAAAATTAGAATTATTAAGATGATGATGATGGTGATGAGGGTGGTGATTATGATGATCTTTGGAGTGTTCTTGTGTATTCACATGCTCTATATGTTTCTTATCGTTATTTTCCTCTTCAACTTCTATAAATCCAGCTTCTAGTCCATGATCTTCATCGTGATCACATATATCGTGACAGTGACATCCTTGCTTGGAACACTCACATACATGATCAATTTCCAAATCATCTAATTCTTTATGGTTATAGGTATGATGTTCACAAGAGCAAGCATGATCCGGATCTAGGGAATGTATAAATTCAGAAACAATTTTTTTAATACCTTCAGGACTATCTTGATCTAGGCAGAATGCTTGACTAGTTAATAAAAATAAAATGCAAAGCCCCCACACATATCCAATAACTATTCTAAAAAAAACATTCCACCTTTTCATAACCTCTACCTGCCTTATAAAAAAATCACCACCATAGCTATAACCTAAATGATATATAAAGCAAGTAAGAAGATGAAAAATATGATGTTTTATTAACCTAGCTACTAAGTTTCATCCAAAGTCTAAAATCTAAGAACATTTCTAAGCATCCATAAGGTAGCATCCTGTTTTTCTCCACCTACCCTAACAAGTATTTTATGATCAGAAGTAAATATATATGGGATACTCATATAATCTAGAATAGCTATAAGTTCCTCATGGTAAGAAAACACATAGAAAAATCCTTTTATAATTAGATTCTCATAAGAAAATCTAGGTTCATAAGCTGTATATG
Organism: uncultured bacterium; assembly: GCA_902766925.1. Taxonomy (GTDB): domain Bacteria; phylum Bdellovibrionota_B; class Oligoflexia; order Oligoflexales; family CACXFL01; genus CACXFL01. The sequence continues at coordinate 28,849 of CACXFL010000094.1, read as the reverse complement.
TTGCTTTTGCCCACCTTCCATTAGGAAGTTCTATGTCTTTCAATCTTGGAACTTCCACAAGGTAACTTAAATTTAAAAGCTCTGCTAAAATCTTAGTAAAATTTATCGTCTGAGAGGATACATATATTATCCCCTCCAGTAAAGAATCATCCAGTTCAGAACTTTTAACCTCAATACGAGGTCCTCTAATCGTAGAAGATAAAAACTTATACCCTAATTCAGAATCAAAATATACATCCTTTTTTACTACTTCTACATTTATCTTTGCCCTCTGATCTTTACTACCAACAAATTCTAATACCTCAGTAGATGAAAACAAATCTTCATACGCTACGGGAGTTTTATCATCTATTAAAAAATATGAACTACAAATGTTATCGGGAAGGTTAAATCCAGCTAAACTATTTCCCCCATCAAATACAGTGTCAGGACCTACCTTGATCTGTTGAGCAACCACTTTATTAGAAACCATAAAAATAACAAAAAACACTACCATCAAATCAAATACTCGTTTCATTTTAAAACTCCCTATAAAAATCACGAAAGGTTTCTAATTCTACTGGTAACACTAGTAAGATGCTTAACTTCCAATTACACTACACTTCTATCCTACTAACAATAGATATTAACACCAATCATTATAGGGTCAATAAAATTCTAAATCTATCCTAACTAAAAATAGAAAAGATAGAAAGTAATGCCAAAGTTTTAAATATTTAATTATCGGAAGGATTTAATTTTAAAAACATTTATATAAGTAACTATTAAAAACTGATCCTCTTTTATTATCGTGGTAACTTAACTCCTAATACCAATGTAATTAGATCATATTATTCTATAGTCTACCTACATTCTTTAAATTCTTTTTTGATAGCGTCTTTTAAATCATTCATAGTCTTATACTCATCAAGTACTCCTACCCTTCCATAATATTCAGATAACTCTTTAGATTTATCTGCTGACATCTCAGAAAGGATGGAAGTTACCTGTTTTTGTGGTAGAAGCTTAAACAATGCTACCACTAAATCTTGATTCATAGTAGAAAAAATTGGAGCAGCTTTTTTAGCAGGCATTTTTTTGTAGAAATCAACTAATTCCTTTTTTCTTTCTTCACTAAGTTCAATTTGTTTATCTACTAGATCTGTAAATAAGGATTTCTCATTCTCTAATTTTTTAATTCTCTCATCTATGTTCTTTTGCATCTCTTCAAGAATAGTCTTTCTTTCAGTTAAAGATTTTTCCATATCAGCTAATTCTTGTTTTTTCTTATCTATAAGAATTATATATTTTTCAGCTTCTTCCTTACTCATCTTCGAAGTATCTAATTTAGGAAGATTTACTATAGAAGACAACGAAGTATCATCTTGAGACTCATCTGCATTTAAACTTCTATCACCAAAATATATATGTCCCTTAATAACTAAAAAAATTAATGCTATTAAAGCGATTTTTATCCATAGAAGTGTTTTGATTTGATTATTAGTAATTTTCATACCTATACCTTAATTATTATTAAACATTCTAACTGCTATATCATCCATTACTTTTAAATCTTCATGTTTTTCAAATTCAATTAATTCTTCATTATATATTTCAAGTAATTTTTCTACAGATTTTAAATTCCTTTTTGCAATTTTTACTGCTTGTTCTTGAGCTTGTTCTTTTGCTTCTATTACTCTAATTTGTTTTAAAATCTCAATCCATTTAGATTTTATAGCTTCAATCCCTATCTCAAGAATATCTAATTTTTCCCTTCTTCCACTCTCTCTTTCTGAATTTAGTTCTGTTACTGCTTGAATATACTTTTCTTGATATTTAGTTAACTCATCTATTAACTTTTGTTTTTCAGCCTTGATTTCAGTTAGAAGAAAAAATTCTTTATCGTATTGAATACCTCTTACCCTAACTATAGGTTTTACTCTTTGAACTTTTTCTAAAAACTCATTCATTTCTTATCTAACCTAACTTATTCCTTGTTATACTTCCGGATCTTCCAGAAGTTCCTCAGTTGAAGTTAAAAATAACTTATCCATCAAATCTACAGTATCAGTTAAAGAAACCCTCTCATTTATTCCTTGAGATAGAAATTTATTTATCTTAGGTTGAAGTTTTATAGCTTCATCTAGTACTGGATTTGTTCCAAGTTGATATGCTCCAATTTGCACAAGATCCTTATTTTCTTCATATACACTGATTAATTCCTTAAGTTTCCTTGCTAGTTTTAGATGATGATCATCTACTATATCATTCATAACCCTTGACACACTTGCTGTAACATCGATAGCAGGATATTGTCCCCTGTTAGCAAGTCTACGACTAAGTACAATATGTCCATCTAGAACTGATCTAGCAGCATCAGCTATAGGTTCATTAAAATCATCACCATCAACAAGTACAGTATAAAGTCCAGTGATAGCACCATGTCCTGGAAGTTGTGTTCCACTTCGTTCTAGTAGTTTTGGAATCATTGCAAATACAGAAGGAGTATACCCTTTAGTAGTAGGAGGTTCTCCTACTGCTAAGCCTATTTCTCGTTGAGCCATAGCTACACGAGTTAAACTATCCATCATAAGTACTACATTTTTCCCATGAGAAGAAAAATATTCTGCAATACTTGATACAACCTTACTAGCTCTTACTTTCATAAGAGGAGATTCATCTCCTGTTGATACGACAACTACGGATCTAGCTAATCCTTCAGGTCCCAAATCTCTTTCAATAAACTCTCTTACTTCCCTTCCTCTTTCTCCTATAAGACCAATAACATTAACATCAGCACTACTACCCTTAGCAATCATACCAAGTAACACACTTTTTCCAACTCCACTACCTGCCATAATTCCTATTCTTTGACCATTACCAATAGTTATTGCTGAATCTATTGCTTTAATTCCCATACTTATATATGAATTAATTCGTTCTCTTTTTATAGGATTAGGAGGTGTATTATCAATAGATATTAACTCTTCAGAAAAATAAGAATCATGATATGAATTAAAATAAGAAGAATCTAGTGTTGACTGTTCTAATTTTTTATCTATTTGATCATCAAAATTACCACCTGAAATCTCATCGTTTAACACCCTTAAAAAAGGATCAACTACCTTCCCAAGTAAATCCTCACTTACCCTGATTTTATCAACTACATCTTTTACTTCAACTACACTATCCGTAGATATTCCAGAACAATTAGAGAAAGGAATAAGAAGAGTTCTATCATCCCTAAATCCTACAACTTCTGCCTTTATTCTTTCATCTTCGGAACAAATATCTACGATACTTCCTAGTTTAACATTTTTAACTGATGCCTCTATAACAGTACCAACTACTTCCTTAACCCTACCTTTAAGATTCCAACTAGGCTCTTTTCGGATCAAAGATCTTCTATCAACATTTTTTATAACTGGCATTGAAAATTCCACTGATTAAATCCTTTAATCTATATTGAATCAATTTAAATTATTCTAATTAACTAACCTTATTAAAAGCTTCTTCTCTACTTTCTTCTTGTAACTTATCTTGAGTGTTATCCCCATGTTCATAAAGATCTAATTTAAAATCTTTTAAAATATCTTTAACCATATTATAAACAGTTCCATCTATTACATTTAGATCTGATTCTACCCTAAAATCTCCATCCTCTACTGACGAATCAGCTTTTATAATACTTTGAAGTTCTTTATTAGCGGTTACAGACATTAACCTATCATACATATTTTTTGATACTTTTACTGTGATATTATTTTCAGGAATCTTTTGTATTGCTTGTTCAATCAATGATTGAAGTAAAGATTCATCTGCTATAATTTCCTTCCTAAGTAGAGTTTCTGATACTGCCTGAGCAATCTCATAATAATTCTTGTTAGCAGAAGCAAGTATACTTTTTTTAAGTCCAGAAAGTCCTTCAACAATTGATTTAACATTATTGGTAATTAGTTCAATTTTTTCATCTACACTTTGTTTTTCTTCTTTAGATGTTTTTTCAAACTCTTCCTTTGCTTTATCATATCCTTTTTGATATTCCTCTTTTAACTTTTCTTCCATTCCTGAAAGATCTTGATTTAGATAGGTCTCAGACGAGATCACCTTATCTTCTTTTAAAGTTTCTAACGTAGCATTTTCATTCTTATCATCTGATTCTATATTTGTACTGTATTGACTATCACTCTTCTCATCAACTATAGAACTTTGCATAAGAGTTGAATCCTTTGTATATTCTCCATCACTATTTGTCTCAGATTGATCTATATTATCTAGTGAGTTAGGATCCATACTTGATGAGCTATTAACAAAATTATCATCACTTATTTTTTGATTAAATGAAAAATGGTTGTCTTCTTTTGTTTCCTTCTTGTTATACCTAGCTTCTTCTTCATCTTCACTCTGATCTTCACTATCAGCTTCACGAGTCAGATCTTCCATACCTTCCCCAAAATCCTGCATTACAGCTTCACTTTCTATAACTTCGTTACCAAATTGATAGTTTTTAAGAAGTTTACCGTATTCTTCTCCCTGTCTTATTTCTTGAGTAAAATCTACAGGCCAAAGGAGTCCTCGTTTACCTTCGCTACTAACTAGATCCTTATCACATCTATTTTCTGAGTTTACAATAGAATCTAAACTTTCTTTACTGTGTAGATCTGGTTGAATTAAAGATCGAGATTTATTATCAAATAATACAAAAGGATAAGATGCTATGTTTTCAAAAGAAAAATCTTTAATACTAGCAAGATTTGATACTTGAGAATCTTTCTTAATAAATTTTCCAAATTTTTTTAACATCTTTTTCTACCACCTTAGCTTTAACTTAACTACCTATCTATTCAATATCTATTACTTATTAAACTTCACTATTAAACAATACTCTCATAGCCTCTACAGTACGTTCAGGATCGGTCTTAGCGATGTACATAATTTCTTCTTGAAGAGCGGAGTTTTTAGTAGGTTTTTCTTTTTCCACATGAGTATAAATGTTAGAAATATTTTCACCTTTACTATCGAAGTGATATTCAAATTCTTCAATCTTTTTAGATTTAAGTTTTCTTTCAGGATCATAAGACAACCATCTCATATATGGTCTTACTACAAATGCAAAGAATAGAATAATACTCAATGCTATTACTCCTGCTATAACCATATTATACAGGTAATCTCTATGAGTTTTAGCTTCTTCTTTTACATCAGCAACATATGCAGGATCTACTTGGAACATCATATTATGAACACTTATTTCATCTCTGCCATCTACATAGCCTATAGCTGTTTTTACTAAAGATTCTATTTTTTTCATCTCTTCTTCAGTTCTTGGAATAAACTCGCTAGGTCCAAGTGCTGTAACAGTTTGAGATCCATCTACAATAACAGCAGCTGAAATCTTATTTATTTTTCCTATTGGAAGGACCTTATGAGAGATAGTTTTAGCAACTTCATAATTAATCAGTTCTGAGTTTCTATTACTTGATGATTTAGATCCGCCTATATTAGGAGTCTCAGTATCCTGAGGTACATTAGATTTACTTCCAGGAATACCTGTAGGATTAAGTCCAGTTCCATCAACAGATTGAGATGTAGTAGATGAAGACAGTGTTACTACCTTATCTGGGTCTACATCAGAGATTGTTTGTTCTTCTTTTGTAAAATCTATAGATGCATCTACTTTTGCATCCACTTTATCAATTCCTACAATTCTTCCTACAAGTCCTATAATTTTTTCTTCTAGTTGTTGTTCTACATTATGAGTGTATTCAAGCATCTCTTTATTATGTTTAGATGAAGGATCTTTTGAAGTATCTTCAGTTAAAAGTTTACCTTCCGAATCTATAATTGAGATATTCTCAGATTTTAATCCCTCCACTGATTTAGAAACTAAATGAACTATACCTCCTACCTGACGAGTAGATAATTCAACTCCACGTTGTGTTTTAATATATACAGCAGCAGTAGGTTCTCTTTGATCTTTTTGAAATACCCTCTCACTTGGAAATACTATATGAACTCTAGCAGATACTATACCTTCTAAGTTCATAATAGTTCTTGCAAGTTCCCCTTGAATAGCTCTATTTCTATTTATCTTTCTTTCAAATTCTGTTCTTGTAAAATCTGCGTTATCAAATTTTTCCCACCCAACTTGTCCTTGAGCAGGAAGTCCTTCTTGAGAAAGTTTTAACCTTAAACTCATGACATCTTGTGATGGTATTTTTACACCCTTACTATCTACTTGATAATCGGTATTACCTGATTTTTTCAAATAATCAACAATAGCTTGAGTATCTTCAGAAGAAAGATTTACAAAAACGTATTCATAATCAGTTCTAGTCTTTAAAAATATCAACGACAGCATTCCAACAAAAATCAGAACTAACCCTAAACTGGTAATAACTTTTTTTGTTAACGACAAACTCTTCCATAAAGTTTTTACCTGAGACACCATTGTTGAAATAAATTTTGAAAAATTTTCCACGTTATACTCTCTATTTTAAAAGTTTAACTAAATCATTAACACATTTTAAACAGGCATTCTCATAACTTCTTGATAAGCCTCTAATATCTTATTTCTAACTTGAACAGTTAGATTAAAACCAAGTTCCGCTTGAGTAGCTGCAAGCATTGTCTCATGTAAATTTTGAGATTTACCACTTGCTAGATCCATAGCCATTGAATCTGCACCTTGTTGTAATTTATTTACACTTTCTAACCCTTCTTTCAAGTGATCTAAAAAACTCATCGAATTAGGACTTTCATTAACGTTAGAAGCTACAGATGAAGATTTCTCAAAAATAGATGAACTGTTTCCAGAAATAATATTTCCGGAAGATTTTTGAGACATAGAACGCATCTGAGCCATAATCTCTTCTTGATTCATTTTTATATTATTAATAGCTGCCATATCTTACCTCACCTATTATCTTCCAATTTCCAAAGCTTTAAGTGCCATTTGTTTTGCATTATTAAGTGCTGTAGTATTTGCTTCATAAGCCCTAGTAGCAGCAATCATATTTACCATTTCAGTCATAGTATCTATATTTGGAAGTGATACCATACCTTGTTCATCTGCATCTGGATGTGTTGGATCATACACCTGTCTTGGATCTTTTTGATCTTCATGAATTCCTACCACTTTAACTTTAGATAGTTCTGTTTGATAAGCTTCATCTAGATAAGATTCAAAAGGATTAGAACTTTCTGCTACTGAAGAAAAGACTACATCCTGTCTTTTATAAGGTCCTTCTTCACCAGGAACTCTTGTAGTTTGAGCGTTAGCTAAATTAGAACTTGCAACATTCATTCTAATTCTTTGAGCTGCAAGACCAGATGAGCTTATATTCATTGATCTAAAAATACTCATTATCTACCTCCTGTTATTGCATATCTAATCGATCCTATTTTTCTATTAATTAAATCTACAGTAGCACGATATAAAATTTGGTTCTCAGCTAGTTGAGCCATCTGAGCATCAACATCTACAGTATTCCCATCTTCTGGAATAGTTTCTGTTGGGACAACATACACTTTAGGAGAAAAAGAACCATCTACTCCAGCAAACTGAGATTTTAAATGTTTATCACTACTTGTTTTAAGTCCCAGTTCTTTATTAGTACCAGCAATATCCTGGAGTTGTTCTTCAAAATCTAATCCCAAAGCTCTATACCCAGGAGTCTCACTGTTAGCAATGTTTGCTGTAATTACATCATTTCTTGCCATTCTTTGATTAAGTGATGCAATCTGTAACCTATCTGAAAAATTTAAAAGTTCAGGTTTCATTTTCTATCCCGCCTTTTAATAAAGTTAAGCTGTTTTCGAATTTAGAGGGGATGGAACTTCATGTCCCATCGCTGTAAATTCAGCTATTTTATTTCTAAGAGTACGCAGTGATATTCCTAGAGTTTTTGCAGCATGAGTTCTGTTTCCATCATGTCTTTTTAATGTTTCTATAATAAACTGAACTTCAACATCCCATAACTTTTTCCCAACTGGAAGATATTTTACCCAGTCTTTATTAGAAGGATCTGCCATATTAATAGGAATATCATCTACTGTAATGATATTATCTTTAGCCATAAGAATTGCTCTTTGAATTACATTTTGAAGTTCTCTTACATTACCAGGCCAAAGATACTTTCTCATTCTTTCTAATGCACTTTCTGCAAATTTCATATCTTCTTTATGAAACTGACGAGAAAACTTTTCTAAAAAATATTTAGATAACATATCTATATCTTTTACTCGTTCTCTAAGTGGTGGAATTTCTAAATTTATAACATATAATCTATAGTATAAATCCTGACGGAACGCCCCATCATTTACTATAGCTTTAATATTTTTATTAGTTGTTGCTATAATTCTCGTATCTATTTTTATAGGAGTATTAGATCCAAGTCTTTCTATTTGTTGTTCTTGAAGAACTCTAAGAAGTTTTGCTTGAAGTGAAGGATCCATCTCGGTTACTTCATCTAGTAAAAGTACTCCTCCACTAGCTTGTTCAAATTTCCCAATATGTCTTTGATAAGCTCCAGTAAAAGCTCCTTTTTCATAACCAAATAGTTCTCCTTCAAGGAGAGAGGAAGGAATAGCAGCACAATTTACAGCAACAAAAGGAGCATTAACTCTATTAGATACTTTATGAATATAGTTAGCAACTACTTCCTTTCCTGTACCACTTTCTCCTGTAAGAAGAACAGGAACATTAGTAGAAGAAATTTGTTTTATAATTTCTTTAATTCTAACCATTTTATGATCTGCAGTTAGAAAGTCATGATCTTGATCTAAAGGATCTTTAACTAAATTACTATTTTTCTCTTTAACATAATTTAAATAGTCTTCAGCATTAACTTTAGTTTGTTCTGATTGTAATGCCACTTCCTTTAAACTCATAAAAAACCCTTTCTTTTATATTTCGTGTAACCTTATTGATAGCTTTCTTCAAAAACGTTTAAACATCAATCCTACTATTATTTTAATTATTTAACTTTTCTAATCTTTCTTTACATAAATTTGCATAGTACTTATCATCATTATAATTACTACATTCTGTTAGATAAGTATGAGCTTCTTTATTCATACCAGCCTGAAGATACATTAAAGATCCTTTATACAAGAATGAAGCTTTTCCATCTGTACTCACCTCAGCTACTTTAATATAAGATGTGGCTGATTTTTCAAAATCTTTTTGACTTCTATATTCTTCAGCAAGACTTATAAGATCTTCAGTAAGATCAGATCTGTCAGAAGCTCTCATAGTATCTGTTTTCAACTTAAGCATAAGTTCTAACGTTTTTTTCTTTTCTGGTCTTAATCCTAGCGATTCAAATTTAGATGCCAAGGATGAAAGTTCAGAGGATGTAGAACCATCTTCACTATAAGGCCCTCTACCTTTTTCTAAGCTTAAAACCCATAGATCTAAATATACGAGAGCTGGTGTTTTTATATTAACGTTAGATAATACTCCAGATTTAAATTCAGATTTCATAGAGATTCCTAAAGAGTTTTTTTCCTTATCCGTTAAATCTTTCCATAATATATAGGTTGAAGAATCAAGTGAGCTAAGTCTTGATCCTTTTTGATATGTTGCACTTGATATAAGTTGTCTATAACTTGATTGAAACTTTTGAGTTGATGAAGCATCTTTAGAAGTTTGAGAATAAAAAAGTGAAGCTTTTTCATTTTGACCTAAAAATCTATAAGATTCTGCTAAAATCCAAGATATTTTTGGGGTTTTAGAAATAGATTGTAGTGATTTATCTAGTCCTTCGTATATATTAACAACTTCACTATATTCTCGATTTTCAAATGCAGTATTAAATTCTGAGATTAATTTATTTTTTAATTTATCTCTAAGATAAGAGTACTCAGGTTCATAAATACTATCACCAAAAGCTCTAAAATAATTTGCAACAAAACGTGAATTAGATCCTTGCCATTTTTGTTCTAACATATAATTTAAAATCAAACTTGATACTAAAAATTGATCCATATCTTTAGAATATAGATTATGTTCTGGAATATAATCTGATGGTAAACTAATTAGTTGTTTGTATAAATCTGAATTCACCAAAGGAACAATACTAGGTTCCGATTTGGTTTGGTTATCTAGATAAGCTTTTCTAATAAGATAATAACTTCTTAGATCATAAGTATCTTCTTTTTTGCTACTGGTAAATAGTTTTGGATTCTTAGTCTTACATGATTCTAAAACAATTTGCGCTTCAGAATAATCTTTTTTCATTGCCAAAAGATCTGCTTTTCTAATACAAGAAAGAGCTACATACAAAGCTGTTACTTGTGTTTTTCCGTTAGCACTACTCATTATATCGTAGTAACCTCCAGCAACAGCAGGGTTTCCACCTCTAAAAGTAGATTCAGCAATGATCCAAACAAGATCAGATCTTTTATTAACATACATAGGATCTATTTTTAATAGATACCCCATAGTAGCAAGAGCTTTAAGTTCAGATCCTATGGAATAAAAATACTTACCATATTCATCTACTATATCTGAATCTAATCTTGTATCAGGTGTTGATTCCAGTTCTTCTAATCTAGAAAATCCTCGATCTTTTTCTATAGGTTCAAATCTATAAACATATCTAGGAAACTCTCCTACATTTTTTATGCCGTCAGAATATTTTCTTAGAAGTTTTGATAACTGATCAAAAGTAGTGTGACGTTTCTTTTCACCCGAATTATTTAAAAGTAATCCATAATTTTGAATAGGTAAACTTTCTGGACTATTATTATCTACAGAAACAGACTCTGTATCTTTACTTTTAAATGTATCTATTACAACTCTGAATGGAGAATTAAAATCATAAACAGAAACTTCTACATCATCATCTTTTAGATATATAAGTACATCTGTAGTTGAAGCAACATATTCTTTTATAAGTACTTTTGAAATAAGCGAAGAATCATATCCAGTAAAAGAAGGAAGTTCTTTTGATTGAGTATCTTTAAAACTTAACGTTAAACAACGACTACTCTCATCAAGATAGTAGTTATATTCTTTATTTGTTTTAAATGGAATTATTATCTGAGACAGTGACTTAGTTGCACTATTTTCAGATACTTGTACTTTTCCTCGAGACTCAACTCCTAAAAGAATAGAATTTCCAAAAAACAACAAACATATTAAAAGACTTTTGATTAACTTTTCCATGTTACACACATCTTTCCCTGAAAAAATAAAACTGATCATTTTTTCCTAAGCAAAGATTGTGCCAGTAAAAATTTTGATACCCCCTATTAAAAAAAACAGTCAGCTATTTTTATATTTTTATCATTTGTCCAAAACCTATTTGTCATATTCTTGACAAATTGGCGTCAGAAAAATTCTAAAAATACTTAAAAGCGTATTTTTTTTGACTATAATTTTTTGTTAAAAATACAACTTTTAACATTTTTATACTGTAGAAACATAAACTTACACCTATTCCCTAAAGTTTTTAAAACCTATTCCGAACCACTACTTAGATTAAAAACCATATATAAAGGGATTTTATATGAAACATTTATTATCTAAAGCAGTTTCAAGTTTTTGTATGTTATTTATCGTAGCTATATCTACCTCCTGTGGTGATGATATAAATTCAAACGACAAGTATAATACTCTTCATTCAAATGATGCTATTGAGTTACAAGATGCTATAACAAACGCTGATATTTCTAACACTTCTCCTCTCTATGAGGGATCCCGTGAAGATAATTTCGATCCTAATTTAGATGGTACTGACAGATTAGACTCTGAACCAAATTCTCATTTAACACATGGTAGTGGAGGACGAGAAGGATCTTTCGAAGCTAGATTTACTTCTAGTGGATCTTATATAGCTACTTCTTATTATAAAATGAGGGTTCCTGAAGGAATTCATACTAAAGAACCTCATGGACTACTAGTATATCTTCATGGAGATGGTGGAAATGATTACACTAACGATTGGATATTTGCTCCTATTGCAAAACTAGCTCATGCTCACAACCTTATAGCTATGAGTGTTTTATCTCCTAATAACGGTACAGCTTGGTATCAAGGTCCTCAAACTAATGCTTACTTCCTTCATAAACTGTTAGAAGATAAAGTATTCCATGATTATAACATAGATACTACAAGAATCTATTTTACAGGAAGTTCTGGAGGATCTCAGTTTTTAACAGGAATATTTGTTCCTAAATATGCTACTAACTATGGTGGTGGAGCTTTCCCTAGTTGTGGAGGAGCTGATATCTATAACTTCATAGATTATCAAATATCAGATTATATGAAAGAACATTTTAAAATTTATTACTATACTCAAACAGGAGATTTTCTATATCCTCAAGTAGTAAAATCAAAAGAAAGATATACCTCCCTGGGTATGAAAGTGGGAGGAGAATTTCCTAGAACATGTAGAAGTTCAAGATGTCACTGTGAATTTAATTTATCTGAAGTAATGGTAAAAGCTTTAGATTTTTTCGATCATAATTAATAACCAGTAGTTAATAAATTAAAGTATATATAATACAAGTAGAGGGTAAACTCCTAAAAGTTTACCCTCTACTTGTATAACACACTTTTTCTTATATCTCATATCCACCTATCTACTGAAGAGCAGAGATATCCCCGGTAAGTTCTTCAAGTACAGATTTAATCTTAATCCAAGAAGAATCATCTCCTCCTAATACGCTTGTATAATACGTACCTTCTTTAGAATAAAACTCAGTTAATGGATAACCTCTGATTATATTATTAGGAGTAGATGTAACATTATTTACTACATATACATGAACCCTGCCTTTAAACCACAACAAATTTGGTGTTACTTTCTTTTGTTCCAAATAAGTACACCAAGAACAAAAGTCTCCACCATATATTATCATATAGGGATATCCTTTAATTATAACAGGACTTAGGGTTCCATTATCAACAATCTCTCCTGTAGGAGGAAAACTTTGCTGATCATTGAGTTCCTCATCATCTGGTTCATTTTCATCACTACCGTTTTGTCCAAACTGATCTAAATCATCACTGGGAGGCAGACTTTCTTTCCAACTTTCAATATCTGTATAACCACTATCTTTACTGTCCTTTGTACTATCAGCTTCCGTCTCATTTTTAGTACCTGGTCCATCTTCTAAACCAAGTTCATGATCATCACCACAGGAGTATAAATATAAACTTAACAGTATACCTACTATAACAGATTGTATATGAAATCTTTTCATCCTAACCTCACACAAATTCCAAACCCAGTTAATCTAAATTAATCTCTTGATTGATATGTGTATATGATAAATTCAGATATAAAAAATGAAAAGATCTTTTTTAAATTTATTCTAAATCAACACCGGTAAGTTCTTTAAATTTAGCATGAATTTTTTCAGGTTTCTTAGGTTGAAAACCTAATACATACCCTACATAATTACCTTCTGAATCATAAAATTCAGTTACTGGTCTAGCAGATATATCTGTATGAGCAGTAGATCCATCTTCCTTTAAATAATACACGTACATTCTCTTTCTAAACTGAGACGATCTTTCAAGAACATAAGCCTTTAAAAGTTCACAGTAATAACATATGGCTCCACCATAAATTACCATGGTAGGATACCCAGATCTAATTTGAGGAAGAGAACCTACCTCAGACACTCCACCAGTAGGAGATCCATCAATTTCTGACACGGTAGGAGGAATATAGACAAACTCCTTGGCTTTACAACTTGGCTTATAAGTCTCTAAACTCTGATCAGTAGGTTCAATAGATCCTCCATATTTAGAAGCAACCTTTTCTTTAGTAACATCACTACTCTCATTTATTCCAAAGATCTTGAGTTTAATAGAAGATCCTTCACTATTATTATCGGTCGTTTTAACAGGAAGAAGATCCACTTCTAAACTAAATTCATCATTAGATAAAGTCTTATTATCTAATTGAATATACCCATCACTCGAATACAGATTAGAATCAGTTTTGTAATTAGTATTTAAACCATAAACAGCTTCTCTTCTAAGTTCAGAGGCAAGCCAAGTCCATAACTTAATTCTATATCCATCATTACAACCAGCTCTTACTCTCAAAGAAAAATCCCCTTGACTAAACTCCTTATCTACTAAGGCGTTTGTATTACAAAAAAGATCTCCTGGTTTCTTATTTTCTATACATACAGAGTATCCGGCTCCAGCTACATTTGATATCCCTTCAGGAAATACAATATTAAGTGTTCTTACATCTTCTTCGTCACTGTCTTTGGAACAACTAACACAGAATACACAAGAACATATAAATACTAATTTAAATATAATTTTAAGCTTACAATTTATTTTCATCTTTAATACATCCATTCCATAAAAAATCTAGATATAATAAAAATATATTCCTGCATTATAGAGTTAACCTTTATTAATTCTATCCTACACGATATATTAGTAAATTCTACTTTTTATTATCTAATTTTGAGATGATTACTTTTGCTTCGTGTTGTTGATCTATAGATCCTTTCTGTTGAACATCGTTTGCTAAAATATAAGCTTCATAATGTTTATCTGGATCTAATGAATATATACTTGCAAGTTCTAGTTTTACTCCAGAATCATCCTTATATTCTAATGATCTTTGCAATGAAAGAACTTGATGGTCTTGATCTTTCTTTTTTTCATAAATCTTAGATTCCAAATAAAATCCTCTAAAAGAAGGATGTAATTTATTTAAATCAGATACATATTTAAAGGATTCATCAAACTGATTAATACTAAATTGATATAATCCGTATAAATATAGTACAGATGGACTCATTTTATATTTATTTGAAATTCCATCTAAATAAGTTTGTACTTTTTCAAATTCTCCGTTATAAATACTTAGATAAGACATCCAAAAATAAATTTCAGATTTACTATCAAGTATCTTTGAATCGTCAATAGCCTTAAAATTATCCACAAAATCTTCACTAGTTTCTAATTCCTTTTGTTCAGATTCATAACTATAATAACGATCTAATGCTCTTTTAATTGCGTATAAAGAAGCATCATATTTATGTTGTTTCATATATACTTTAGCTAAGAAAGTATAAGCTCTACTACAAGGATGTTCTCTGACTAATTCTTTCAATACCTGATAAGCCTTATCAATCTGCCCATCCTCTATTAATAAATCTGCATACAACAGTTCATATTTTTGATCATACTTACTAGAAAAAGATTCTATTTTTTGTTCCAATAGCCAAGATATAACTTCTATTCCCTCACTAAAACGTTCCCTAAAATACAAAAGATATGCTAATTTATATTTTGTATCTATATCTTGAGGATGATCCTTTAGATATGTTTTTAAAAAAACAATAGCTTCATCATATTTTTTTGTATCTAGAAGTTTTTGTAATTCAGCGGATAAATCCATTACCACTTTTAATTTAGGAGTTTTTAAATTATCTGAAGATAAATCTTTTAAAAAATTAAAATTAGAATACGATTCAAGATTATATGTTACTTCTTCTGTTTTAGAAGAAATACACCCTATACAAATACCAACAACTAGTAATTGTAAACATAGAATAGAAATAAATTTTAAGTTTCTATAAATCATATTTTCAGTAACTCACCTATAAATTATTAAATAATTTATCTTTAGTATCATCCACATTATCATTCATCTTTTTATCTAAAGTTCCAAAATAATTCATATCAGATCTTAACTTATACGCAACATCTATATATTTATTATAGGTTGATGTATCCTTTAAAGATTCTATCTGTTTTAAAAGAATATCTGATGCTTGTCTTATAGAAACTAAAGCATCTGTAGTTTTATCACATCCAGAATCTTCCGATCCTGTTTCCATCTTTTTAAACTGACTAGAAAGTTCTTCATATAATTTTACCTTCTGATCTAAAACACTCGTATTATTACCAGAAGGAAGATTTACTATCTTTTTACTTAGATCCTCAATTAATAACATTCTTACATTCTCTCTAGTACAAATCCCTTTACTATCTAAATTTCTAGAAGATATTCTTTCTAAATCTTTTAGTGTTTTAGATACTCTTAAATAAGCCTTATCCTCTTTATTTTGAGCTACTTCAATTTTAGCAAGTACCAATTCAAAATCTGCTTTTTGAATCCTAGTTAATTTTCTATCAGTTAATACCTTAGTACTAAGTACACTAGCAGATTGATAGTCTCGACTCTGAAGATATAAATTACAAGCAATTAAAGCCAATTCTTTATATTTTAAATAGTCTTTGGATAATTTTGCTTGATTTGCCTCAATCTCTACAAATTGAGCTTGAAGCTTATAATCATTATCAATTGCAGATACTCTTTTGCCTTTATTAATAGCTGATTTTGTAAAATCATCCCTAGGATTATTTACCACAAATTTATAATAATTTAATCCAGCCTCTTTAAAAGAAAGATTTTTTTCAAAATATATGGCTTTATAATAATGATACATCTTATTATTTTTACATACATCTAAACGAGAATTCCACTGACCAGAGATTGAACCTAGTTCTAAACACTGTTTGCAAAGCTTAGTTTTATTTTTAAAATTATACTTATTTAAATCATCTACCAATAGTTCATATCCAGATTTAAAATCAGCATTTTCATAATAGTTAGTAGATAAACTAAGTAAAGATTCTGAAAGTTGTGATAAAAGCTCATCCTTAAGTAGAGGGTCTATTTGATCAACAGATTGATAATTTAAAAATCCATGAATATATTCTATCATTCTTTTATCATCTTTTAATTTAGTTAAACTATGAATCATTGACCTTATAGCTATAGCTTTATCAACTGGTTTAGCCTGTGACAACAAAAGTACTCTTTTGTAATATTCTATACTATCGTTATAAAGATCCAGTTGTGATAATCCTGCACCAATAAACATAGTTAGTCTTAAATACGAAGAAGAGGATCTATCATTAACTCCCAAATACAGTGATTCAATATCTTTTATATTTTCTGAATCTGGATTATATCTATCTATCATTTTCAATCTAGCCTTAATATCTATAAGGCTAATATTATCATATTGAGTTGATGCTAATTGATATTTTTCATACAAATTAGAAGCAATAGATATAATCTTTTCATTTTGATTTAATGTATAATATAGATGTAATAATTTTGTATACCATAATATTAGATCATGATGATTAGGATTAATACTTATAAGACCTTCATAAATAAAAGAAGCTCTAGTTGCATTATTAGTTGATTCATCTCTTCTATCATAATAATAAGAAGCTACCTTTAATGAAGAGCTTATTCCCATTCTTTCTACATCTTCCTTATAGCCAAGATCTTCAGTAGAGAAGTCATTATTTTTAAAAGATCCTAGATAGATATTGGAAATTTTTTCATGTGTATTAATACTTTCCGCCAAATCACGGTTAGCTTCATAACACTTTGCTACGGTAGAAAGTTGATAGATATATAGTTTAGATTTAGAATCAACATATTTATTCCCAACTCTAACGCATTCTTTATAAACAGCATTATCATAATACTTCTTTGTTAAAGATAGAAATACTCTATCCTTTAACATATTATTAGGATTGTTATAGTACAAATCACGGAACCTATCTCCAATTTCATATAAAACATCAGTTAATATTGATACTATATCCTCTTCTACTGCTTTATATCTATAACTCCATACTGTATTAATACTTGATTCATAAAATCTTTTATAAGAGTTTAAAAGCTCAATTATATAATCATAGGCTATATCATTGTTTGATGATAAAAAAGAAGACCAAGAAATTCTATATAGAATTTTAAATTTAAAATCTTCCTTCTTTAAATTAGTTATCACACTATCCTTTTCTTCTTTGGCTGAATTTAAACTTCCAATATCTTTTACATAACTTCTAGCCTGATAGTTTAATCCATCTATATTCTCATAAGCTTTTTTATAATAGGAGTAGGCTTTTTTATATTGAGATTTATTAAAATAATAATCACCTATTAGTACAGAAGAAGCTATTCCATATTTAGTATAAAAAGGTTTATCAGAAAGTAATTTATAATAAAACCACGCCTTGTCATTCTGAGTTCTATCATACAGCGACGCTTTTAAAAACATTGCTTCTTCTTTTATATAAACATCAGAACTATCTGATAAAGAGTTTAAAACTTCCACTAATTCATTAAAATCTGATTCTTCTTTTTTAAGTAAATATTTAATATTTAAAATCTTTGCTAAAATTAAATTAGTTCTTTCTTTCTGAACTCTATTCATATCTTTTTCAAGAACCTGACGAACCTTTTTATAAAGTACTGATATATTCTCTTCTTCCAATCTTAAATCTCTATTTTTTTCATTTTTTATAGTTCCTGTAAGTTCATCTAATTGATTACATTTTTTAGTTTTAAAAACTGGGTTTTTATTAGATTTAGAATTTATCTTTTCAATATCTAAAAGACATTCTCTATAATACTCATAGTATTTATCAACACTTCTATCTGTAGTCTCATCTACTGCATACAATGAACTAATATTTATAAATCCAAATAATATTGCTATTATTGTTATAATTTGTATTTTTTTAATAACAATACATATAAACATAATTTTTTCAAATAAACCTATCATTTTCTTTTATCCCTAAAAGATTTAAGTTTATCATTATATAGATCTAAAAACATATTTTTAAATCCAATACTATCATTAATATCTTTAAATGATTCAATATTATTTTGCATATCAACTTGATCTATCTGAATCAATTTAGCATTTAATTTAAAAGACATATAATCAAATAATTTTAATTCCGAAATATCAGATATAAAATCTTTAGATAAGCTTTCTAATAGTTCAGTTTGATCAATCGTAAATGATAAAACATTACTTATCTCTTCTAAACTACTAGAAATATTCTTTTCAAGTTTCAACTGCCATAGTTCAACCTGTTCTATATAGAAAGATACACTCTTTACAAATCTTTCAAATTCCTCACCTATAAATATTATACTTTTAGCATCTTCATCATTTACAGTACTTGCTTTGGTTGAAACTTCAAAAATTCCTTGTTTCATTAGATCAATTACATCACTGATATATTTTTTTACACTTCTATCTTCACTATTTTTTATAAACCTAGTTTCTTCAACATAGCGAGCAATATCTTCGATAATCTTATTAATCCTATCTTTATCTATCTTATTTGTAACAGATTTAATATCATTTCTAAGATACTTACACACAACATCTAATTCATATCTATCATCTAAAAGATCTGCTTCAGAAATCTTATCTATACTGTCTTTAATTTTACTAATTTTTTCTAATTCTAAAAAGCTTTCATTATCAGGTAGATATTTTTTTAAAATTTCATATTTTTGTTCATATAATTTTAATCCGATAGATAAAATCTCTTGTATATTAAATTTGGATTTTTTCACATCTTCAAGAATCTGAATTTTATTTAAAATTTGTTTACTACTATAGTTAATTATCTTATCTACATATTTCTTAGTTTCAGAAATTCCTCTTTCAACCCCTAATAACCTTTTTTCGTTTTCCATTCTAATGTATTTGTCATTTACTTTAAATATCGAATCAAGTCTAGTAAAATTTTTTTTAGTTAAACTATTATTCTTAGAAAAATACTGTTTTCTCTTATTTTCAAGTTGTTTGATCCTGTATTCAATATCAGATTTAACTCCATCCATAGATACTGCTAAATTTTTCTTTTTTGATGAAGTCCACGATAGTAACAATTTAACATCAAATGTATAAAATGAATAAGGATATTCTATTAAGAACTTAGAGCAATATCCAGAAAACTTATTATCATCTAATATATATGCCAAATATATTTTAAAGAATAATACATATTCATAATTTAAACTCTTATCACTAATTTGACTTAATACAGATACTGCTGTTTTATATTCTTTATTAAATATATAGATATAAGATAGAAGATATCTGGATTCATCTAGATATGTAGACAAATATTTTTTATATTCTCCACTATTTACTTGTTCCTTTTGTTTTACATAATATTTTTTAGAATTTTTATCCGAAATATTTTCCATTATTAAAATATCTTCTAGTATCTTTTGAGCATCTTTTATTCTATTATTATCAAAATGAATTTTAGCTATATAATAAGAACATGCTATTTTTAAGTCTAAACTTATAGAAGATAAATTTTTAAATATAGATAATAACTCTTCACTTTCTCCAGTATATCCAAGTTTATATAGAATTACACTTGATAAAAATTTTACTAAATCAAGATCATTATCATTTTTATCTTCTACTTTTTCTGCTTTTTCTTCATTTTTCTTCAATTCAGATCTTGTCTTATCGATTTGATAAATTAGAGAGAGCATTAGCTGTTTTGTTTTTTCTCCATTATATATAGGAATATCCTCTAGTGTTATAAGAACATCAATAATTTGTTGTTTGTATTCATTAAAAGATGTCCCAATACTTTCTAAAAATTCAAGAATATATCTTGAAGACATAAAGTCCAGATTATATCTTAAATACAAAAAAACTAAATTATATAACGCAGTAATTTTTACTTTTGCATTTATAGCTTTATTAGTATTTAAATAATTATTAATCTTATATATCTTATAAAAATCATCATTATTTATATATAATTTATTTAATGATTCATCTTCTTCCATGAGTTCACTATTTTCATCTAATTCTTTACTCTTATTATCCGTACTTAAATCAAGTTTAATCATCTGATTTATTTCATCTAAAACCTGCAGTTTTTCTTCTATTGATTCAATAGAGCTAATCTTATTATATTTATCAGTAAAATCAGTATTATCATCTAAGATACTTTTAGATGTTAGTTCTAAGGGTTTTTGATAGATTTCCATAATTGATTTAATATAAGTCTCATATTTTTTATTAAAAAACTCTTTCAAAGATTTTTTATACTCTTGTTCATTAAATCTTTTATCACTTCTTTTATTTACATTTTTTTCTTCTGATATTTCTTTATTTATTTTTTTATTTTTATTATTCTTGTTATCTTTACTATCTTCTACACCTAACACATCTGTTTTAGATTCTTTATTTTTTTTATCCTCTTGTATTTTTTTCTCTTCATTATTCATGAGTTCTTTAGTTAGAACAGTATCTGAAATATCATTTGAATTTGAAACATTTAAAGATTCTTGATCAATTAAGTTATCTTTATTAATTACATTAGGATCAACATTTTTAAAGCTTAGATTATTATCGTTTATATTTAATTCAGATTCTTGAGAAAACAATTTAAAGTTCATACCTAATAGAATAGTTAAACTAATAGTTAAATTAACTATTATCGCAGTTATCTTAGATATCTGATTTTTAAACTTATATTCTTTCACACTAACCTTTCTATCGTTCGTACACATACATATCAACCAAAGAAGAAAGATGTTTTTTATTTCTTGGAATATATAACTCATATCCCCTTGGAAGATAGAAGTTAGAAGTTAAATAACCTTTCTCTTTTATACACGGATTAAGTTCCATAAATGTTTTTTTATCTATTTTTAACTTTTTAATTAACACTCCTAATTGTATAGGTTTTTTTGTTTTCATTGCAACAGCCTCAAATTTTATTAATTTCTGACTCCTTCGATATTTATTATATATATTTTTAGCCGCTACAAATTCAGCATAGAAGTTACTACTTGAAAATCCAAAGTTTTTCTTTCCATAATATATTCTTACTATATCGTCTAATTTAGAAGATTTAGAATAATTTATGGCAGAAATTACACCACCTAATCCATGATTATACGCTGTTATTGCAAGTGGCCAACTCTTTAGTTTCAGATAATTTTGTTTTAAAATGCGGCTGGCTACCTTACTAGATTTATATACTGATCTTCTTTCATCCAAGTACTTATTTACTTCCATATATTCTCTTGCTGTAGATGGCATAAGTTGCCAAATACCTGTTGCTCCAACATTAGATATTGCATGTGTATTAAACATAGACTCTACAAAAGCTAGTCTTGTGTATTCTTTAGGTACACCATTTCGTTGAAAAATTTGTTCCATTCTTTTCATATATTTATTAGATCTTTTTACTGCATTATAAAATTCTTTTGCGATTCCAGATTGTGTTCTTAGAATTACTTTACCATTCAATAAATCACGGTGTGCATAAGAGTTTCTTGAGTATACATCAAAGATTCTTTGTTCCATCTTTCCAAATTTAGTTGCTTGATTTCCTTCCATGTAGAATCTTTGGGTAGCAACTCTATAACGGGACAGATATTTTGATACAATGGAATTTTGTAAGGATTTTGATTTTAGAACATTTGGATATTTAGGACTTAGTTTTACAAAATCTATTACATCTATTATAAGTTCAGGATATTTTGTATCATGAATAAGTACCGTAGAATTTGGATACTTATAAAATACATCTTCCCAGAATTTTATTCTTGCTGAAATTATATTGGTTGGTTTATTAGATTTTACCATTCTATCTGATTGGTATTTAGCTTTATTAATCCTTCCTTTGTATTCATTTTTACTTTTTGCATGTATATGGGATGGTATGAATGTAAAAGTAAAACCAGCTACAATAAAAAATTGTAGTAAAATTAAATAACGCTTTTTTAGTAAATGAAAAATCATAATCCTAGATAACATATAATTATAAAACTTTGTCCTATCTCCATTATATATTTCATTATTATTTTCTATCCACATCCCCTATAGGCATAAAATGATAGGCAATTTTTACCTATTATGGATGAAAATTAGATATTTTCTAAAGATCCTATATAACTAACCGATATAACAGTCAGCGGAATTATTTTCTAAAATGAGGATATACATATGTCTGAACTATTACTTGAAAATTTGGTAAAAGAGCTAAAGATACCATCACGTATAAATACAGATGAGTTTCTTATAGTTATTGAACCTCAACAAGAGCTTCGTGCTATTTTGGTACATCACTTAAAAAAGATAGGTTTTCAAAACGTTATACATACTTATAACGCATATGAAGCAATGTCAAAGATGTTTTCTACTAAGAACATATCTTCTGTTATATGTAATATGGAACTTCCTTTAATGTCAGGGATAGAATTTCTTCAAGAACTTCGTGAAACAAATGATTTAAAACGTCCTCCATTTACAATGACTATCTCTACTCCAAGTAAAGCTCATATAATGTATGCGTTAGAAAACGGTGTAGATGAAATACTCGTTAAACCTTATACCTTAAACGATATAGCTCCTAAACTTCAATCAGCTTTTAAAAAGTTCTATAATCCTCATAACCCAGAAAGAATTTACGAGTTATCAAAATATCATTTAAGAAGACAGGATTATGATAAAGCAAAGATTATATATGAACTTTTAAAGAAAACAAATCCAGAAAGTGCTAGACCTCTAGTTGGTATAGCAAAATGTCTGATATATCAAAACAAAATATCTGAAGCTATATCAGTACTTGATGAAGCTATAGCTAAAAACCCATATTATGTTCACGCCTTTTCTTTAAAGGGAGAAATATTATTTAATCAAAATGATTTGATACAAGGACTTGAAAACTTCAAAAAAGCTATTCAGTTATCTCCACTGAATCCATTCCGTTATGAAAAAACTGTAGATATTATATTAAAACTACAAAAGTATGATGATGCTATAGAAATATTAAATCTAGCTATACAAAACAAACTAGATTTTCCACCTATCTATCACTCATTATCCAAATTATATTACATTAAAAAAGATTATAAGCTTGCAATCAAATATATAAAAGAAGCTTTAATATCCGAACCTAATAGTACGGTATATCTAAATCTTCTTGCTATATCTTATAAAGAAATAGGTGATACTACAGAGGCTCTAAAAACATACAACACAGCTTTAAAAATTAACCCAGATGATCTTACATCATTATATAACAAGGGTATTTTATGTTATTCTATGAATAAATTTGATGAAGCATTGAAAATATTTGAAAGAATATATGCTAAAGACCCTTCATTCCAAGATGTAGGAGCGAAACTTAAAGAAATTCAAGCTACACAAAACTCAGGAAAAGTAGCCTAAGTTTTAATAAAATTATAGGTCAATAAAGCCAGAAGAGGACCTTAGGTTCTTTTCTGGCTTTGCTTCACTCTCTTTTTATTTTATATTTTAGTTTTACATTTACTCATATTCTTTGTAGTCTAGCTCTAGAGTCGAATATGGACTTAGTGTGTAAACTATTAGACTATGGAGTATCTCATGAACAAACAATTTTTGTACACTACTGCTGCCATTATTGTTGTAGTACTGGCTTTTGTATTTTTGAAAAAAGGAACTTCTAACAAAGAAGGAGTAAAAGAATCAGATTCTTCTATCACTATTACTCTTTGGGAACAAGAAAACGACGATAACCAAAAATTATTAGATGATATAATAAATGAATTTTCTACTGCTGAGGGGATTCAAGTAGTTCGTAATCACTACCCTCCAGAAGATCTAAGAGTTCAGTTTCAAACTGCAGCTCTAGCTAAAGGAGGAGCTGATATTATACTTGTTCCTAATGATCTTGCTGGAGCATTCTCAGTTATGGGTATTATTCATAGTATAGAAAACATGTTTGATCTATCTAGGTATGAAGATGCTGTTGTAGGTAGTGTTAAAGACAAAACAGGACATGTTTGGGGGGTACCTTTTTCTAGAGGAAATCACCTGATGTTGCTTGTAAACAAGAAGCTCGTCAAAGCACCTATCGAAACTGTAGAAGAACTTTTAAAACAAGCAAAATTACATACAAACAGAGCTAATAAAAAATTTGGTCTAGCTTATAACCTTAATGAACCATTCTGGTTTGCTTCTTTTGTTTCTATGTTTGGAGATAGAATTTATACAAATGAGATGGGTCCAAAATTAGATTCTCCTGCTATGAAACAAGCACTAGAGTTTGTAAAAGGATTAAAATTTAATGAAAAAATAGTTCCTGATGATTGTGATTACAATTGTATGGATACTTTATTTACTGAAGGTAAAACTCCAATTATTATAAACGGAGACTGGTCTATACAAAAATATGAAAACCTACTAGGTCAAGACTTAGGTATATATCCTCTTCCAAGATATGATAAAACTTCTAACTATATGCAACCTATGATTTCAGGTAAGTATTATTTCTTAAATTCTAACCTGTCAGAAGATAAATTGGAAAAGGTTGTAAAATTAGTTCAAAAATTAGTATCAGATGAATCTCAACTATTATTTGCTTCAAAAAGCAGACTTCTTCCATCTTTAAAGGAAGGAAAAAGTGTTGAATATGTAAAACAAGACAGTATTTTATCTCAAGTTTTAGAAGCTACTAAACAAGGTCAACCAAACCCTATGGATGTAGAAATGAGAGCTGTGTGGGATGCAATCCGTCCTCAACTCCAAGCTATAATGGCAGGACGTACCACTTCTGATGAAGCTATGAAAATGATGCAACAAGATGTTCTTACAAAGATTAAAGATATTAAAAACTAGTTTAATATTTTAATTTTAAAATTATCATAAAATAAAATCCCCTTATTCATCTATAAGGGGATTTTATTTTATTAATGTAAAACCGTATAATAAGCCCCAAAATTAAATTAATTATTTATATGAATCTGATTTTTATATATAATCTTCATGAATGGTATTAACTAAAGTTTTATTTCTATTTTTTACATTTATCGAAGGGATTGGATAAATTATATGAGAATTTTTAGATTAAAATTAAATTCCATTGTCTTTTCAGTTTCATTTTTATTTTCGTTTTTATTTTTACTTTTATCATTTGATCTATATTCAATAAATCTTCCTCAGGTTCTTCGAGGAACTCCTCAAGAACAGTTAGAATTAAAAGCTATATCGCTTGCAAATACAGGAAAAACATCAGAAGCTTTCGTTATCTATAAACAACTTATTTCATCTACAAAACAGTTGTCTCAGAAAGAAAAACTTCAACAAAATCTTCTCACTATATCTAAACTAGAAGCTTCAAAAACATCAAACCCTATTCCTTATTTAAAAGAGTTACAAAACATTTTAAATACTTACTCTACTCAGAAAAAAAGTTCTACAACCTCTAAAGAGTCAAAATCCCATCTTTTAGATCAAGCAGTAAGTGAGTATCAAAGATGTGTTGATGAACTTATTACAACAGCACTTATTCCTAACGCTCAACCTAGTATTAGAAAAGAAGCTATAGAATTTACTAAATCTCTAATTAAATATAAATATTATTCAAAAATATCAGCTTCATATCAGGAAAAACTTGCTAGTCTATATGAGTTAAATAACGATCGTATTAATGCAGCAGGTATTTATTCTACTATTGCATCAAAATATGAAAGAAACTTAAAAAACAATGAATCAAAGTCTTTATATATAAATTACCTATCTAAAATCATTAACCTTCTTCAAAATGAAATTAATTGGAAGAATCCTTTTTTATCTATTGGATATACAGGTCAGGTTAGATCTATAAAAGGTTTACCTAATGAAACTCTTAACAGTAAACATCCTGCTCTGCAAAATATTTTAAAAGCAATTCAATCAGCATATAGAAAGTTAGAATCAGTTAAACCAGGTTTTATAAATTCCATCAACATTGCTTTACTTCAATATAAGCTTGGTGATAAGGATTCCAGTTTAAAAAAATTCATTGACACAACTTCCCTTTCGGATACTCCTTATAACGATTATTGTTTTGATATATTAGATTTTTATAATCAACAAAAAGATTATATCCATCTTCTACAATTCGCATCCCATCTTATAAAATTAAATAAAACACAAGAGGTAACAAACTTATCTATTCGATACCAACAACAAATACTTCCCCAAGTAGCAAGCCAATATGTTAAAGAAAAAGATTATACTAAAGCATTTTCTTATTTTGTTAATTTTTATAAAACCTTTCCTCAAGATCCAAGAGTTCAAACTCTTTGGTCTGAATTTATATTAGCTTTTGAGGGAAGTTCTAATCATAAAGAACGTCAAGATTGGTGTCAGTATTATATTAATAAAACCTCCAAAACTACGTCCCCTGATTATAAAACTGATAAAACAAAATCTCATCTTCTTAGTTGTATAAATCATGCTACCCTTACTACTTATGATACAAATAAGATTAAATTTAGTTTTGAATATTTAAAAAGGTTCTACGATTCTAAAGAAGCTTCATCTGTAAGAGATGATACAAGTTTATTTTTAGCTGCTAAGGGTAAATATAAATCCGTATATAAATTATATCAGCCTCTTTTAAATTCTCCTTCTACAGCTCTAGTTGCTGGAAGCATTTTACTTAAGTTAGATTCTAAATATGGAACTCAAGCTTCTGGAATAGAGTTAGCAAACTCTATCATTCTACAGCAAACAGCAAGTTCAACTCCTAACAAAGATCTTATTTCTTTAGCTCTTGTACGACTTTCATTTATAGAGATTGAAAATCAAGAGAAGGACAAAGTAAAAGATCTAGAACGTCAGATTCTATCCTACAAATCATCTCATCCTGAGGTTATTAATGCTCTTACAAGAATAAAACTTGCAATTTTAGATTATGACATATCTGATTTTTTAGATTTTGACCTTGATAGTATAGGTCTAGTTGATCCAGAAAAAATGTTAGATACTGAATATTCTAAATATAACAAGATAAAATCAAATTTTGATTCAGTTTGTTCTAAAAATTCTTCTATTTACTGTCCTGGAAGTCTTCAATCAGTATTAGAGCTTACCAAGAAATTTTCAAGAAGAATAATCAATATAGATCAATCTCAAATAAGTGCATCAAAACTTCACGATTATAAAACTAAAAAATTTAAGATTTTAAATACTTTAAAAAAAGTTCAAGCTGAATATGAAAATAAAATTAACTCACTTCTTATATCAACCATCATTCATCCTACAGTAACAAATAATATCATGTTTGCAAGTAGTGGAGATTTTAATTTTTATCCAATTAGCTCATCGAATAGTTATGGTTTTATTTCTATACCACTAGAAAACTCCATATACGTATACGAACTTGGATCTAATAGATTGATAGGTACTAACAAAAAATCAGATTATTTTTCATCTCTTTCTAGATCTAACAAATTATCCTCCACAGATAAAATTCTTGCTTTAATACTTGCAAGACAAGCCGATGTTGCAATTAAAACGTCTTACTCATACATGAAAACCAATCCACAAGATAAAAATGGACTTCAAGCACTATTTCTGTCTCTACTTGTAACAAAAAGATATCTTCTTGCCGGATATTATGCAGAACTTTATCAAAAGTACTATCCCGCTACTCCTATCAGTTTAAATACCTTAGCTATTTCTAAAATCACTTCTTCTTACCTAGATAAAGCAGATATTGAAACTACGAAAACTTTACTAGGACAGGCTTTAAAAATAAATGGATCAGATACAGTAACGAGTGTTAATCTGTTAAAAGTTCATTTAGAAACTGGAGAAATTTCTAAAATCCTACCTTTACTTACTAAAATTGGTCCATCTTTTTATATAAAGCCTTTACTTGAAGTCCAAGCTGATATTATTTATAAAAAGCTTGACCATGCTTTATCTCTTTTAAAAGACTACCTGAAGCAAAATCCTAAAAATATAGAGGCCCTATACAAAAAAGCTGTAGTTACTCAACTGCAAGGAAACAGGATCGATGCTGTAAAACAGTTAAAATCTTTAAGACAGAAGTTCAGTTCCTCTACTATGTTTGAAGGAAGGATAGACAGCCTACTATTTAGACTAGAAGAAAGAGGAGAAGTATCTTTATAGAAAAGGAAGAATAAAAAAAATCGCTGGGAGTACTCGAGGCCGGACTTGAACCGGCACAGACTTGAGGTCCGAGGGATTTTAAGTCCCTTGTGTCTACCAATTCCACCACTCGAGC
>CACXFL010000093.1 GCA_902766925.1 uncultured bacterium | reverse complement strand
GTTTTTTCATCTGGTTTATATATAACAAGAGTGGACCCATTATATATAATCTCTTCTCTAACAGGTTTTTCTCTTACCCATTTGAACTTATTAGGATACGAAAAATATCCTCTACCTTCTACAACCCTTGTTTTATTTCTTAAAGGTGTATAGATTTTCTGAACAAAATCTACTTCAAGATTTTCTAATTTTTTTAACTTAGATTGGATTTTATATATAGCAGGTTTTTGTTCCTTATCTTTAGATCTTGAAGATTTTATGTTTTTTGAGGTTTTATTAGTTTTATCAGTACTACCTTCCAGATCAAATTGATCTTCATCAACTGTATTAGAACTTAGAGGTTCAGACTTTTTAGGTTTAGAAAAAGCTGACTGAGTAAAACATAATAGAACTATAAAACCTAAACTACATGCTATAACTAAAAACATTATTTTTATTTTCTTTGTTTGTCTCATCTTTTTTTACCTATCCTTATTTAACATAAAATTAAGTAATTTCTTGAGTACCAACTCAACCGTATCTTCTCTTATTGAATCCCTACTTCCCGATAGTTTTAAATTTTCTACAACTCGATTTTCAGCACTACAAATGCATACCCAAACAGTACCCACAGGTTTTTGAGTAGTTCCTCCACCAGGACCTGCTATCCCTGTTATAGATATACCATAATCCGTGTTTAACTTCAGTCTGATATTTTCTGCCATACTTACAGCAGTCTCTGGAGAGACTGCTCCAAATTCTTCTATTATTTTAGAATCTACTCCGAGTATATGTACTTTAGCATAATTAGAATACACACATACTCCTCCCATATAATAATTAGAACTTCCATCCAAATAGGTTAGATTTGCTCCCAGAAGTCCTGACGTACAACTTTCAGCCGTCGATACCGTTTTTCCTAGCTCTGTTAATTTACTTTTAACCTCTTCTAAAAGAATCAATCGCTTATCAGAAATCACCATCTATCACATCCAACCACAAACAAATAGTTTAAAATTTATTCTCTAAAGACGCTTAAAAAATCTATGTACTAATCATAGTATATCTAAAAGGTATTGAGCAACAAAAAATACTCATTAGTGCTTATATTAGTATATTTTTATAACTTAATTACTATGTACTTTTTTATATAAATCAGTAATCATTATATTTTGTTTGCTGATAGTTTTTTAAGTATTCTTGAGGTTAGAGTGATAGATTGGTATAAACATTATAACTCTCATACAGCTCATAGTATTGATGAGTCTAGGTTTAAACCTATCTATGATATACTGGAAGACAAGGGGAAAAATCATGGAGTTTTTCCAGCTCTAACTTGTCTAGGAACAACTATTACGTACAGAGAGTTTCACTCACTTGTAAAAAAATTTGCATCATTTTTACAGTACGGACTTCATCTAAAAAAAGGAGATACTTTTGCTATAATGCTTCCTAACACTATTCAGTTTATGGTGGCATTCTATGCAGCTCAATCCCTTGGAATAATCTGTGTAAACACAAACCCACTGTACACTTCATATGAGATGAGACACCAATTTAAAGACTCTGGAGTTAAAGCTATAATAATTCTAGATATGTTTTTAGATAAGTTAGAACAGATTATAGAAGATACAAGTATTAAATATGTTATTTCTACCTCTGTTGTAGATCATATGGGGTTTATAAAAAAATATATAGCAAAAGCTCTTTTAAGGTTTAAAAACTCTACGAAAAAAATAAATCTTAAACCTATTAAATACACTAAGATCATTAAATCTTATAAATACCCTCCTGCAAAAAATCCTAAAATTGAACTCGATGATGTTGCTCTTATCCAGTATACAGGTGGTACCACAGGAACTCCTAAGGGTGCTATGATTACCCATAAGAATCTAATGGCAAATACCCTACAGATAAAAGAATGGACTAATAGTATAGATCTTAACGATCATGAAAACGTGCTTACAGCACTTCCTTTGTACCACGTATATGCTCTTACTACTAATGCTATAGGTTTTATATATATGGGTTGGCATCTTATCCTAGTTCCTCGTCCTATACCTATAGAAAATACTGTAAAAATCTTTAAAAAGTTTAAGATCACTGTATTTACTACGATCAATACTTTAATAAATGCTTTAAACAATAATCCTGAATTTAAAAAGATAGCACCTAGAAATTTTAAAATCCTTATTTCCGGTGGAATGGCTTTGCAACAAAGTGTAGCAAAGATCTGGTATGATATTACAGGAACTACTGTAATAGAAGGATATGGTCTTACTGAAGCTTCTCCACTCGTTATGGCTAAAGTTTTAGGAACTACCAAACCTTATGGATCTATTGGAATACCTTTTCCATCTACCCAGGTAAAAATAGTAGATGAATCAGGTAAGGAGGTTCCTACGGGAGAAGCTGGAGAACTTATAGTAAAAGGTCCTCAGGTAATGAAAGGATATTGGAACAAGGAAGAAGAAACCCGTCTTACTATAGTAGATGGTTGGCTTCATACCGGAGATATGGTTCGTCAGGATGAAGATGGATACTTCTATATAGTCGATAGAAAAAAAGATGTTATTATAGTTTCTGGATTTAACGTTTATCCTAATGAAGTTGAAGCTGCCCTTGACAAACATCCTAAGGTTGCTGAAGTTGCGGTTATTGGAGTACCTCATCCTATCTCTACTGAGGTTCCTAAAGCTTATATTGTAAAAAAAGATCCAACTCTAACAGAATCGGAACTTAAAGATTTTTGTAAAAAATATCTTACTAATTACAAAAGACCTAAGACTTATGAGTTTTTGGAAACTCTTCCTAAAAACAACGTAGGAAAAGTACTACGTAAGGATTTAAAAGCTCTTAGCTCTAAAAATTTACCTAACTAAACTAATATAATAGGTTAGTTAAGTACCAATTTAAACTTATATCAATTTAAATCAATCTAAATTAGGGCTTCTTATGTATAGTTATATATAGAAGATAGAATATATTCTATCTATATAAGGAATCTTTATGAAACCAGCAATATTTATCAACTTAATACTACTTTACCTAGCCATGGTTTATTTTAGTTTTGCATGTGGAGATAGCGTTGATGAAGAACCTGAAAATCTAGATAATACCTCACTTTCTCATAAAAATAAAACTGATACATCTTCTGAGAACAAAAAGACACAGCATCCTTTAAACACTTTAATTGATCTAGTAAACAGTGTTGCTAACGAAGGTAATAAAAATATCAGCGATGACAAAATAAATCTTGTATTAGACAATCATTGGAATAAAATTTTAGAATTTTATAAAAAGCATCCAAATCCTAATATATATATTGATACGATGATAGATAATTCTATACCTCTTTTCAAGAAAGCTTTACCATTTAAATTGATTAGTTCAGCTCCTGTTCAAGTAAAATTTGAGACTCTTTCTAACAAAAATAATGGTTCGAATTCTTCTAAAACTATATCTAGAAAGTCTTTAGATTTATGGGGAGATTTTCTATTCATGGTGGAACTATTTGATATGTTTTTTCCTCAAGAAACAGGTACTATCGACATAGATGGTATCTCTTATAACACAAAAACCTATACAAATATTCCGGTATCTTTTGTTTTATTATTTATGAGATCTTTCTATCTATCAGATGAGGATTTTATTTCTATTACAGGTCATATCCTAAAAAATGCACCATCATTCAATCCACCTGATGTCTATTCTACTTTTACTTTCATTCTAAGTGATCTGTGTCATCTTAGATCTAACACCATGACTTCTGGACTAGAACAAAAATATATAAGATGGCTTGAGATTCAAGATATTACTCGAAAAATACAAGATAGTCATATTGATGATATAGCTAGGACAAAAAATCATTACATAGATGAGATACAAAAAATTAGTAATTTTACCCGTGATCGTTCTGGTGGAAAAATAAAAATTGATGTACCTAAAAGAGTAGATATCGCTCCTACTGAACATCTTCCTACTCAAGTACTCTTGTCCGAACTAGAAGAGGATTTTGACATTGAGGTTGAAGAAATACTTCATCAAATTGCTGATAAAGGTATTAAATCACAAGATTCTAATCTTAGGGATTTTGTAGAAGGAAAAGGACTATCTAATCCTTCACTGCTAATATACCTATTTGAAAATGCTATGTATTCTACAAGCATAACAATTATTGAAGAATCCTTACTTCCAGTGAAGATGAGTATAGAATCATTATATCGTTCTAAATTTACCCCTATACTTAGAATATCCTATAAGTAATAACAGTTAATCCATTACAACAATATAGAAAGGTTTTATAAACATAGATCAATTTTAATCAACTCTTTTTTGGGCTAATATATTATATTAAACTCAATGAAGGAGTAATTACTATAATATAAGGATGGTTACTATGTTAAATTTAAGATTCCCATACACAAAGTTTTTTTATACCTTATTTTTTAGTTTATTTTTATTTTCTTGTGGAGATGAAATTGAATTATTACCACCTAAACCTAATTTACCTCAGGATGATACTGTAGAATCTAAAGATTCTTCAAATGATGAAAATATTAATACTACCACAGAAGTATTGAATGAGACTGAAGTAGAGTTAGATGTTACTCCTTATCAAACTTTTAGTTCAGGATCTAATTATAATGATCCTATTATCAAACTCGAACAAAAATCTGAAACAGAACAAAAAACCCAAACCACCCCCATACCAGTAGCAACAGTTAACCCTAAAGAAGTAGAAGGTGAAGTTATAGTTATGACTGCTGAAGAATATAAAAAACCTTTTTTATCTTCTCCAGATCCTAGTACATATAAGGAATTAATGGGAATACATATGGCCCTTCAACCAGAAGATAGAGCTTTTATTAATGAGATGACAGTTGTTATGACTGGTGCTAAACATGATATAGACAGAGCAAAAGATGCATTTGAAAAATTAAAAATGTGTGCACTTGCCCTTCCTTCTCAAGAGATATTTACTGTAAGAGCTACATGTGCAGAAAATCTAAGAACTATTGCTAAACTGTATCCAGAAGAGTTTACTACTAAATATGCTGAAATAGAAAAACAGTTTCCTCAAGACATAAAAAGCTCTATGTTTATATAAACAAACACTTTACAAAAAAAGTTGACTAGAAAAAATCACATTCCTTTTATAATTAAAAGATATATTTTTAATTAAACTCAAGCAACGAAAGGTTGGGGGACCCGGTCCCCCTTCTATCTGATCTACTCTTTGAAGTTCCTTAAAATTATTATTTTAATAAATATTTAGAATTTTAATTTTAAGGAGCATAATAACCTTGTATATAAGACTCATCTTGAGAATTACTGCATTTATATATGCTATAATCAATTGCATGAGTACTTCTATACTTAATTGGATTTGATAGAGGATTATAAAGATCAAAAACATTTTGTTATAATATGTCTAATTGTCCAATATGATAACTTATTAATCTACTAGCTCCATACAGCACTATACTGTAATAGTAATAACCATCTTTTTGTCCATTTGAATCAAGATTATAAACACTGCAGATATCTGTTGGATGTGCTACGGAGTAGCTTGCTGATTTATATTCTCCCTTAAAAGCTGAATACTTGTAGTTATAATACCTGTTTAAAAAATTAGGACTTTCGGATTTAAAAGTAACTACAATTTTTTTTCTTCTCCATTTTTTACGGGGATTTTTCTAACTTTAATTAAATAATATAAATATTGAAGGATCTTTTAATTACCAAGGTAATTATAAAGATCCTTCTCACTCCATACTGGAATTCCTAACTCTCTTGCTTTTTTCATCTTAGATGAGGTTGTATCAGGATCGTTTGTAACAACTGCAAAAGTATTTTTACTAACAGATGAACTTAAACTTCCTCCCTTAGCTTTTATATCCTGTTCTACTTTGGATCTAGGTTTAGATAAAGATCCTGTTATAACAAAAGTTTTCTTATCTGCTACCCCCGTTTCTTCTCGTACACTCACTGAAGGAACCACACCTAGATCCAAAAGTTTATCTATAAGATCCTTGTTATTTTCCAATCCTTCACGAATATATGATGCTGTAGTTTCAGCTATTCCTTCCACCATAACAAGTTCTTCTATGCTACACTGTCTAATTTTATCTAGGGAAGGATACAGTTTTATAACCTTATCCCAACTTCCTTCTCCCATACCTTCTATCCCTATTCCTGTAAGAAAAGAAGATAGACTGATATTCTTAGAAGCTTGGATATTTTGATATAGTTTTGTAGCCATCTTATCTTTAGTAAGAGGAAGCTTTAGTAGATCTTCTACTGTTAATTTATATAGATCTTCAATACCTGATACAAGACCAGAATCAATAAGATAGTTTAATCTTTTTTCACTTAGATCTTCAATTCCTACAGCTTGTATCCAATTTAATATCCCTTTACCATGTTTTGAGGGGCAGTTTTCATTAATGCATTTAAGTCTGACCCCATCATATTCTGGAACTGATCCACATGAAGGACACTGAGTTGGAAAAATATAGCTTCCTTCTTGAGAGTGGACTACTCTTAAAAATTTAGGAATAACCTCTCCAGATCTAATGATCTCGACCATATCTCCAACCTTAATATTATGTTCTTTAATGTATGAGGCATTATGCATCGTAACATTTGTAATACTTGCTCCACTTAACCAAACAGGCTCTATTACTATAACAGGAGTTAGTACTCCATAACGAGATACATCCCAATTAATACCAACAATCTTTGACACAGCACTTTCTCCCTGCCATTTAAATGCTAGTTTATATCTAGGATGGTGTTGGGTAGAACCCATCTGTCTAAGACTAAGATCCGAGTAACAAAATACTACTCCATCATATTCTACAAATTTTGAATTATCAGTAGGATCTATATCTAAACCAGATTCATTTAGACCCCTTCTTAAATAAGAAAAATCATTTTGAATCACTGAATCTGTAAAAGCTTCTACTTCTTCTTTAGTTTCAAGTAGACATGGATCTGGAATTAAAAAGCCTTGTTTTCTACACCATAAAAACTTATCTATCTCTGAGCTAAACTCAATCCCCAGTACATCAAAAGCATAAAAACTAGTATATCGCATAAGTTCCATATAGTTTTTTCTACCCAAAAGTCCTGCTACTATATTTCTAGAAGATACCGGTCTAGGCATACCTAGCTCTACCATCTCATCAGCCAATTTTTGAAAATCAGCTCTCTTACAACATAACTCTCCTCTAACCTCAATTATACTTTCATGATCTTTATCTTCTAGTTTTATAGTTTTAGGAACAGATCCGATCCAGGCTACTTTATCAGTAACATCTTCTCCAACCTGACCGTTACCACGGGTTGCAGCAAAGATAAACTTTCCATCCTCATATTTTAACCCTAAGCTGTTTCCATCAATTTTAATGGTACCTACTACTGATTTATCCCCTATCCAATCTAGAAGATCTTCCCTATCGTAGGTTTTCTCAAGTGATAGCATAGGAACCGAATGTTCCACCTTAGTGGATTCAAACGCAGTATCAGATCCAACATAAGAAAGTACTGGATGAGAAGGATCCAGGGATCTAAGCTCGGATTCTAACCTATCAAACTCAACATCAGATATTTCAGGAGTTCCTTGATAGTATTTTCTTTTATGATAGTAAATCTTATCTACTAACTCTAAAATACGTGATGATACATTATCTACCATATAAACTCCCTAGTTTAAGATTTAATCAATCTGATTAAATCTTAAATCAACTCCAGTAAAGATACCAGATAAAAAAGTTAGTAAACTAGATTTTAAAACTAACAATTTTAATACAATAATATAATAGATAGATTAGAGTTTAGAAGGAATAATAACTATACTATAATTTAGGTCCTATTGAAAAATCTATAACAGTTGCGTCCTTACTATTAAAACTTATCCTCATAAGAGCTATTCTTTTTCCCTTATATTTAGATTTGTTTTTATAAAGATTTTTATATTCTTTAGTTTTGATTTATTCTAGAGCCAATTTAGAATTTTTACCAATTTTAAGTTCCATCATATAAATAGTATCTTTAGTAATAACTACAACATCAGTGATACCTTTTCCTGAACAAATTTGGCTTTTTACTTCAATACTAGGAGAAAGACTTAAAATCGTTAGAACAATAAGTCCTATAGCATTTTTCTGATACTTTTGTACAGGATGAGATAAGGACTTAAAAGTGTATCTATTTTTTCAACAAAAAGTTGTGGTTTACCCTCAAGTAAAGACTTAGTGATATAAGTAAAATCATCAAAAAAACTTAGATCCTCTTTAAAAAGAACTGATTTAAGATAATTTATAAAAGAAATTTCAACTTCTTTATTTGGAAACCCTAGATAAAAAAATCCATATCTTGACCTTTTGAATCTCTTTTATCAAATCAATTAAGGTCTATCAAACATATAGTTACCACATATTTACTTAAATATTTCTAAGGTTCTGGAGGTGTATATGAATATGCTCCCCACATAACAACAGATCCATCCTCACGTAGTGCTAAAAAGGAATTATTACTTCCAACAATATCTATAACCTTAATAGTACCATCTAAGAAAGAAGATGCATCTCCTTGAGATCCTCCATAACTACTATCTCCCCAAGTAACCACAGATCCATCTGATTTTAATGCTGCATGTGCTCTTTGAGTAGAGGAAACCTTAACTACCCCACTTGATAGACTTGCACTAACAGAACTACTATCTCCTCCATAATTTGGACTAGTTCCTCCCCAAGTAACCACAGAGCCATTTGATTTTAATGCTGCAAAAGTATAGTCATTAGAGAAAACCTTAACTACTCCACTTGATAGACTCGCAGATACCGAAGAG
Source organism: uncultured bacterium (assembly GCA_902766925.1). Taxonomy (GTDB): domain Bacteria; phylum Bdellovibrionota_B; class Oligoflexia; order Oligoflexales; family CACXFL01; genus CACXFL01. Next base: position 7,158 of record CACXFL010000093.1, on the reverse strand, counting down.
CTATTTCCTCCGTAATTATTATGTCCCCAAGTAACCACAGATCCATCATCTTTTAACGCAGCAAAAGCTCCTTGAGCTCGGAAAATATTTATTACTCCACTTGTTAACAAAGCTGCTGCACCCGCAGGCATACTCGTAGATCCTCCATTTTCATTACTTCCCCAAGCAACCACTGAACCATTTTCCTTTAATGCTGCAAAAGCATAATCAGTAGAGAAAAGTTTAACTACTCCACTTGTTAACTGAGAACTTACATCCTGAGGTATACTTGTAGATCCTCCATAGTCCTCTCTTCCCCAGGTAACTACAGAGCCATTATCTTTTAATGCTGCAAAAGCTTGTACAGTCGCATAAACGCTTATAACACCACTTGAAAGACTTTCTGCTACCGCAGAAGAATTTCCTCCAGCGCCTCCCCAAGTAACCACAGATCCATTTGATTTTAATGCTGCAAAGGCAGAATTGTTTGCATAGACTTTAACTACTCCACTTGAAAGACTATCTGCTACACTGGAACTATTTCCTCCCAAACCACTAGAACCCCAAGTAACAACTGATCCATTACTTTTTAATGCTGCAAAAGCTCCTTGATTATAAGAAATATCTACTACTCCACTTGTTAGGTTAGAAGAAGCATTAATTGGGGAAGTTGTTGATCCTCCATAAGAAGCATTTCCCCAAGCCACTACTGAACCATCATCTTTTAATGCTGCAAAGGCATTATTATTTGCATAAATATGAACTACCCCACTTGAAATACTTGCTGCTACTCCTGAACTATTTCCTCCTTTTGAAGTATCTCCGTAAGTAGTTACAGAGCCACCTTGCTTATAAGCAAAAGCTCCAGTAGTTGAATAAATAGCAGGAGTTTTATAATTAACTAGTCCTGTAGAAAAACATCCTCTAACATTCGAAGAAGGATCTAACTCTTTAAAACTAAATCTATGATTTCCATCAGTTATACTAGGAATATGAGCAAAAGTTATATCATGAGTTGATAGTACTGTAGACAAAAGTTCTTCTTCATCGTTACAACTATCCCCATTATAAACTTTTATAGTATTTCCTAGTACAGTTCCTTTTATTACTATCCCTCTATTTTGATCTGTACCGTAACGATAACTTCTATTATATTCAGGAAGAGAAGATAGATACTCTAACATCCTTGTTGAATACTGATATGCTATAGCCTCTGAACATGTTAGGTATCCTGAATAACTTTGTTTTATATAATATACGTACGATCCTTCATCCTCTAGTTCAGAAGAAAGAGTAACACTCGCAGATCCAGTATCTGATACTACTACACTACTTAACGCAGAATCAGTACATGAAGAATCTTCATGTAAACTTACACTAACAGATTTTCCTGTAAATAAGTTTGTTACAGAAAATGTTGGAGTAGTTTTATGTCCTTCGGTTTCTACCTCATTTACAACAGCACTAGGTTGTTCTAGATATAAATAAGTAGATCCTAAAGCCTTGCAATCTGTTGTAGTATTAAAGCTATATTTTAAATACAAAGCTACTTCTTGATATGAACCAGGAACTGTTGGACTGATAGTTCCATCTACGGATATTGATGTATCAACTTCTGCTTCACAAGAGCCTTTATGTAAACTTACCGTACTACCTGTAAGCATTTTTGATACACTAATAGATCCAGGACTTGTTCCATACATAGTAGTAGGAGCACTGACCGTAAGATTATCTATATCAATAATGTACTGATAATTTATACTATTAGAACAACTGGTATAACCAAGATAACTTTGTTTAACAGAATAGGTATGAGAACTAATATCTGTTAGAGAAGAAGCTAAACCTAAATTAGAAGATCCTGTACTTGAATTTACTACTTCACTTACTGCATCTCCACTACAATCAGAACTTTCATGTATTGAAATAGCTACATTTTTTCCTGTAAAAAGACTCGTAACAGTAAATTGAGGGGAACGTTTATCTAAATTAGTTTGTGCTGTATTTAGTGCTAATACCGGAGCTACTAGATTAAGATACTTTACTCCTATACTTTCACAGCTAGTTCCTTGATTAAGACTGTATTTTAAATATAGATCAGTTTCTATATAAGAGTTTATCGCAGTTGGAGTTAAATCTCCATCTTGGTTTATGCTATCATCTGCTACTGCACTGCAAGATCCTTTATGTAAAGAAACCGTAGATCCTGGAAGCATTCCAGAAACACTAATATCTCCAGGATTAGAACCGTATAAGATAGGATCTGAAGTAATAGTTAAATCTGAAATATTAAGTCCATAAGTGTATTCAATTCCTAGTGAACAACTGGATAATCCCTCGTAGCTTTGTTTAACATAATAAGTATGAGTATTATTATCATTAAGTTCTTGACTTATAGTAAGAACTGTAGATCCTGTATCTGTTTGAGATATCTCACTTACTGTTTCTCCTGTACAAGTTGAGCTTTCATATAGTGCAACACTTACTTCAGTAGCTGGAAACAAATTTGTTACATTAAATGTTGGTAAACGTTTATGAAGATTAGTTTGAGCTGAATTTAAGCTTAGTACTCCTTTTTTAAGATATATATATCTAGAAATCTCAGTACAAACTGAGTTTTCTTCATAACTATATTTTACATATAGGGTAGTATCGATATAGGTATTAGGAACAGTTGGAGTTAGACTTCCATCTTCTGTTATAGTAACATCTGCTGGATTTTCACAAGATCCTTTATGTAAAGATACACTACTTCCTGGAAGTATTTTAACTACTTCTACAGATTCATTACCTCCTCCTAGTATCACATCATCATAAGTTAAATTAAGATTAGCCATTTCTAAAATATAAGCATAATCTACTCCAGTAGGAGAACAGGTACTTACATCCTTATAACTTTGTTTTACGTAATAAGTATGAGTATCAAGATCATCTAGTGGATTAGTTACTCCAACAACTGTAGTTTCGTTGTTACTACTATTAACTAATGTACTTACAGCTTCTCCAGAACAAGTATCATTTTCATATAGACTTAATTTTACTTGTTTTCCTGGGAATAAATCAGAGATATTAAATTGAGGTTTTCTTTTATCTAAATTAGTTTGTTCTTCATTAAAAGAAATACTAGGACTAAGAAGATGTATGTAACTTCTTTCTAATGCTTGACATTCTATTTTTCCTTTATAGGTTGCTTCTATATAATATTGAACCTCTGTATAATCTTCATATGAAGGAAGATCACCAAAAGTTCCATCTTGATCTAAAGTAGATAGAATTTCTCCCTGACAACTTCCATCTCTTAGTTTTAAACTAACTCCACTGCTTATTCCTTCTACTCTAATTATTGGAGAAGTTTCATTTAGTAAAAAATTATCTAGATATATTTTTAAATTATTTAAAACTGTATTGGTATTATTAGTTCCAGTGTTAGTCCCTGTAGGATCTTCTAAAGTAGGATCATTATCTACAATAGTATCTGAAGATTTACTTCCACCACCACAAGATGATAGTAGTATTGATAAGGTAAAAGAAAATAGTATCAGTATAAATCTATAAATATATAGACTGGAACTAATGTTTTGTATTGTATTAGTTTTTTGATTATGGATCATAAATATTTATTTACTCCCATACTAATAAACAAATTTCTTATAAATCTAATTCGCATAAAGGTATCGACACTACATCTTAAAAGATTAATTGGTAAATTTTCAAAAAAACTAAAGATTAGGTGAAATTAGAAAAGGATTAAGTTTTTTTATAGGTTTTAAAAATATTTAAATTTTTAAAAAATCTATAAATTTCAAATAAAAAATCATCCAACTATCTTTTGTTATTAAATCTAATCTAACCTAATCTCTCTATAAAAAATCAAAAAGATATATTTATTATTACATGTAGTCTTCAATATAGATATTAAACATTATCTAAACATGGTTAAAATTTTTCTACCTGTAACTAGTGTATTAACTTTAACTATCTTTATATGATGTATAGTTTTAATGTATGTAGTTATACTAGGAGTATTAGAGGGAGAAATCTACACCGGAGGAATCTCCTCCCGAGCTACTATATCCCCAAGTAACTACGGAGCCATCTTCCTTTAAGGCTGCAAAGGCTGCATCTGTTGAATAAATCGCTGTTACTGGAACAGTTCCATCAATAGAACTAGCAACCCCACTACTATCTCCTCCATAACTACTACTTCCCCAAGTTACAACAGATCCATTTGACTTTAATGCTGCAAAAGCTTTATTACCAGCAGAGAAAATATTTACTACTCCACTGGTTAGTTTAAAAGAAGCATTAACCGGTGAAGTTGTAGATCCTCCAAAATGACTATCTCCCCAAGCAACTACTGATCCATCTGATTTTAATGCTACAAAGGCATAATTAGTTGAGAAAACACTTACTACTCCACTTGCGAGTCTTGATGCTACTGAACTACTTTTTCCTCCACATCCACTATTCCCCCAAGTAACTACGGAGCCATCTTGTTTTGATATTCAAAAAGAATTTCAAACTAGAAAGGCCAGATTCCTAGAACATAGTACCTTATCTATATCACAACTAGATCCCATGGTTCTTTTATATCAATCTGGATATGTTACCATTAAAGAATATAATACAGATAATCTTACATATAGATTAGATTTTCCAAATCTAGAGGTAAAAAGTTCATTCTTACTATATCTTTCTGAAGTTCTTTTAACTACTACCTCTCAAACCCTTATAAATTATCCTAATGTATATGACGCATTAGTACATAATGATCCTGATCAGTTTATAAAAGAAGTAGCTAAATTTTTTACTACAGTATCAGCTAATCCTCAACCCTGCAGAGAAAATGCTTTTGTTATAGGAATACTAGCACTTCTTTATATGTCTAAGGATCTATGGGTAGATAATGAAACTCCTACACAGCTAGGTAAAGCTGATATTACTGTAAGAAACCGTGATACTGTTTATGTAATAGAGATTAAAGTAGATAAAAAAGATGGAGAAGCTCTATCTCAATTAAAAGATAAAAAATACTGTGATAAATATATTGAGGATCATAGGTATGATTCTTACTCTGTTGTAGGAATTGGTATTAATTTTAATTCTAAAACTAGAGAAATTATAGATTCTGAAGTTATAAGTATAAGAGTAAAATAAAATTAGGATATTCTTTTAAACAGACTCTATTTCTGATAAAGAAACTATATCTAAGATGCAAAACTTTTCTACCCCTACTTTAAGTTTTCCTGTAGGGTTTCCGGTATACTCTGTAATTTACTCTATGGATTCTATAGATAATGTTGGATCATTTGTATCTTCTTCATATTTTTTAGATTCTGAATACAAAGCAATGATCATCATTCATAGTGAAGAAAATCTTATCTCTTTTATAAGTTATTTAGATAATAATGTTAGACAACAAGGTATCCATAAAACTTGTAACCAATATAAAGAAGATCATGGTATAGATTATAAAACGGTATATAGTTTATACTAGTCTAGGTTTATGTTGTTTGTTGTAAGTTCTTATTACTATGGAATATTAGTTTAAAATTTTCGCTTATAGTCCCCATCCCATAAAAAGGTTTTTCCATCGGATCTTTCTACTAAAAAACCTCTATGGGTTACAAATACTTTAGTAACATCTATAGTTCCATTGATATCATCGGTAACATCGTAACTATCTCCTCCGGACAATGAACTTCCCCATGTAACCACTGACCCATCTGATCTAAGTGCTGCAAAGGCTCCACCCGTTGAATAAATCGCTGTTACATCAATTGTTCCATTTATCTTACTAGCAACAGAACTACTATCCCCTCCAGTCCCTGAAGCTCCCCATGTAACAACAGATCCATCTGATCTAAGAGCTGCAAAGGCACTATTAGTTGAATAAATCGTTGTTACTGGAATAGTTCCATTTATCTTAGTTGCAACCGAACTACTACTTCCTCCATAACTAGAATCCCCCCATGTAACAACAGAACCATCATTTCTCAACGCTGCAAAGGCTTTTCCAGTTGAATAAATCGCTATTACTGGAATTGTTCCATTTATCTTACTCGCAACCGAACTACTACTTCCTCCTAAACTTGAATATCCCCAAGTTACCACTGATCCATCTTCTCTCAATGCTGCAAAGGCTCCTCCATTGGTACTAGAGGAAATTGTATAAATCGTAGTTACTGGAATCGATCCATCTAACTTATTTGCAACAGAACTACTATCTCCTCCATTACCCGAATTCCCCCATGTAACCACTGATCCATCAGATCTAAGTGCTGCAAAAGCATATCTATTTGAATTAATCGCTGTTACTGGAATCGTCCCATTAATAGAACTTGCAACTGAACTACTATCTCCACCGTTACTTGCTTTTCCCCAAGTTACCACTGATCCATCTGATCTAAGTGCTGCAAAGGCATAAGGATTTGAATAAATTGCTGTTACTGGAATATCTCCATTAATAGAGCTAGAAATACTACTACTATCTCCGCCGTAACTTGAAGATCCCCAAGTTACCACTGATCCATCATTTCGCAGTGCTGCAAAGGCTTCTTCAGTTGAATAAATCGCTGTTACTGGAATTGTTCCATTAATTTTAGAAGAAACCGAACTACTACTTCCTCCATCACTAGAAGATCCCCAAGTTACAACGGAACCATCAGATCTAAGTGCTGCAAAGGCTCCTTTATAAGTTGAATAAATAGCTGTTACTGGAATAGTTCCATTGATCTTAGTTGCAACAGAACTACTATCTCCCCCCTCAAAAAAATCCCCCCATGTAACCACAGATCTATCTGATAAGATTGCAGCAGTTGCATCCTCATTATTTTCAACCCTAATTACACCAGTAACATTTCGTAAAACTGGTATTTCATTCCACTTAACCAAGCTTCCATCAGCTCGTTCTGCTATAAAAAATGCTGCCCCAGAAAAAGTAAAACTGTTAATCCTTATAACATCTATAGTTCCATTTAACTTACTTGCAACTGAACTGCTATTCCCCCCACTATTCGAATTTCCCCATGTAACCACTGATCCATCTGATCTAAGTGCTGCAAAGGCTCCACCCGTTGAATAAATCGCTGTTACTGGAATAGTTCCATTTATGGAACTCGCAACTGAACTGCTATTCCCCCCACTATTCGAATTTCCCCATGTAACCACTGATCCATC
>CACXFL010000092.1 GCA_902766925.1 uncultured bacterium | reverse complement strand
AGTTCATCAACTGCAAGATATGGCAGAAACTTATTTTGAAAGTGAAAATCCAGAAAGAAGGTTTTTTATTACCGCTGTGAGTTCTTTGCATATAGGTAGTAAATTTGCAAAATATAACTATCAATCTATGATGAATCCAAGATATGCTGCTGAAGGATACGCAGATCCTTTTAGGTACTAATTTCTTTGAGGGGTATTAAAATTTATTAGGTAGTATTTCTGTGATGGAGAAAATTATTTATAATTTAACGTTAATATTTACCCAAGTAAAGATTACGTGGTATAATTTATAACAGTGTTTTTGTATTAACTGTTATTGGTAAAGGTACTGTCGGATATGTTAACGTTTACTATTGGTATTTTGATTCTTGTCATAGGCTACATTTTTTATTCCAGGTATATAAATAATTTATTCTCTCCAGATGATAGAGCTACTCCAGCACTAGCTCAAGGTGATGGGGTGGATTTTATTCCAATATCTAAAAATAGAAATGCTCTTATACATCTTCTTAATATTGCAGGTATGGGACCTATAATCGGAGCAGTACAAGGAATTTTATTTGGACCTATAGCTTTTATTCTGATTCCTCTTGGATGTGTTTTTGCTGGAGGAGTTCATGATTATTTTGCAGGAATGCTCTCGATTAGAAACCAGGGATCTCAAATTACTGGGTTAATAAATAAATACTTAGGAAAAGTTCCTTATAAAATTTTTATGGTTATAGTATCTATAATGCTTCTTTTATTGGCTACTGTTTTTGTTTATACCTCAGGAGATATATTCACTGAGAGGTTTTTTGAAGTTAGAGATTTTAGTATATCAAATCCAGTGGTTCTAGGATCTTATCTAGTAATTTTAATGTATTTTATTACAGCTACTTTATTTCCTATAGATAAGATTATAGGAAGATTTTATCCAATACTTGGAGCACTTTTGATTATAGGAACCTTACTTATATTTATAGGATTTTTTATTAACGGATTAAATTTAGAAGAATTTAGATTTTTAAATTACAACACTCATCCTGATGGACTGCCTTTGATCCCAATGTTTTTTATGACGGTGAGTTGCGGACTTCTATCTGGTTTTCATTCAACCCAGGCAACTATTATTTCAAGAACTCTTCAGAACGAACGTCAGGGAAGAAGAGTTTTTTATGGGATGATGTGTGTAGAATCTTTGATAGCAATGGTATGGGCAGCGGCTGCAATGGATGTTTACAGTCTAAATGAAGTTCCTCAAAATATTATAGGTACTGCAAATGTTGTAAATATTGTTGCTAATAAATTTGTTCCACTAAATCTTGCTTTTCTTGTTACTCTAGCTGTAATTATTCTTCCTATTACATCGGGTGATACAGCTTTAAGAGGGCTTAGAATAACAATCGCAGATGCTCTGAAACTAGAACAAAAAAAGATATCCAATAGACTATTGATTGTGGTTCCTATAGTGGGCCTTGTTTTAGGAATTTTAATATGGGCAAAAATATATTCAGGAAGTTTTGGACTCATCTGGAGATATTTTACTTTTTTCAATCAACTTATAGCTGTTCCAACACTACTATGTGCAACTATCTATCTGGCTAAAGAAAAGAAAAATTATATCGTAACTTTGATTCCAGCCTTGTTTTATGTTTTTATAACAATGTCTTTTATATTTAGTGAAAAGATTGGTTTTGGACTGTCTTTAATATGGGCTGAAATGGTTGCTATTGTATTAACTATACTTACTTTAATATATGTACTTAAAATTATAAAAATAAAAAATAAAAAATCTTTTAGAAATTAAGAAAATACACTTTATTCAGAGTAAATTTGTATGGGAGTTTAAATAACATCCATACAAATTTTTTTATTAAGTTCTTCAAATATATAATCTTACGGTAGAAAAAAAAGTTCAGATATATGATTATTAATCTATATGGTTTTTGTTTTATTGAATTAATGGAAGGTGAGTAACTTGAAGAGTTTAGATATCGGTTTTAGAAGCTGTAGTATTTTTGGTAAAATAATAATAAGACTTGTGATTAGAGTAGTACTGATAATGTCTTTTTTGGTTAGTACTCATTTAAAAGCTCAACAAGATTCATCTTGGGATCAAAGCATACAAGATGTAAGAATTGAAATTCCTGGATACACTTTAGAAAAAATAGATAAAATATTAGATAAGGGATTTAGTGTATATTACTGGACTCATAATAAGACGGGAGCTAAAGTTGTATTTATAAAAAATCAGGATCAAGATAGACTGTTTAGTATAGGATTTAAAACCTTTCCTTGGGATGATACCGGAGTTTTTCATATACTGGAACATTCTGTACTTCAAGGAAGTAAAAAATATCCTATTATAGGATTGTTTGGAGAACTAGGAAAATCTAATATTACAACCTTTAGAAATGCTTTTACCTACCGAGATAAAACTATATATCCTGTAGCCAGTAATAACGAGGCTTCTTTTATAAATCTAGTAGATGCGTATTTAGATAGTGTATTTAATCCTATGGTAAAAGAAAATCCATACATCTTCTATCAAGAAGGTGTAAGACGTGACGTAGTAGATGGTAAACTAAAATATAATGGTGTAGTTTTTAATGAGATGTCAGGAACCTTCACCCCAGGTAGAGTGATGTCTAATAATTTCTATAGAGTTTTATATAAGAATTCTTTTTGGGCTAATGTGTCAGGAGGAGATCCTTTATATATTCCAGATCTCAGCTATGAAAAACTTATAGAAACCTATGATAGATTCTATCATCCTTCTAATGCGTTGATGTTTTTCTATGGGGATGTAGATATACTAGAAAGACTTCGATATATTGATGAAAATTATCTATCTAAATACGAAAGAGAAGATGAGATTGTAACTCCTAGGGTGGTTCCTGTTAATCCTGGAGAGGATATAGATGTTCAGAAATACCCTGCTGGAGCTACGAAGAGTGAAGAGGTGGATTCATATCTTAGTGTTAATTATATTTTAGATAATCCATCTTTATTAGATAGATTATTGATTAGTACTTTGCTTACAGCTTTATTTGATGATGAAGCCTCTTCGGTTAGAGAAGAACTTTTATCTTCTGGATTATTTAAATCGATGAATTCTTCCTGTGATCATCTTGCTACTTCATATATAGCAAGTATTGATTTTTCTGGTACGGATAGTAAAGACGGTTGGGAAATAGTTCAAAAGATTTATACTGAACTTGATAAGGTAGCTGACAAGGGAATAGATCCTAAACTTATTAGATCTGTACTAATTTCAAAGAAATTTAAACAAAAAACCATACCTTCTGGAAACCTAGGACAGAAATTGTATATGGAATCCGTATATAGTGGATGGATTTATTCCGATAATCCATTATTTGAGTTAAATAAGTCTCAGAATTTAGATAGGCTTCTTAGTTATTCAGATGAAAAATTGGTAGATTCTATAAAAGAAGTTGTAAAAAAATATCTTCTTAGATCCTCTCCTACTATAAGGTACAATGTGGTAACAGTACCAGATACCCAGTTTCAAAAAAGAGTTCATGAGGAAATTCAAGAAAAAGCACGCCTGGAACTTGAAGGAATGAGTGAAACAAAGATTAACCAATTACAGAAGTTATCTAAAGATTTTTCGAAGTTTTCTTTAGGAATTAACACAGAATCTGATATTAAAAAACTTCCTTCTATAAAAGTAGATGATTTAAGAACTACAGCATTAAAAGATGCATCCTCACTTCCTCAAGTGGTAGCAGGAAAGCGTGGGAGTTTTTTAACATATGATACAGTGTATGATGAGTTGTCTCATGTTTCATTGTATTTTGATGTATCTACTTTTACGGAAGAAGAACTACAATATCTTACTGTAATGAGTTACTTGTTTGGAAGAGTATCTACACGTAATTTAAATCTTAAAGATCTAAATATAAAATTAAATATTTCTGGAACAATGAGACTGAGTTTTGTTCCTATATATACAAAGGATAAAAGAAATTTATTTACTTTTAATGTAGATATAAATTTTTTACCAGAAAATCAGAAGGATATGTTGACAGTAGCTCACGAGATCCTTTATTCCACTCGTTTTGACGAAGTTGATAAAATAGTTCAAGTAATAGAAGAATATATAGATGATGGTGAAGATACTATGGCAAACTCTCCTATAAATGCAGCGTTGTCTTTATCTAATTCTTTTTATTCTCAGTATGCAAACTTTTTGTATTTAACTGGAGGACCTACTATATTATCATTTTTAAAAGATGTAGTTAAAAAGATAAAGGAAGAACCTGGTTTTTCTATTACAGAGAAGTTAGAACAAATTAGACAGAAAATAATTGATACTGCTACGGTTAGTGTAGGGATAGCTTCTAGAAAGGATAATATAGATGGAATTATCACTGATGTAGAAGATATTTTTACTGGTATAAATCCTACTGAGTCTTCTTTTAAAGAAGGTTATTATAAACTTGGTCTAGCAAAAAATATTGGACTTATTAGTCAACAAAATGTGTCTTATCTTGTAAACTCTTCTGTCTTGGATATAAGTGAAGATGGGCCTCTTTCTCATCATTTACAAGGTTCTTTAATTCAGGCTTATCTATCACGTAATTATTTATATAAGAATATAAGGGTTCAAGGAGGAGCTTATGGAGCAAGTATGCTGTTATATCCAGACGGACTGATATCAGTATACACTATAAGGGATCCAAACGTTAGACACAGTTTAGATACAGTTTTAAATATTCCTTCATTTTTGGAACAGCTGAGTGTTAGTGATAGAGATGATCTTCAAACTAAGATTGTTGTAACTTCTAATCTGTTTTCTCCTGTTACACCGTTTGGTGCTGCAAAGCTTGCTTTTACAAGATTTTTTCAAGGAGTTTCTGATAAGCAGGCAAAAGAAAGAATTGATATTATTCTTGGTACTAATCTAGGGACTAAATTAAAAGAATGTGTATCTTTATTTACTAATACAGTTAGTTTAGGAACATCTGTTATAGTTGGAAATGAAAAAAATCTTAAAGAACTACAAGAAGATGGAGTTATAGAAGAGATTAAGACAGGGGATTAATTATATAAATGGTTTTAGTACGAATCTAAAATAGGTCAGAATGAGTTCCTGTTCGGAATAAAAACACTATCAGTACATCTTTGTCGAGACGATATACTAAAAGCCAATCGGGGTCAATGTGACACTCTCTGAAATTTTTATATTTCCCAGTAAGTTGGTGATCATGGTATTTGGATGGGAGTTTTTCAGAAGAAACAATGATATCTACGACCTTTTGAAGCTTTTCGATCTTAAAACCTCTCTTTTTAGCGAGTTTTAAGTCTTTTTTGAATTGGTTCGATGAAACTATTTCAATCATCTGAGAAAACCTCATCTATTAAATTATTGAATGATCGATATCTTTTGTATTTTTTAGGATTTTTTTTCATTTGTTCATATTCTTCCAATGCTTTTATTGTTTCACTATTAGGAATATGACGCTTAATTTCAAATGGAATGCCGTCAGTTTTAACAGCCGTTTTAAGAAACATAGTTATGGCAGTAGACATGTTTAGTCCAAGATCTTGAAATAAGGATTCTGCTAATTTTTTTAATTTAGTATCCACACGTACATTTATATTGGTAGTAGCCATGGAAACCTCCCATTTCTATACTACATATAGTATAAAATTCTTTTTAAACATTGTCAATATAATGTAAATCATCTCTTTACATTGTTTTACATAAATAAAATGTTTTTATAACATATTTTTTCCTTTAATTTGAACTGGTTTATGTGTATTGGATTAGAAATACTAGATAATTAAACTAAAAAAAAGAGAGTAGCTATTTTCTACTCTCCTTTTGTACGTATAATTAAAAATTATTAAATAATTTTTCTATTTTTGAAACGGTACATTTCTTGAAAACAGCTTTGCACATTGAGGAATGTTACTAAGATCTTCTGAGCTAGTTATTTTAACAGACTCAAAAACTTGTTCTATCTGTTTTTGAATTTCAGTTGGTAGTTTAGCTAAAACATCTTCCTTATTACTAACGTGAGCTAGGATACTAACAATTAAAGGAGAAACCAGAGAACTAAATCCTTGTGGAACTGAACTCAAAATTTCAATTACGTATTGTTCATAGACCGAATCAATGGAGGATTGAGATACATTAGGACTGCCAATATATCTTTGATAGTAATTCCACCAATTAGAAGACAGTTCTAAAAAGTGTTGATAATCTGTCCAACCTTCTTCAGAGAAATTTATTTTTAATAATTTTTTAATATATTTTAAACCTACAAAATCTTATGCTTCTTTGTATGGATTATACCCTCTGTAAATGGTAGAACATAGAGGAAATTTTTAGATGTTTTAACTAGCATTTTTGTAATATTTCTATTCTCTTTTGCAGATTCTTCCATATATTCTTCTGTAATAAGTTCTCCGTGATCTGCTTCCCAATAAGTTGAATCATATTTTTCTTCTTCGTTGTACGCATCTGCTTCTTCTTCTGTTTTAGGAGTAAGTATAGCTCTCTTTAATTCAAGATTAATTAAATCAGCTCCTTTAAATATACTTTGTTTTTTATATTGATAAGATAATTCTAGAACGTATACATTGTTTGCTTCTTCGCAGGATAAGGCTCCAGTGTATTTATATCTATAGTTAGTGATTATTATATGATTTGCTGCAATATCTATAATAGTTTTCTCTGAACGTCCAGCTTTATTGCTTGTTTTGCATTCTGAAGTATATCTTCCTAGTTCAAACGAAGGCTCACCATATTCTTGTATAGCTCCATCACCATCACCACCATCATCATCATCACCACATGAAACTATAGACATAGTCATTAAAATTAAAAAACTTACAAACAGAACCAATCCTTTTTTTATACCTAAATTCCTCCATAAAAATATATACCTTAATATTGTAACATAAATAGATGAAATGTTACTGTTCTTTTTTAATAGATAAATATATTTGGGTTTTATCCTGGTACGAAAAAACGGATAAAACATGTAAATTGTAAGTAGACCGTTAGTATTATGAATACTGAAAACTTGTAGATATTTATTGAATATTTGTATCTAAATAAATTAAGGTAAGCAGGAAAAATAAACTAATAGATAAAATTTATAGAATGAAAGACGGAAGTATCATTTAACGAGACTCAAGTCTTGCTTTTAGTTCTTTTTTTACTTTTTCTAGATTATTACACGTCAGGATTGGAATTAGCTTATTTATCTCTTCTATGCTTTTGTTCCACCATTTGAATTCAAGGAGTATATTAATCAACTCATCATCAAAACGTCTTTTAAGTTTTTGTGCAGGATTTCCAACTACAATTGT
>CACXFL010000091.1 GCA_902766925.1 uncultured bacterium | reverse complement strand
GCATGAATCATATATATAATAAATTCAAATTCTTCTTTACTCATATAGATCCTTTTTTAAACACTAATGCTTAAATTACATATAATACTTATCATATATTCTGGGTTCAATCAATAAATGTCGAGTAAAGATAGAGGGAAGATAAGAAGTTTTAAACTTTGAGTTTGCAAGTTTTTCTCCAATACGAAAGACTCTTTTGTTGATAGGGTAGATGTTTATACTAAGAAAGAGTAGGGTAGGGGTGAAAGTTATGAGAAGAAGTATTCTGGTAGGATGTTTAATATTTTTAACACTGCTTTGGAATACTGATTCAAATTTATATGCTGATAAGGATTGTTTTGATCAATTTAGTGGATCATCCAAGTTAGAATCTATACAAATGGAACTTAACCAATTTTTTCTACAACCAGAGTTTTGGAATAAGTCTTTTCAATCTGATAGGGTAGGAGATTTTTTCTCTAACATCGAACATTTCTTTATAGGTGATAGAACAGTTAATGATATGTATTTTTTAACTGAAAACCCTCTTATAAGATTAGAATCCTGGTATGGAAAAGAAGATTCAGAGTATAATAAACGTCGTATAGGACCAGATCTTTTTAGACAAGCCTATGAGTATATCCCTCAAGAATATTTGTTTATTATCTTTTTTAAGACTTTTTACACCAAAATTCTTCAAGGAGATATGTATAAAGAACAATACGAAGGATATTTCACAGTAAGATTTAATGCTTTAGAATATAATAAAAGACTTAAATTTAATGATAGTTATTCTATAAGAACATATGCCATAGATACTTGGAATTATGTAAAACAAAAAAGTATCTATGAGAAAAAAACTATAAACTGTATAGATCCATCTACACTTACATTCATTGCTACCTATATGTTAATCTCAGAGTATGGATTAGAATCGGTAGATCAAGGAATAAATCTTGAACAAGAACTTATAAAACTATATCAAAATCTAGATTATCTAAATAAAATATACATAATAATTTTTCTTTATAAACATCCTAGATCTAGTATAGATGGGGTTCAGACAATCTTAGATAATATAGAAGCTCAAATAGTTTTAAATACATTTAAAAATACTGGAGTAGAATATCCTTCAGAGTATTCACATCGTTTCTATAAGATGATCCATTCGTTAATATCAAGACAGAAACCAAGATTTTAATTTTAACCTGATATTTTTTACTTATAAAAAATGGAAGAAAACTCTTGATTGTTTCTTTTGGTAGAGTCACATTAACTGTATTGTTAATCTAAAAGTTGAAATAGTAGTTATTGAGTTCATGGAAGATATTTTTTGATCTTGTGCTAGGTTATAGCTGTTTTTTAGTACAGTAAACAAGATGTAAGGGTGACTTAGGTTTGAGTTTAGTTTTAGTATTATTAAACTTATTATTAGGAGATCTTTTCATGAAACGAGCAGTTTTGTTATCCCTATCTTTAATGTGTCTAATGTGTATGTCCTATACAGCTAGTGCAATTAATCTTTCTTGTGTAGAAATATATACATCGGAATCTAACATATATCCACCTAGTGGATCATTGAGTGAAAAATTTAATATGACTTTCCGTTTGGGAAATAGCATTGATGGAGATTTAAAACATTTTTTAGATACTGTTGGAGAGGAAAGAGAAAGATTAGATTACTGGTCTTATAATAGTGAAGATAACTATGATCTACCAGACACAAGGTTAATTCATGCAAAAAGTACATCTGGAGATGGAACCACTGTAATTATCCCAGAAAGGCTTCCATTTAATCCTATAATAAAACTAGCTATTCAAGGTGGAGCCAAGGATCTTGAAACCGTAACTAAAATGATGCCCAGAGAAACTTGGGAACAATTTGGTGTAAATAGTATAGAACCTGAATATTTGTTTATAGTATATGCTAAACAATTTTATAAACATCTTTTAGCTGGAACAGTTTATCAACAAGCTGCTTTGGATACTGATGGAACTTCCTTGGTAGAGTTTATAGATTCTTCGTATCAAAGAGATATAGAATATGGTGTAGATGTTTCTAAGGAAAAAGAACGTCTTTTATTTAATAAAAACTATACTATATCCCAATACGCCCAAGATACTTGGAAATGGATTATATCAAAAAGCGTCTTCTCTGAGAGATTTCCTTCCTATCAAATACCATGTATAGATCCTAATGTTTTGAATTTTATAGCAACATTTACTCTGATGTCAAAACGTGAGATTAATACTCAGGAAGTATCAGAAGAAGAGATAGCTAGATTTAAAGAAGAGCTAGGAAACTCACTTATATCTATGTATAAAAAGTTAGATTATTTAAATAAGTATTACGCTATCTTCTTTTTAGGATCTCACTATGATGTAAGAGATGATAAATTTTTTGATGTCGCTCAAAGAGTTAGAGATTATATGTCAGATTTTTCAGGAACTTTTGAAAATTGTGATACTTATTCTGATGCCTTATCTAGAGTTCATCAACTGCAAGATATGGCAGAAACTTATTTTGAAAGTGAAAATCCAGAAAGAAGGTTTTTTATTACCGCTGTGAGTTCTTT
>CACXFL010000090.1 GCA_902766925.1 uncultured bacterium | reverse complement strand
GTTGAAATATACATTTTTGTTAAATGTAACTATACTAATTTATTTCACCATTTGATTCAATAACTGAAAGATATACTCCAAACATATACACTCTATTCATTAACTGACGATTGTTCATGATAAGTTCTTCTACAAGAATTTTATCGAATTCATCACTGGAATGAGAAAGTATATACTGACCTAGAAGATATGCCACACCTTGCATCTTTGCTCCTACCAGTTGGTTATCTTTTACAAGGTAACTGATAAGAGCTATTTTTTGAAGTTGGTTATAATTAGAATAGCTGTTGTATATTGTTTCAATACTTTTATCTTTAACTTCAGGATCTTCACTTAGTAAAGATTTACTGAGAGTAGATAGTTTATCTGAGTTATAATCAAACCAGTAGTACAAACCTGCTACGATATCTACGGGAGTATATTGTAGCTTTTCTTTTTTAATTTCATAACCTAACATATTGTGGATCGAAGCAACTTTTATTTTATCCATATCAGATCTAAGCATTAAAGCTTTTCCAAATAGGGTTACCATATTAGAAAGAGTTCTTCCATAATCATCTTTGATACCTTTTTCTTCATCCTCATAGTATCCACGGATATAACCCAAAACTCTTACATTAATATCTGCAATTACATGATTTACTCTTTCTGAAAACCAAGGTCTTGAACTTACTTCAAACATAAATTCATCAAAACTTTGATATTTTCTATTATGGTTCCATCTTATATAAGCAAACTTTTCATTCTTTAAAATATCTGTAACAAGAGTGTATAAATGAAACCTTAAAATAGGAGTAGTTTTAAAATATTTCATACTATCTATATTTTGGGGATTATCTTCAAAATTAACCATCTGGGTAATTATCTGTTCTATTTTTTTATATTCATCTGTGTCTTTATATGAAGGATTATCTGTAAACTGAGATTGAGGGGAAGTTCGTAAAGAGGGGTTATTTTCTATAAAAATGGAAGCACAATTTATAGGAGGATGTTTTTCTTCTTCAGCAAATACTAAAGAAGTTAGATACATAAATAAGAAACCGGGTAGTACTAAAACATACATCCACGAATTACTTCTATTCTGGGACATATCCCCTCCATCACACTCTCTACACACTAAAACCACAGGTTGTGTATTCGTTCCTACACAAAACCTGTGGTTTTTATATTATTTCTTTTTTCAAGCACACAATCGTTTTTATTTTGTCATTTAAATTTTACTTTTGCAAGTTTTCTTTTACAAGGTTATTTAGATAAGCTATAAGTAGAAAAAAACTTTCAACCATTAATATTACTTAATTACTTAACGTTTAAGCTAAATACTTATCTTGGAATCAATTACAACTACCACTATAAAAAAACTACATTCTCTTATAGTAACAGGCAATCTATCATTTTTTTAATTCTTTATAATTACTACCGGTAAGTTCACAGTTTACAGAGTTAAAACAAAGACCCACTCCTACCACTTTAAAATCTTTATATCTTGGCTCTTTCAGATATTTTTCAGCATATTTTTTGGCTTCTATCTGAGCTACAGCTTCATCCACATTTTTATCCATCTTTAACTCAATTATATAGATAGTATCATGGGTTTCTACAACAATATCTGCTATTCCATTACCAGCACTCACCTGCTCTTCTACCCTACATCCTGCCATTCTTAAAACTAAAGAGATTACCATCTCAACAGCATTTTCGTGATATTTTTGAGGTGTTACTGTAAGAATGGTAAATAAATCAGAAAGTCTTGATATAAAACTTTCAACATCTCCATTAATCAGAGCTTCTCCAACTTCTCTATAAGAATCAAAAAACTCATAATCTTTATTCCAAATACTCTCTACTATATAAGAAGTAAACGCTACGGCTACTTCTCTGTTAGGAAAACCTAGATAATATTTACCACTACCATTAACTGATTCAATTCTATTTATACTCAAATATCCTGTTTGATAAAACAGACGTATCAAATTATCTTTATCATCTAATTTTTCTAATGATAAATTAGATAAAAAGAAATTTGATCCTCTTGGAAGAATAAATTCCTTTTCCATATCTATTTTTGAAGCTTTTGATAAAAGACTTACTAAAAACGAAGGGGTACCTGTTTGAATCCAATATGAAACAAACTCACAATTCTTTCTAAAAAATAAATTAATATCTGCTGGATTATATACACTAACCGATGAATCTGAAAATCTATACCCATCATACCAATCTTTAATCTCGGCTATAAAACTCTGTCTACTTATGTTAAGTTCTTTGGATTTTTGATCTATCTCTGAAGAAAAATATTTCTCTAGATCCTCTTGAGTATATCCTGTTAGATCACAAAATCTTGAATCAAAACTTATATCATCTAAATTATTCATTCCTGAAAATATAGAAGATCTAGCTATTCGAGTAACCCCTGTTAGAAGTAGAAAATGAATATAATTATCGTTTGCTTTTAAACTAATATAAAATTCCTTCATTACTTCTAACATCTTTTTCATATTGTTAAGTCCAGTATCCATATTACCTATCACTGGATAATCATACTCATCTATCAGTATTACCGATTTTTTCCCCTGATCATATAATGATTCTAGTAGCTGAGATATATAAGAAGAAGGATCCTTTATTCTAGTTAAAGATTCCAAATCAACTCCTAGTTTTAATCCTATAGATCTAATATTATCAGTTAGAGTTTCTTCAAATAATTCTGGAGTCTTTCTGTTGATTTTAGACATATCCAGTCTTATTACAGGATATCTTTTCCAATCATAATCTTTATCGTATATTGAAAGCCCCTGAAACAGATCTTTATTTCCTTGAAATATCTCAGATAAAATATCTACAAGAAGTGTTTTTCCAAAACGACGTGGACGAGATAAAAATACAGAACTATTTTCCTTAATTAAACGATATATAACTTCCGTTTTATCTACATACCTATAATTACTCTCTATTAAGGTTTTAAACGCACTTTTTCCGTAGTTAATCTGCCTTTTTTCCATTGGTACCATATAGAAATTCCTTCTAATATTCCTATTCTTAGCTAAGATATCATAGACACCTATAAAAATCAATTTGCCTATAATTGAATCATGGATGTATCAAATAATACAAACACTATCAATTAAAAAGAAAAGTTAAAAATTCAAAAACACAAACAAAAAATAAGGTAGACTAGCGATTAGTCTACCTTATCTATAAATTGATATTTACTATATCAAACTAATTCTAAGCTACTATTTAAGTAAAGCTCCCACATTCTTAAATACATCCATACGTTTAGCAGCATCTGCTTCTGCTTTATCATATAGAGATTGAGCAGCTTCTGGATTGGTTTTAAGAAGTGCTTTATATCTTCCTTCACTCTTAATGAAGTCTTGATATGAACCCTTAGTTTCTTTTGCGTCCCAACTAAATGGAGTTTCAAGAGATGGATTATATCTATATAGAGGATAATATCCAGCTTCTACCGCACGTTTTTGTTCTGTTTGAGTTTTAGACATATCAATACCGTGAGCAATACATGGAGCATATGCAAATATAATGGATGGACCATTATAAGCTTCAGCTTCTATGAAAGCTTTAAGGGTTTGATTTCTATCAGCTCCTAAAGCAACGGAAGCAACATATACATAACCATAAGACATACTCATAAGTCCCATGTTTTTCTTGTATGTTGGTTTACCACCGGTAGCAAATTTTGCTACTGCTCCTGTTGGTGTAGATTTAGAAGCTTGTCCTCCTGTGTTAGAGTAAACTTCGGTATCTAGTACCAAGATGTTTACATTCTTGTTTTGAGCAATCACATGGTCAATTCCACCATAACCTATATCATTTGCCCAACCATCTCCTCCGATAATCCAGATAGATTTATCAGTGAAATAATCTTGAAGTTCTCTAACTTTTGCTAAATTCGTACATGGAGCATCTTTGTATTTAGCTAGCAGTGTTTTAACTTCATTTTGAGCAGCTACTGCTTCAGGAGTTTTAGAATTATCCCAGAAAGATAAAGCTTTATTTAAAGCAT
>CACXFL010000089.1 GCA_902766925.1 uncultured bacterium | reverse complement strand
AGTTTTCTTTAGGATATGAAGGGGCAACTATATTTTGTTCCTCAGGTAGAACTCCAGCTGTTCCCATTCCAGCTATCACAGATGTTTTATCGTATTTTATTCCTATAAGAGAGTACTTAAAATCTAAGTTAAATCCATATCTAAACTTTTGAGATAATCCCACAACTAAAGCGTTTGTCTTCGATTCTGTTGCTCCAACAGTTTTTAAACTACTATCTGCTTTATCATCGGTATAGGTATATGATGTAAAAGCCACTGGAGAAAATCCCAAAGAAGCTGCCTCAGTGGTTCCTTCACTTGCTTTGATACTAGAAGTAGCTGATATAATTTCACGATTTTTTAACCTTACATCTTTAAGATAAGTTTCAAGATCATAAACCTGTTGAGAATAAAGGAAAGTTGAACTTGAGAAAAACAGTAAAATTCCTAATAGTACGCTCATCATAGATTCATTACCTCTTAGATACAGTTACATAAAAGAATAAAGTTTTTATTATTTATTCTAACACCTATGCACAAAACTTAATATTTTCACAGAAGGAAAATATTAGTAGGTAGAATCTACTTCGGTATAATGACTAGAGATATTAACCATCATATTTTTGATAAAATAATAAAAATATAAGATAAAATATATATTTCTATCTACTTTTATCTTAAATTATATTTACAAAAAAAGGATAAAATTCTGAATTAGTTTGTAAGTATTTATGTTTTATAAGACACAACTACATACTCCAAATACATACATCAATATCGAAAAAACGAAGATTAAAAGATTAGCTAACAGTTAAAAAAAGATCATTTTTAAAATCATAAAAAATTCTATTTAGGTGTTCTAAATAGTGATTGATCAATATTCAGATTTGAGGTTATACTGAAGTCGTTTGCCGAAGTTTCTTGGTATTTTTGTGTTATATGCTGGGGGGGGTTATGTATTTTGTGAAAAAATCTGCTTTGGTTCCTAGAATGTTTTTTATGATATTTCTACTAACTTCCATCGCTTACTCACCTCTACTAGCCAAAAATTGTGAAAACTTCTTTAAAACATCTAATCTACTGGATGTAAAATATCCACTGCATCAAATAAAATATGCCCTGTCTATAAATTCTTATGTTCCAGACGATATGTATCTATTTTCAGATCCTTATAGATTAGAATCAAGGATAGATCTTAATACCTATCTTAAGTTTTATGATAAGGTAGTTAATGAGTACCAGTATTCTTCTTTAAATCGTAATATGAAACTGGTGGCTTTTTCTGTTGATTATGAATCTTCGACAATCCCTCGTGTTACAGTAGAAGAATTTACTTCATTTGCTAAAGTACTTTATGAAAATAAGGAAACTACTGAAGTTAATGATGCTACTTATTTTTACGTAGATCCTCATAAAAGAATCTTTTCTGTTAGACTCTCAACAGGTACGCTTAGTGCTCCTAGTGAACGTGTAATGTATGTAGAAACAAGGGAAGTTCTAGTAAAAGGGAAGAGGACTCTTTTTATAGAAAATATTACTGGAGGATCTTCCATTTATATACCTTTAATACTAGATTTGTTTTCAGATAATAAGGAACTTTTCGGCGTTAAATATATAGCTTATCCGATTCGAGATGAACTGCCAATGTACATGGATTCGCAAGTTTTAGAAAGCCTACTTGATGAAAATGTATTACCTTTTATCCATTGTGATAAAAAACTTCAAGATGATATTCTTCAAACACATATCAATGCATCACTACCAATACACATGGCTCAAGAAGATGAACTTCGCATTGTAAAAAGTTCTGCTCCTTCTCTGCTATCGAAAATATTTAAAACTTCTTCTAAAAATACTCGACCAAGTATGCAACAACAAAGAATTAGACCTTTTTATGCTAATACTAGAACCCACTACATATATTCTTTGGCTGAAATTAAAGCAGCAGAAACAAATCGAGTTATTAGATACCAGATTTTATTAAAGTATCTTGCTACATATATGCAAGATAAGTCATTTTCTACGCTAGTTAAACCTACAGGATGGTTTTTTAAGTTATTAACTTATCCTTTTTTACCTTCAGATGCAACGGACGTAGAATTTCAAGATATGTTAGGACTGATGTTTAACCTAGATCACCTGTCTATTGAAGAATACGAAAAAGCTGTAGCAGAACGTTTTGGTGTAGAACTACATATTCAAAAAAGTATAGCTATGTTTATAGAAGATATGAAAGAACAACCCGATCACATAAGACTATTCTTGTTTGATTATGTACCTTTAGAAGCTTTAATAAGAGTGTCAGATACCCTGAATGAAGATTTTGCTACTGCTATTGTAACATATCATGCTAATAAACTTGAATCTCAGTTTGTATTAGATGATACTTTTGATATCTTACTTAAACGTGCAGATTTTACTTCTTCTTTAAACAAAGGAAGAATGGTTCTTGGTGATGATAGATTAGGAAGATACGTACTTATAGGAAAAAATCTAGATCGGACAGATATTGTAAAAATTGCTCCAAATGTATACCTGTGGCCAGAAGGACACAAATGGGGACTAATAGACGGTAGAGGGACTATTCTTCTTACTCCAAGCTATAAGGAAATCTATATAGTTTCTATCGGGGATAGATATTATATTATGGTAACTACTTTTGATGGTAAAAGCGGACTGATGAATATTGATGGTAGTATGTTACTTGCTCCAAACTACGACAAAATAGAATTATTGGATAAGGACACTCTACGTGTAACACGAGATGGACTGATGTCCATGTTTCCTATTAAATAATTGAAGTGTAATCAACTACTTATAAACTCCTTTACATAAAGGTCTGAAAGTAGTATCTATATTATCTAAATATTTTAGTAAATATAGTATGTTATGGTATTTACATAGGGGGAAATATGATAAGAAAAACTTTCTTTATTAACCTGATACTTGTTCTGTCTTGGATGGTTTGTTCTTCAACTGGCCTGTATTCTTACTCAATACCAAAACAAGGAAGTTCTGTTGTCAAAAATGAGAACACTTTGTTTTTAGAAAAAATTTCCAAAGGTCTTCAAAGTATAGCTACAAACACACAAAAAGGGGTTGTGTTTGTATCAGTATCTAAAACTATTCAAAGTTTTGATATGATAGATCCTTTTGAATTCTTCTTTGGTGGTCCTTCTCTAAAAAGAAGAGGTCCTCCTATGAAAGAAAAACAAGAAGGACTTGGTTCTGGGTTTATTATAGATGTGGATAAGGGTTATATTTTAACGAATAACCATGTGATAGAAGATGCTGATGAAATTATATTAAAATTAGCAAACGGATCTTCTTATGAAGGTAAGGTTCTTGGAAGAGATAAAAATACAGATATTGCTGTAGTTCAGATAAAAGACTCTAAATATAATAAAGAAGGAATTAAAGCACTGTCGCTAGCAGATTCTGATTCTGTAAATGTTGGGGATCTTTGTGTAGCTATGGGAGCTCCTTTTGGGCTGGATGCTAGTTTAACTCTTGGTACTATCTCTGCTATAGGTAGAGGAACTCTTGCTATCACAGAACTTGGAAACTTCATCCAAACAGATGCTGCTATTAACCCTGGCAACAGTGGTGGACCTCTACTAAATACTTTTGGAGAAGTTATCGGTATTAACACTGCGATTTATTCTAAGACTGGAAGTTATAACGGGATAGGTTTTACCATTCCTTCAAATCTAGCTCGTAGAGTTGCAGAACAACTGATTAATGATGGTGAAGTTCAAAGAGGCTACATCGGTGTAATGCTTGGTCAAGAACTTACTGAAGATATTGTAAAAGAACTTGATCTTCCAAAAGGAACTCGTGGGGCTCTTATAGCTTCTGTAGAACCTGGAAGTCCAGCAGCAAAAGCAGGACTGGAAGCTGCTGACGTCATAGTTGAAGTAAACGGTAAAAAAATTACTTCTTATCAAGAGTTACGTAACGCTATAGGTCTTTTACCTCCAGGAACCAATGTAAAAATAGCATATTACAGAAATTCTAAATTAAAAAATACCGAGGTAAAACTTGGAAAATATGCTTCAGATGTTCAAAAAATTCAAAAAGAAGATAAAACAGATCTTGGGATAAGTCTTTCTTCTATTACTCCTTCTTTAAGATCTAAATACAATATAAGATCAAAATCTGGACTTGTAGTAGTTAAAGTTGAAGAAGATTCTCCTTTGTCTACAGAGCTCAGAGAAGGGGATGTAATTATTGAAGCAAATAGAACCAAAATCAATTCTAGTAAAGAATTTTCAAGACTTTTATCTAAACAATCAAGAGTACTTCTTAGAATTGAACGTGATGGACAACTTCTATTTGTTCCTATTAAAAAAACTAATTAATTGAGTTTATGGTAATAGTTCTATAGAGTTGACTCTTTTAGGATTTATAATTCAAAGGGTTTATAGTGAAAAAAAAAGTTGATTTACTAGATCAAAGGTCCTGTGGGGTGCTTATGCATCCTACGGGACTTGTTTCAAGTTATGGTTGTGGAGATATTGGAAAACCTGCAAGGGATTTTCTAGATTGGCTGAAAACCGCTGGGTTTTCTTGGTGGCAGATGCTTCCTATAACTCCTATGGGAGAAGGATGGTGTCCCTACTCTTCTTCCTCAGCTTTTGCTGGTGAGTCTCTTTTAATATCTATGGATGATTTAAAAGATGAGGGGCTACTGTCAGCTAAGGATTTTTTGGATATTGGATCTTTAATTACTAAAGCAAAAAGTAGTAAGTCATCTTCTAAAATTAATTTTAATTTAGCTAAAAAAATAAAATATCCTCTTTTAGTTAAGGCTTATAAAAATTTCTCTATTTTAAAAAATAAAAATATAAAACTTAACTTAGAATTTAAATCATTCGTATCTACCAATAAGTTTTGGTTAGAAGATTTTTCTTTATTTAGTTGCATATCTGAAAAATACAAAACATCGAGTTGGAACAGGTGGCCTGAAGAGTTAAAAAATAGAGATCAAAAAACTCTTTGTCTCTTTTTAAAAGATAATAAAGAAAATATAGAATTTGAATGTTTTAAACAGTTTATATTTTTCAGACAATGGAAAAACCTAAAAGAATACGCTAGATGTTCGGGTGTATATCTTATGGGAGATATACCAATTTTTGTGGCCTGGGCTAGTTCTGACGTATGGGCTAACCAAAAGTATTTTCATCTTGATAAAAATACACGACTTCCTAAACTATTGTCTGGAGCTCCTCCTGATAATTTTTGTAAAGATGGACAGCTTTGGGGATCTCCTATATACAATTGGAAAAGAATGTCTCAGGATGATTTTAGCTGGTGGACAAATCGATTTAAACATAATAAGAGTTTGTTTGATTCAACTCGAATAGATCATTTCATAGGTTTTTATCATCTTTGGGCTACTGAATCTAAATACGATACTGCAAAGCATGGAAAATACCTGCCTTCTTTAGGACGCAAGCTTTTTACTAAATTATATAAAAGTGGATCTTATTCCTTAGTAGCTGAGGATTTAGGTCAGGTCTCAGCTGGAGTAGAAAAGCTCAGAGATGATTTTAATCTTTCTGGGATGAGAATAGTAGAATTTGGGTTTGGTATGAAAGATTCTTCACATTTTCATCATCCTGACTTTTATCCAAGTAGATCTGTGTCTTATATTGGAACTCACGATATGAGTACAGCTACAGGTTGGATTAAATTAGCTCTAAAAGATAAGTCCATAGATAAAAAAAGACTTTTAGGTTATCTTGGTTTGTCTTCAATAAAAGAGTTAGATATAAAAAAGGTTCATCTTAAGTTAATAGAAAAACTTCTAAACTGTAGATCAAATCTTGTAATCTTCCAACTCCAAGACTTACTAGGACTGGATGATAGAGCTAAAACAAATACTCCAGGAACTACTAGTGGAAACTGGATTTGGAAATTATCCCAAAAGAATACGAAAGAGCTATCAAGGATGAAAGATTACCTTTCGTCTATTATTTATGGAGCTTGTAGAAATTCGTAAGAAGTTCATAAGAAGTAGGGAGTTTTTATGGGATCAGCTTTAAACTATTCTGTTTTTAAAAAAGTTTTATTTCCTAAGGTAGAAGAATTAAAAGTTAATTCGGATTTTTTATTAAAGAATATAATTTCTTTTAACCTCGATCCTTCTAGTGAGCTTGAAGATCTTTCTTTTAGTGTATTTGATTTTGAAACTACAGGGCTTAAAACCAATAAAGATAAAATCATTGAAATAGGAGCAGTTAAGATCAATATGACAGATCCTGACTCTTATACTTCATTTGAGACCCTAGTAAATCCTCAAATCCCATTTGCAAAAACCAATATTTCTTCTTCTATCACAGGGATTACAGAAGAGATGCTTTCTGGTCAACCTACTATTAAGGAGGTTCTTCCTAAATTTCTAGATTTTATCACAGGATCGGTTCTTATTGCTCATAATGCAGAATTTGACTTTGCTTTTTTGAAAGCTTCATGTAGTGAGTGTGGGTATGAACTTGAATCTTGGCCTTGTTACTGTACACTTAAGATGGCTCGAACTCTTCATCCTGAACTTGAATCAAAGTCTTTGGATTCTCTTGCTAATATGTATGAGTTGACTTTTGATGCAAGGCATAGATCTGTAGGTGATGCTCTAGTAACTAAGGATGTGCTGATTAAATTTTTAAAAGAAGGAAATTATAATACGTTGAATAATTTAGCTAATTTTAAAGTAGTTTAATTTATATAAAAAAATCACGGTGAATATGAGTAGTATAGATATAAATTCAGATAAGTATAAAAGCTATTATAAGCTTAATTTTGAATCTGTTAAAGAGTTACAAGAAAGACTTCAAAAAGTTAAACTTGGAGGAACTGGAAGACTTGATCCTAGAAAGCTTCCCGTTCGTCAAAAGATAACTACTCTTATAGATGAGGGTAGTTCTTTTTTTGAACTCTCAGCTCTTGCTGGTTACGAGCTTTATGATGCCTACACTCCATGTGGAGGAATAATTACAGGCATTGGTCTTATTCATAAAAGAGCCTGTATGATTATAGCAAACGATCCTACTGTAAAAGCTGGAGCTTATTTTCCTATTACTTTAAAAAAACATCTTCGTGCTCAACAGATTGCACTAAAAAATAGACTTCCCTGTATTTATCTTGTGGATTCTGCAGGAGCTTATCTTCCTATGCAGGATGAAGTTTTTCCAGATAGAGATCATTTCGGACGTATTTTTTATAATGAAGCAAAACTTTCTAGCCAAGGAATAGTACAAATTGCCTCGGTTCATGGACTCTGTACCGCTGGGGGGGCATATATTCCGGCTATGGCAGATCATACTATTATGGTTGAAAAACAGGGGTATATATTCCTTGCAGGACCTCCTTTGGTAAAAGAAGCCACAGGAGAAGAAGTATCAGCTGAGGATCTTGGAGGAACTAGGACTCATGCTGTCTACTCTGGAGTTTGTGATTATACTGCCAGGGACGATAGAGAAGCTATTTTAAAAATTCGAGATATTATTCAAAACATGAGTTACGATAAACCTCAGGTACTAGCAGATATTGTTCCTACTCAAGAACCTCTATTTGATACTGATGAGATTTTAGGGCTTATTCCAGATGAGACAGCAAAGGGTATTGATTGTCTCGAGATTATACAAAGAATTGTAGATGGTTCTTATTTTGAAGAATATAGAGCTAGTTATGGACCAGAGATTGTGTGTGGTTTTTCTCGTATAGGTGGTATTCCTGTGGGGATTATTGCTAATCAAGGTATAATCTTTTCTTCCTCAGCTCTAAAGGCTACAAACTTTATGGAGTTATGTCAAAAACAACAACTCCCTGTGATTTTCTTACAAAACACCTTTGGATTTATGGTAGGCGAGCAATATGAAAAGGGAGGTATCTCTAAAGACGGAGCCAAGATGGTTCAAGCAGTATCGAATCTAACTGTACCTAAAATTACTGTAATCATGGGAGCTAGTTACGGAGCTGGAAACTACGGTATGTGTGGAAGAAGTTTCGAACCTGATTTTTTATTTATGTGGCCGAGAGCTAAAATTGGGGTAATGGGTGCGACCCAAGCTGGTGGGGTTATGGCTTCTATCAAGGAAGCTCAACTCAAAAAACAAGGTGGAGTTTTGGATACTAAGATGATAGAAAAAATTCGCTCTGATCTTATAGATCAGTACAAGCGACAAGAATCTTCTTATTATTCTTCAGCTAGACTGTGGGATGATGGTATCATAGATCCTAGAGATACTAGAGATGTTATCATAAGATCTTTAGCTATATGTTACGAACATAGAAAGGAAGATCAAGGTTATTACTCTCCAGTATTTAGGATGTAGTAAGCTCATTTAGTTTTAAGATTACAAGGAGTTTTAGTTTAATAATTTTAGGAGTTAAAGTATGAGTGATAAAAACTATGAATGTATCAAAGTTGAAAAAAGACCTACTAAAAATGGAAGTACCATTTGTTTTATAGGTTTCAACCGACCTGAGAAAGCTAACGCCTTATCTATTAAGATGATTGAAGAATTAAAAGAAGTTTTAACCGTTACCAAAGAAGAACAAAAAAACGGAGAAAAAATAAGAGCTCTAGTGCTTCATTCTTATGGAAAACATTTCTGTGCTGGAGCAGATCTATCTTGGATTAAATTTAAAGAAAATGAAATTTTTAACGATCCGGGTTCTGATTATAACAGAGCTTCTACGATGTTATTTGATATTTTAAATAAACTTGCCTCATTCCCTGTTCCTACCATTGCGGTATGTAGGGGTGCTTGTTACGGAGGAGGAGTTGGACTTGCTAGAGTATGCGATACTGTGATAGCCGATAAGGATTCTATCTTTTGTTTATCCGAAGCTAGTATCGGACTAGTTCCTGCGGTAATTCTTCCTTTCTTAAGAAAACATCTATCTTATTCAACCCTCACCAATATGGTATGTAGATCTTTGATTATAAAAGAAAAAACAGCTCTAGTCTCTGGTCTTGTAGACGTTTTGGTAGAAGGATCTAAAATTGAAGATACCTTAAATCAAGTAATTAACGAGCTACTGGCATTATCTTATAATTCTCAAATTATATTTAAAAAATATCTAAGATCTATTGAAGGAATAGT
>CACXFL010000088.1 GCA_902766925.1 uncultured bacterium | reverse complement strand
GTCAAGCACCTTCGCGACGATGGTACTGCAGCATTGGCTGTGGGAGAGTAGTTCGATGCAGCCTTAATAATATTTAAGCCCTACCTTGTGTAGGGCTTTTTTTTATATTTTAGTATTTTATTTTCTTCTAACTTGCTTTTCTAATTTTAGTTTTACTTTGTTTTATACAATCTATCTCATTTTTATTTCCAAGACTTATTATTCCTACAAATTCAGAACTAAAACTATCTTCTAGATAAGGAGCTTGTTCTACTATAGTTTTTATCTGAGCAAGAAGTTTAGTTTTAGATGGATAACTCGTATGTACTAGTAGAAGTGTTTTTGAAGCTAATTTTAAAAGAGAAAACAAACTTTTTTCGTCTAGTAAAGGTACATAAAGACAAGCTATGTCAACAATATTTGAATTTACCTTATATTCTATTTTTTCAATCTCACCATTATTTTTTACTAACTCTACTAAAGATGTTTGATTTCTATGAAAGAATGAACAGGAAGACTCAAAATCTAAAATAAATTTAGATGAGTTTTCGTTTACGAAATTAATAAATACGTCTTTTGCATTAACATCACTGTAATCTCCTCTAGAAAAAATTATTCCTGAGGAATAAGACAAAAAGCTTGATAGGAGGCTTTGATCAAAAATAGTAGAAGGAGATACTGTGGTTTTTAATTTTAATACAGCTATCCCAGAAGAAAGATTTGATTTTAAATAGTAGTTATCAGCATATGAATAGATACCGAATTCTTCATTTACCGGAATTAATTTTCTGCTAAATGAGGTGTATTGTGATTCTGTAAGAATACATCCTAGTTTTTCAAGTCCTTTCTCATTTTTATAGGTTACAATACTGTCTGGATAAAGATAGGCTACTTGATATTTGTCAAGACGTGATAAAATTTCTAAAATAAAATCTTTAGACCCCAGATCCTTTTCTACTGATTCTATCGTAGATAAGTGAGAATCTTTGAAATCAACTACTTTTTGAGGGGGTTGAGATTGTAAAACTGGTGGTTGTGTCACAGGAGTATCTTCTTTGCTTTCATTCGATTCTGAACCATTAAAAAGGGAATCTAGATTTAATTCAGTATTGGAGCTACTTGTAGATGAATCTGAAGAATTAGATGATTCACTCTTTTTAGATACTTTGGAGGAAGATTTACTAGCTTCTGTATTAGGTGCCGGGGTAGAGGAAAATAGATCATCCATATTTAAATCCGATGGAGTTTCAACTGGTGGAATCTCTTCATCCTCTTCTTTTGTATCTTGTTGATTACTACTGTTTAAAACAGATGAAATATCCATTAACTCTTTTGAAATATCTTGATTATCGTTTTGTTCAGTAAGTTCAGGTTCTTGAGAAGAAGAAGTAATATCTTCACTTGAAGGTTGGGAAGAATCTGAGTTTAGATTAAAATCTATATCTAAACCTTGAGATTCATTAGCTACAGAAGGTACAGGATCAGATGAATTAGAAGCATCTGATTCAGGTACTGGGTTAGGAGTAAAACTAAAATCTATATCAAGACTCTCTCCTTGAGTACTATCATTTTTTTGTTCTACTGCTATACCTGTTTTTTGTTGTTCTTTTTGTATAGGTTTTATACTAGGAGGAGTTGGAATATTATGTTCTGGTACAGTGTTAAGTTCTACATCTAAAGAAGAATCGGAAGTAGTTTTTGATAAATTTGGAATAGAAGGTGTAGATGGTGTAGATTTTGAAGATGGAGCTTCTTTTATTTTATTTAACTCTTCTTGACAAGTTGGACTTAAAGATAGATCAAAATCCGATAGATTTATTTCTTTTTTAAATACAGATTCTCCTATAGGCATATATAAAGTTAAACTTATGGTTTCTTCCTTAACTACTACAATTTTTATAATACCAAAGTTAGGAATTTCCCAATCTATTATTTGTTTAATTCTATCTTGTGGAGTAATCTCTCCTATAAATAAAGATACAAAGAGTGTTAAATCTTCATTAGAAAAAGCTTCACTGATATCATGCTCTATTAACTGATCCTCAGGTCCAAACATAGAAGGAAGCTTGTTAGCTTGCAGAGAAATCTTTAAAGCTTGTTTTAAAATACATTCTTTTATTAAAATTTGAATTTTTTCCATAACATATTCACCTGTTCAATACTACAGATATCGTTATCGTGTAAAATGAGAAAAACTTTAATTAAAATTCCTAATTTTGTAAAAAATCTGATAAAATATCTGAGTGAAGGTTAAAAAAGTTTAATTATTCTGAAGGGTCGTAATATTCAGGCATGGAGGAATACCGTGAAGTTCTTTAATGTGATCGTATGTTTTTGTTTACTGATTTCAACCTGTGAAGCATTTGCTCAGAATGTAATAAGAAAATGTAGTGCTAATCAAAAACATTGTTATGTTTTTAATAAAAGACTTGTTACAGGAGATAAGGTTTCTATCATTAATGAAAAAAATCAACTGGTAGCTATAGGCGAAATATCTGATATGAGAGAAACGGTAAGAAAAATTACAATTTTGAAAAAATATGCTCCTATTACAACTAAATGTAAAGTTTCAAGATTAACCGATCAGGAAGCTCGTAATCCTGATGAATATTTCGATATGATAAAACCAGTACCTTCAAACTATATCTATGGATCTATCAATCTAGGATCTTTGAGAGTAGGTCAAGGATCTACGGCGTTTGGAGGTGAAGGTGGGTACGATTGGAGTATGAAAAATGGTTTCACCTACGGAGCTAAGGGGACTTTCTACTACGCATCGGGAGAAGCAAGCCTTTACAATGCGGGTGGAGATGAAAAAGTAAAAACAGATTTTAAAACTTTTGGTGTACTTGTGGAAGGAGTAGGAACCTATAGAACAGCTGAATCTAGAATGCTAAGTTTTAGAGTAGATCTTGAATTAGGACTAGGATATTTGTCTTTAAATAAAGGTGAGATTAATGAAGATGATGAGGTAGAAGGTTTTGGAGATTATGATTCAGGAGTAGGACTTGTTTTTGGAGCTGGGGGGTACGCTATATATAACTCTAAAGGAAGTATAAAACCCTATGTAGGGGCTGCAATGTCGTATATTAAATCAAAAAGATATATAAGAATAGGACTAGGTTTTTCTTTGTATTCCTATTAGATCTTTAGAAGATAAAGGTGATTTTGTAGTGTTTTTATTTTGAATTTTTTACCTCTATGATAAACTATAGAATGTTGGTTTTTGTCCTCAGTAAGGAAGGATTATTTAAAAAAGGAGTTTTTGATGGATTGGAAACGTATATCTTTACCTCATGGTAGTAAATTAATTAAATTACATAACTTTACTTTTATGTTAGGTGGGCATTCCTACATCATAGAAATAGATGAGTTTAACGATGGAAGCTTTGCAGCCCATGGTGAACATTCTACAGATAAAAATTTTGTTATAGAATCCGTTAGTGGATCTAGCCTTGAAGGATGTCTGGAAGCTATTATTAAAAAGATAGAAGAAAGAAAAATCTAAGTTTATGACAAATGGTGATTTCAGTGTAGGGCTGGAAGTATTGCAGAAAACCCCCTCTATTGCAAAAGATTGGGGAAGGGTAGGGCTTTTATCTAATCAAGCTTCTGTTACTAAAGATATCCAACCAGCTTGGAGTGTATTAAAAGAAATTCTGGGTTCTAAACTTATCTGTCTTTTAGGCCCACAACATGGTATGGAATCCACTGTTCAGGATAATATGTGTGAAACTTCTCACTCCATACATAAACAGTCTGGACTCCCGGTCTACAGCCTGTATTCAGAAACTAGATCCCCCACACGGCAAATGCTTTCTACTATCGATACTCTGGTAATAGATTTACAACTCACTGGATGTAGGGTCTATACTTTCAAATATACAATCGCTGCTTGTCTTAGAGAATGTAAAAAATACGGTAAAAAAGTAGTTTTGTTAGATAGAGTAAATCCTATGGGAGGAACTCTTACGGAAGGAAATGTTTTAGATGAGAGTCTGATTTCTTTTGTAGGAGAGTTTCCTATCCCCATGAGATATGCTCTGAGTGTGGGAGAAATAACTAAGTTTTTTAATAAAAAAATAGGAGCTGACCTTGAGGTTGTTACGTTACAAAATTGGAATTTTTCTCCGTGGAAAAAAGAGTTAACTAGATCTTGGATTTATACTTCTCCTAATATACCTTCACTGGAATCTCTCTACTGTTATTGTGGAGAAGTTTTATTTGAAGGAACATCCGTATCAGAAGGAAGAGGAACTACTCTTCCTTTTCAACTCATTGGATCTTCTTCCGTAGAAAATAATTTAGAACTTATAGAAAAAATTTACTCTTATATAAACGATGGATCCTTTTATTTAAGAGCGACTCAGTTTCAACCCACTTTTAATAAACACACAGGGAAAATATGTAATGGGTTTCAAATTCATGTACTAGATCCAGATAGTTTTCCTTCATATACTCTTGGACTTGCTTGTCTAAAAGCTTTTGTTGAACTTGATAAAAAATTTTCATGGAAACAACCACCCTACGAATATAATTTTAATACCCTTCCAATAAAGCTTATTACGGGGATTTCTAATGTAGATTCCTATATCAAAAAAGATTTTGATATACATGATCCACTATGGTCTAAAGGTATAAAAGATTATCTAAAAAACATCGAAGATTGTCTGCTCTATGATAGAAAAATAATTTCATATATCCAGTAAAATATAACATAAAGAAATAGTTAAAATATTTAAATCTTTTTATAAAAATCCAAAAATATTTTTTTATTTTTATACCTGTAAAAATTTGATTTTAACTAAAAAAAATTTTATATTGGCTATATAGCCAATATAAATTTTTTTTTACTAAAACCGTAAGTTTCATGGAGGATTTATGGATAAGGGGAGTTTTTTACCTAAAAAAAATTGGGGACTTACAGGGTGTTTACAGGGAATCATCTGCGGGGTGAGCTTGGCATTTTTGAGTTCATGTTCTGACGGTGGTGTATACTCAGAACTTGAACATAATTATGGGGAGATCAGTAGAGATTTTCCAGCTTATAGCTGGTATAATATTGAAAATGCTACAGAAGAAGAGCTATATAAAAAATTTCTGTCCGTAGGATCTGGACAGTATTTTAATTTTATGCCTGATGATAGTGAAGTTTCCAAAAGGATAAACTATTGGGTAGATCTGATTGATAAAACACTTAGAAATAAATACCCATCTCAATTATCTAATATTCCAACACCTAAAGTATGGGTATCAGATTCTAAGGTAGAAAACGCTTTTGTATCTATGATGCCAATGTGTTATCCGGTACCAGTAATAAAGGATTTTGATAAATTTAATAAATATAAATCAATGATACCTGAGGATCAGCAAATCGCTACACTTTTTGCTTATATTGCAAAAGATAACATAGGATTGTTTCCAGTATCTCAGTGTCTTCCTGCAAAAAATGTTAACTATGAAACTTTAACTACAGTGCTAGCTGATATTTCTAGAAAACATCCTACCTGTCAATTACAACTTGTTACAGAATATAATGAATTTTATATCAAGGTAGGTGAATGTCCTGATATGGATAATCCTTTGATTAATGAACTTGGAGGAACTTCTTCTCTTGCTGTAGTTACAATCCCTAACAGAATTATGTTTTTAGGAGGAATGTTAGAGTTTTTAGGAAATGAGTCTTATGTAGTATCAGTTCTTGCTCATGAGATGGCTCACTACTATAGAGCTCATGCAGAAGTTCTATCTGATGAGTTAACTAGTTCTCAATATGATTATGCATATGAGGTAGGAGAAGTAAATCCATCTAGTAAACCTCAACCCTCACAAGATGTTCAGGTATTAGATCTTGGAGCAAAACTTAGAAATTTAAGTTTTGCTAAGTATGAAATTTCAAGGATAGAAGGTCAAAGATTTAGAAGTGAACTTTTTGATATCATGCTTGCTTTATCCATGGATATATACGGTCAACAAAAATGTGAAGATGATCAACCAGGTTGTAATACATCATGTAAAGATTTAACAGGTTGGTTAAAAAATCCTTCTCACCATGTTGTGTGGTCATCTAGATTCCCAGCTCCAATACATATGACTGAAGATTATAAAAAACAATATTTTGAACTCGAAGACAAACTTCAATCATGTTTTTCAGGTGTAAGAATTGGGGATGATCCTCAAAATCTAACAAATGGTACTAATGTTAAATTAGAAGATTTTAAATCAAGAATTGAACTACTGTCTAAGTTCGCAGGAAAAGAAGGACTTTTAGATGGAGTGGAGTTTAGTGGAAATGTATTAGATGAAATTCAAAAAGCAGAGCTTAAATTACTCGAAGAGTACTCCATAAAAGATCAACTTTTAGAAGAAGGATTTCAAAAAAATATAGGAGTGTACTCTAAGGAACAAGAAGCAGACGAAATGTCTGTAGAAATTCTTCATGAGATTGGAGTTGATTTAAAAACAGCTGTTCATCTATATCTTACTCTAGCTACAAAAGCCCAAGAAAGATTTGAACTCTATGGAATAGATGATTATCCTCATTCTGAGAAGTTAGTTTCTTGTCTTGCTCTTCATGAAAACGGATGGAAAACTCCAGATGGAAAACCTTATTTTGTTAATGTTGGAAATTATACAGACACACATCACAGTTCTTGTTTTAGAGCTTATAATCTAGATCGAGAAATCAAAGCTCATCCAGAATATAATACTGTGTTAGAAACAAAGAGAGAACAGATGCTCTCGGATGAAGAATTTGAAAAATATATAAAAGATATTGAAGATTATAGATCAACTCATAGACAACCAAGTATTATATATATTGTGATCTAAGTAATTAAGACTAGCCACTAATTTAAAATAGCTACGCTCCATGAAAGGGATGTAGCTATTTTTTTTATAGAAATATACTACCTTGGAAAACGAACCCTATATTATTTTTAAAAAAATATGGATATAATATTATATAATCATATTTTTTAACTATAAAAAGAAAAGAGTAGTAATGATATTTAATAAATATAATATAAAAAAAATAATAGTAGGAGTAGTACTGGTTTTTATCAGTGTAAGGGTATACGCTCAGAATAAACAAAGTATGAGCTGGAATCAGTGTTTAGAGCTAGCTACTAGTAATAATACCAGTATTAAAGTTAGTAATCATAGTTATAATAGTGCAAATTATACTCTTAAAGCCTCCTACTTAAAATTACTTCCTGACCTAGATTTAGATGCTAGTTATCAAAAAACAGATTTAGATCAGTTTTATTCCTGGGGATATAAAGCAGAGCTTCGTCTTCCTAATATGACAAATTATTATCTTATAAGATCTTCTAAATCTAAACTTACCTCCTCTGATATTAATAAAAGATTAACTTATATAAACACTATAAAAGAGATTAAAGAAACTTTTATTAATCTCGGTTTTATTCATAAAGAGATAGAACTTTACGAGAAAATCATAAAAA
The DNA here is from genome assembly GCA_902766925.1 of uncultured bacterium. Taxonomy (GTDB): domain Bacteria; phylum Bdellovibrionota_B; class Oligoflexia; order Oligoflexales; family CACXFL01; genus CACXFL01. The sequence goes on along the minus strand of CACXFL010000088.1, from coordinate 11,722 downwards.
GATCCTTAGCTAATAAAAAATTATCAGAAAATAGATATCAATCTGGTAGAGATGCTCGTTGGACTTTTCTTCAATCTTCTCTTGTTTATGAACAAAATCTACAAGAATATGACAAAATAAAAAAAGAACTAGTAATTCAAAACGAAAAGCTAATTAACCTTATCTACCCTGTGGATAATCATCCAACTAGTATTATCTATCCGGATCTTTCTACAATAGAAGAAAAAGTAACTGATAAAACTCAAGTACTTAATAAAATATCCCAACATCCTCAAGTGTTACTTTCTAAATCTAATTTAGAACAAAAGGAAATATCTTATCATGAGGATCTATCAGATTTTCTTCCAGATTTATCGGTCTTTGCTACTTATTCCAGACATAAAACCCATTCTATTACAGATGATGAAGATAGATGGAATAAAACTTGGTCTGTAGGAGTAACGGCTACATTTAAGATACTTTCCTCTTTTGAAACCTATGCTAGATCTTCTGCTTCATATGAAACTCTGGCTTCATCAAAACTTACACATCAGCAAACTATAGAAGATCTTAAAGTTTCTATAGAAGATGCATATACTAAATATCAAAATAGTATAGATCAGTTGAAAATTTCCGAGATGAACCTGGATGTATCAAGATCAAGAGCTTCTACAAGGCAAAAAGAATATGAGATAGGTCTTTCTGATTATACCGATTGGAGTAATTCTCAAGATCAGCTGTCTTCATCAGAAAGATCTTTACTCAATGCTCAGAAGAATAAGTTGATTGCACTAATTAATTTAAACCAAGTTATAGGAGAATAAAACCTGATGAAATTAAATTTAAAAGTTAAAATATCTATTATACTGGTAATCATTGTATGTGTAGTTGTTGGAGTTATACTGGGGTTAAAACATAAATCTAGAAAAGATAGTAGAAAAAGTAGAGTTGTTAGTATGGAAAGAGTTGATATTAAAGATACTGTTCCTGCATCTGCTACTATAACCCCATTAAATATGGTAGAGGTGGTTCCTACAATTAATGGAAGAATAGATAAGATAATGGTTCAAGAAGGAGATAGTGTTAGGGTAGGACAACTTCTTGCCAAGATGAGTTCCACCAACAGAGCTGCTCTTATGGATGCTGCTATGTCTAAAGGTCCAGAAGAAATAAAAGAGATAGAACAGATGTATCCACAAACTCCTATTTCATCTCCAGTATCCGGGGCTATTGTTGCCGTAAACGTGGTAGAAGGTCAAACTATATCTTCAGTATCAGCTTTTGTTATATCAGATAAGCTGATAGTAAAAGCTCAAGTAGATGAAACAGATATTGGAAAGATAAAAGTGGAAACTCCAGCTGAAGTTAGAGTAGATGCGTTCTCTGATACGGTATTTACTGCTAAAGTTAAAACTATAGCTTATCAATCTGAAGTAGTAAACGATATTAATATCTACTACATTAAGTTATTCCTGGATGCTTCCCAAGATCTTTCTAGATTAAAATCTGGAATGAGTGCAGATGTTGATTTTATTCTAGATGAGAGAAAGCACGTTAAAGCTCTTCCTACTTGGGCTGTTAGTGGAGAGAGTGAGACTAAGGTAGAACTAATGGATATTCAGGGAAATCCTATAACGGTAGAACTAGGAAAATCAAATGGAGATTATGTAGAAGTAGTAAGTGATATAGATGAGTCAACTCAATTTAGAGTTAAAGACTTCTCATTTGAAAAGAGAAAAAGAAAATCTTCTTTTATGTCTAGACCTTAATTTATATTTTAGAAGGGTATAGATGAGAATATTAGAACTAAAAGATATAAAAAAAAGATATATCATAAGATCTAAAGATAAAAACTCTTATACTACAGTTGAAGCTTTAAATGGGGTAGATCTTAATATAGAAGAAGGAGAGTATATTGCTATCATAGGTCCTTCAGGGTCTGGTAAATCAACTCTCATGCAGATCATGGGACTACTTGATCAACCAACAAGTGGAAAGCTATTATTTCTAGGAGAGGATATATCCCAAGTATCTGATGATAGACTATGTTGGTACCGAAAAAATTATATAGGATTTGTATTTCAGTTTTTTAATCTTCTTGCAAGAACTACTACGGTAGATAATGTAAATCTACCTTTGATCTATCAAAGAAAATCTTCTCTTGATAAAGCAAAGAGTCTTTTAAAACTAGTAGGACTTGAAAATAGATTTAATCATGTTCCTTCTCAACTTTCAGGAGGTCAACAACAACGTGTTTCAATTGCTAGAGCATTGGTAAATGATCCAGCAATTATCTTTGCTGATGAACCTACTGGAAATATCAATCAAGAACAATCTAGAGAAGTAATGAATTATTTCTATAAACTTAACCAACAAGGTACCTCTATAGTTCTTGTAACCCATGATCCTCGTGTAGCAAAACATGCAAAAAGAATAATTACTATAGTAGACGGTAAAATAGTATCAGATAGGTTAAATCCTGATTTTGATACTGTAAACAATCAGGATTTAGTTACTAGTTCTAATATAGACTTAAATTTTAAATCATTAAGTATATCTTCTAGGTTAGATTTATCTAAGAATAAAAAAAAGACTAAGAGTGAAACTTCATATCTAAAATCCTTAATTAATCCTACTTTCTTAAAAGAAAATATAAAAGTAGCCCTAAAAGCTCTATTTACCAATAAGTTTAGAACCTCTTTATCCATTCTTGGAATTAGTATGGGGATTTCTGCTGTGGTAACTATGGTGGCTTTGGGAGAAGGAGCTCGTCAAAGTATAAAGGCTCAATGGGAGTCATTAGGTACTAATGTAGTTCAGATAAGAAGAAATTTTAGAGCTTCTAGTAATAAAGGAGGAGCAAGTAATTCTAAATATAGTTTTATCTCAGAAGAAGATTTAAAAGATCTTCAAAAATTACAACAAAAACTCCCTCAAATCGAAGCTATATCTCCTGAACTTTCGGGCAGTGGAGTGATAGCAAGCTATCAAGGAAACAGTTGGTCTGTATCTTCTTTTACCGGGGTAGGTGAAGATTATAAAAGAGTTAGAGATACCAAGGTAGAATCTGGAAGATTTTTTACTCAAAAAGAAGAACAAGAACGTCAAAGAGTTTGCCTTATAGGTAGAACTGTATATGAAAATATATTTAAAAATCGAATAAATCCTGTAGGTAAATATATATATCTTACTGTGAATATACAAAAGAAGAAAAAAACTATAAGATTTTCATCTAAATTTAAAGTTGTGGGACTTCTTTCCTATCAAGGTAGTGATGGATGGCAAGATAAAGATGATAGGGTTCTTATTCCATATACTACAGCTAAATATAGATTTTTAGGAGGTGGAGGACAAAAGTTAGGGACAATCTCTCTTAAAACTCGTAGCCAAGAAGATTTAGAACTTGTTAAAAATAGAGTGGCGTTACAACTTGCTACCAGAAGAAATATCTCTCCTTCTATGTTAAAAGATGAGAAAGAGCTTCCTTTTAGAATTCAGGATATGACTCAGATGATTGAAAGGTTTTCATCATCTACTAATACTATGAGTACCCTACTAGGGATAGTAGCTCTTATCTCCTTGTTTGTAGGAGGTATTGGTATTATGAACATAATGCTGGTATCTGTTAAAGAAAGAACCAGAGAGATAGGTCTAAGAAAAGCTCTGGGAGCTAGAAGACAGGATATATTATTTCAGTTTATTGTAGAATCTATTATTGTAAGTCTTCTTGGAGGTATTGTTGGTACATGTATAGGGGTGGGAGTATCTCTTTTTGTATCTTTGTGGTGGTTAGCAGTTGTGTCTTGGTGGATAGTTGGAATCTCAATTTTGTTTTCCTTGTTTACAGCTGTACTTTTTGGTTACTGGCCTGCAAAACAAGCCTCCCGTCTTAGTCCTATAGAAGCTTTGAGATATGAATAAAGATAGTCAAAATAAAGAAAGAGTAAAGAATAAAGAATAAAGAATAAAGAGTAAAAATAGTTATGAGTTTAGATTTTTCTATAAATTATAAAATAAATACACAATCTATCCCAGATAGTTTCTTAGCGTTTTCAAGTTTAGAAGATCTATATACCAAGGGATATAATTCAAAAATCGATAAAATTTTGGATATATTAAAACAAGTTTTTTCTCTAAAACTTCCTAGATCGTCAGGGATAAGTACGGATAAAATGGATGAAGATATAAAACTTGTATCTAAAATATATAAAAGAGGAATACCTTTAAAAGTTCAAGATACAGTCTATCATCCATATGAGGAATATGAAGGTAAGACATTTTCATCTAATGTTATTTTTAGATCTTTTAAAGAAATAGAGTCTTTAGTGTACAGTGGAGATTATTTTTCAATAATAGATAGAAACGTTCCTGGATTTAATAATAGTGGTTTTAATGGAATTAGGGTTGATATTAGTGAAAGTAAAAAAGATCTAAAATATCTGAAAAAATATTTAGCTCTTATTGATGATAGTCTAAATAAAGATAACTCAATTCTCAAAAAAACATGGCTTCTTATAGGAGGAGGAGTTTTATCGGATACTTTTGGGTTTATTTCTTATCTTTATGGAACTTCCTTTGTTATAGTTCCTACCTCGCTATGTTCAATGGTTGACGCATGTCTTGGTGGAAAAACAGGTATTAATTTTTCCCCATATGGAAAAAATCAAGTGGGTAGATTCTATTTTCCTGAATCTATTATGGTCTCTTCTAAGTTTATTCAAACTCTAAGTAAAAATGATATTCAATCTGGATATACGGAAGCTTTAAAAGTTGCTCTTTTAGAACATGATATTACCCTTATGGATGAAATTATTGATTTATATAATAAAGGTTATACTGATAATTCTAAGTTAGATTCTCTGATACAACGCTGTCTTCTTATCAAAAAGAAATTTGTAGAACAAGATCCTATAGAAAATAAAACTAGACGAGCTTTAAATCTTGGACATTCTATAGCACATCTACTAGAACAGATAATCCAATCATCCAGAGGATATCTTTCTCATGGAATAGCAGTAGGGGTAGGAATTTTAGTAAGTCTAGAAGTATCAAGGCTTCTTTTATATCTTAGTGAAGAAAAATATAATTATATTATTGATAAACTTATAAGATCTAATCTTATAGTTAGTTTTTCTAAACTTTCTAATTTTATTAAGTCAGACAATATCAAAGTTTTAGAAAATATTTTTGATTCAACTGCTATAAAAGAACTTCTTCTTCAAGATAAAAAAAATACTACCAAAGATTTATCTCAAAACACTATAAATTTTGTTTGTCTAACTGATGAAGGTTATAAAATAGAACATATAGGAATTGATACAGTTATTGAAGGATGGAAGTATTATCAAAATCTTAGATTTTAACTCATATAATAAAGAGGAAAGATATGAATATCATAGAGCTAAAAGATATATCTAAAACCTATGTGATAGAAGCTGAAGGTGAGATACAAAGGGTTGAAGCTCTAAAAAATATTAATCTAAATATCGAAGAAGGAGAATTTGTAGCTATAATAGGACCTTCAGGATCTGGTAAATCTACTTTGATGCAAATTATGGGACTACTTGATTCTCCAACCGAAGGTAGATATAACCTCTTAGGTAAAGATATCTCATCATACTCTGAAGATGAACTCTCTACCCTAAGAAGAGAAACAATAGGGTTTGTGTTTCAGTTTTTTAACCTTATGTCTCGTACCTCATGTGTGGATAATGTAAATTTACCACTAATATATGCAGGAAGATCTGATTTAAAAAAATCCCAAGCTTTTTTATCCAAGGTAGGACTTTCAGATAGATCGGACCATGAACCTTCTCAACTTTCTGGAGGACAACAACAACGAGTTGCTATTGCTAGAGCTCTAATAAATGAACCAAGTATCATATTTGCAGATGAGCCTACTGGAAATATCAATTCTAAACAGTCTCAAGAGGTAATGGATTATTTTAAAAAATTAAACTCTGATGGAGTAACTATTGTACTTGTAACTCATGATCCTCATGTAGCTTCAGTTGCTAAAAGAATTATTACCATAGAAGATGGGTCTATAAAATCTGATATAATAAATAAAGAATATATTCCTCTATCATCAGAGAGTAGTAGCTCTTCAAGTTTTTATATTCCAAATATTAAGTTAAAAAAATCAGCTATAGAAGAATCTAAAAATTATACTAAAAACCTAGATCTAAATTTTATTAAAGAAAATTTAAAAATGGCTTATACTTCTCTTTTTTCTAATAAATTTAGAACCTTTCTTTCAGCTCTAGGTATTACTATAGGGATAGCCTCTGTAATTGCTATGATATCCATTGGAAATGGAGCTAAAAAATCCATACAAGAAGATCTAGCGTCTATGGGTACTAACGTTATAAATGTTAGAAGAGCTTATGGAAGACGTGGTGGAGGAGGACAACATAGAGCCTCTCGTATTACTATGAACGATGTCAAAACTATACAAAGACTTCAACAACAAGGAGTTCCGATAGCTAGTATATCTCCTACAATCCAAGGAAGATCTCAGATGGTAGTATTTGGAAATAAAAACTTTAAACCAGATACTCTAATAGCGGTATCTTCGGATTATTTTAGAATTAACTCCCTTAAAATTACTAGAGGAAAAGTTTTTACTGATGAAGAAGATGAACGAAGAGAAAGAGTCTGTGTTATAGGAACTTCTGTATACAAAAGTCTTTTTTCTTCTGGAGTATCTCCAATAGGATCTCAAATTAAGATAGGAAACTCTGTATTTAAAGTAATAGGACTGCTGGAACAAAGAGGATCTGATGGAATGAGAGATGCAGACAGTATAATAGTCATACCTTTAAATACTGGAATGTATCGTCTGATGGGATCTTCTTATCTATCAAGTATTATAGTTGAAGCTACCTCTTCTGATGATAGCTATGTTGTTCAACAAGAAGTTGAACAAGCTCTAAGACAGTCTAGAAAGATTCCTCCGGATTCTAAAATGCCAATCTCAGTAAATAATAACGCTGAGTTTAAACAGATGATGGATTCTACTACTACTACAATGAGTATACTTCTTGGATGTATTGCTTTTATCTCTCTTATTGTAGGAGGAGTAAATGTAATGAATATTATGTTGGTATCTTTAAAAGAACGTATAAAAGAAATAGGACTTAAAAAAGCTATAGGAGCAAGAAGCTTTGATATATTGTTTCAATTTGCTTTGGAAGCTACCCTTATAGGAGGTATTGGAGGAGTGTGTGGAGTGATACTAGGAATACTAGTATGTCTTATAAGTTCTCTTATAGGATGGTATGCTCCTATATCTACGGGAGTATCCATAATAGCACTGGTATTTTCTTTTTTAGTAGCTTTTATATTTGGTTACTGGCCTGCCAGGCAAGCTGCTCGCCTCAGTCCTATCGAGGCTCTGAGGTCTGAATAAACTTATAAGCTTTTTCAGGGATAGTTTGGAAACTGTAGAGTCCATCGTTTTTATACTGGGTAGAAATTACTACTTCGTTAAAATTAGATAAAAAATCTTTTTTAGAACATACAAACTTTCCAACCCCTTCTATATTTATAGAAAAGCTTTGAGTAGGTTGTAGGGGTTCTATCTTATGTTTATAGAAGGTTAATTTAGTAGAGTTCCAAGAAGCTCCTATTCCCTTTAATAGTGGAGCTTTTCTGGTAGAAGCTTTTGTTGAAGATCTTTTTTGAGCTTGGGACTTTTTATAGTCCAAGATTGCTATATCTACTTTTGATTTTTGTTCTACTTGACGAACTCTTTTTTCTTTTTGCTCGAGTTGATCTAAATATCCTTTGTATTTATCAAGTTGTACTGAAGGTAGATCCTCTAAAGCCGTAGTTTCTTCAAGAAGTAGAGGTTCTTCCTCAAATAAAGCTAGTCCTAGATGAAGAATTTCTCCATTTGGGTTTATAACAGTACAAATACCACTAGCATATTCTTCAAGAAGTATAAATTTGAATCCATTTTTCTTGTTTATTAAACAGGTAATTAGATCTTGCCCCATATAACTAGCCTTATCATTTTTTAACATTTAAAAACTATGTTAAAATACCACAACTATGTTAAAATTTTAACATATGCATTTGTCTTAACCCTTAAGCTCGAATGCGAAGACTAGGGTATAGAAAAATAATAGATAACACAATTAATTAATAATATTTTTAAGGATTAATTAATGAGCATTGAGTCGAAAAAAGTGGTGTTATACACGAAGGATGAAGGGCAAAAACAACTTCTAACAGGTCTGTTTCAGAAGTTAGAACTTATAGATAATTTCTTTCCAGATTCACTAGAAAAATGTATTGAAGATCTGAAGGATGATAAAAATATATTGATTCTAGATTGGAATGTAGGACTAGCTGATTGCGTAAAACTTCTAGCATATATCAGTGATAATTTTTATCTAACCACAGATAAAACTACTGTGTTTTTGTATGGTAATGAAGCAGTAACAGGAGTACTTACAGAATACGGTATAACCCACTCGTGTTTTGGTGAATTCAGTATTGATAATATGGAAAAGGTTCTAAGAGATATAGTTGAAAGTAGTGTAATCGATCAAGAAGTATCCTTAGAACTTGCAGATATTTTATTATCTGAAGATACTCAAGATCAGGAAAAAATAGAGAAGATGGAAGAGATGTATAAGAAATATACATTTAATCCAAATGTATGTACTAGTCTAGCTATCTTATATATGAGAGTAGGAGATTATTCTAAGGTTAATCCTCTACTTAGTTCCCTGATAGTTCACGAGGATCAATCTATAAGAGAACTTAATATGATAGGACTTTCTTTCCTTAAAGATGGTAAAAACCAAGAAGCTCTTGATTATCTTCAAAGAGCTCAAGAATATAATCCGTATAATCTTTCGAGATTAGAAGCTCTAACTAATCTATATCTTGCAACTCAACAATATGATGCAGCAGTTCCTATATTTGAACTACTAAAGAAAATAGATCCCCAAAATCCTTCCCTCCTAAGTGGAGAAGGAAGAGTAAGCCTTCTTACAGAGGATGTAAATGAAGTATGTGCTAAATTAGAGCAGTCTTTTTCTTCGGAACAAATGGTATCTATGATTAATGAAGTTGCAATATATCTGGTTAAAGGTAAAAATCCTATGCAAAATGAAGCTAGAATTTTATCCTTGTACTATAGAGCTTGTAGGTATTGTATAAATAATAAAGAACAGTTAGCTAAGATATGTTTTAATCTAGCTCTTGCTTACTATAAACTAGAAGATATGTCTAAAGCTCATTATTTTTTCACTATAGCTTCGATGATTGAAAATTCTTATGGAAAGGCTATATCTAATGCAGCACTTTTACAGTTAAAATTAAAACCCGATCAACTAATACCAGTTGATGGTACAGATATTGTAAAATCTATATTTAAATTTGCATCTTAACTTAAAAAGAATAATATATTGGTTTAGTTTATTTGTTGATTGTTTGTCTTTTTATATGGTTAATACCTGTACATATTAGGGAGATAAACTGATTTATTGGTAAAAGGGTAGATAATGGAAAATGAAGTAAGAGTTAGAGTAGCACCTTCTCCAACAGGAGATCCTCATGTTGGTACAGCTTATATAGCTTTGTTTAACTACGTTTTTAAAAAACAGTATAACGGTAAGATGATTCTTAGAATTGAAGATACCGATCAGACTAGATCTAAAGCTAGTAGTGAAGAACTTATATATCAAAGTCTAAGATGGCTAGGACTTAATTGGGATGAAGGTCCTGATATAGGAGGAAGCTCGGGTCCTTATAGACAATCTGAAAGAAAAGAAATTTATGTTGAATATGTTAATAAACTTTTAGAATCTGGAAGAGCCTATAGATGCTTTTGTACTCAAGAACGTCTAACTAAGATGAGAGAAGAACAAAAAGCTAAGGGAAGATCGGGATATGATAGATGCTGTAGGGAGCTCACGGCAGAGCAAATTAGTCAAAATCTAGATAGAGGTATTCCTTATGTAGTAAGACTTAAGGTTCCATTAGATGGAGTTACAACCTTTCATGATGAGCTAAGAGGGGATATTAGTATAGATAACTCTACGATAGATGATCAGGTTCTTTTAAAATCAGATGGTTTTCCTACCTATCATCTAGCAAATGTAGTTGATGATCATTTAATGAAAATAACACATGTAATAAGAGCTGAAGAGTGGATAAGTTCTACTCCAAAACATGTTATTTTATACGATTCATTTGGATGGAAAACTCCTAAATGGATTCATATGCCTCTACTTAGAAATCAGGATAAATCTAAAATCTCTAAAAGAAAAAATCCAGTATCTTTGGTTTATTATAAAAGAGCAGGATATCTACCAGAAGCAATGCTAAATTTTTTAGCTCTTATGGGATGGAATCCTGGTGGAGATATAGAAATCTTTGGTATGGATGAAATGATAAGAAAATTTAATTTTTCAGATCTTAATCTAGGAGGTCCTGTTTTTGATATAAAAAAACTTGCTTGGATGAACCAACACTATCTTCAACAAATGAATGAGATTGAATTTGTAAATTACATAAGAGAAGATATTTTTAGTGAAGATTATCTAAAAAAAGTAGCTCCTTTAATGAAAGACAGAGTTTCCAAATTTGAAGATTTTATCTCAAAAGCAGATTTTTTCTTTAACGGTAGTTTAAACTATGAAAAAGAAGCTCTGATTCCTAAAAATGTAAATGCTACGGATTTAAAGAAAGCTTTTTTATCTCTTCTAGAACAACTTGATGAACTCTACGTATGGACTAGTGAAAACATAGAATCTATTCTTCATTCGCAATTAGAACGACTTGGTTGGAAACCTAAAGATTATTTCATGCCGGTAAGAATCGCGGTTACTGGAAGAAAAGATTCTCCCCCACTAGCTCAGACTATGGAAGTAGTCGGTAGAGAAATGGTTAGGTTTAGAATTCGTGATGCAGTTACGAGGTTTTTATCATAAAGATTGGCTGTATTGATACTTAAAAAAAAATCTCATCCTGGTCGGGATGAGATTTTTTTTCTATATAGAAAGATTTGCTTTTATATCTTTTTTATAGTTTGAAACATTTAGCTGAGTTTGGGATTTTTTATTCTTTTTTTCAAGAGTAATATCCAAAGTAGAGTTAGACAAAAGAAAGAAAGATTTTCTAAGTTGTCCGAAAGAATCTGTGATTCCTTCAAAATTAGAGTTAATATATACCACTACTCCAGGAACTGCATATCCTTGATTTCCCACAACAGTAAGTTCCATATATCTACTATCGAGTGTAGGTTTGTCTTTATTATCCCTCAGTCCCCAAAAACACCCCCCTATTACAGCTAGTAGGAATAAAATAGTTATAGATATTTTTAGTTTTGTTTTTTTACTCTTATCTTCAGTTTGAGGTAAAATCTCGTTGATTGGTAATTGATTCATTGTATGCCCTTAATGTTATAGATTGTTAAAAATAAAGAAATAAAGAAATATTCGTATAAACATCTTGTCTATACTTTTAGTCTAGATAAGTATTTGGTTAGTCTAAATGGGCAGAAATGTTCGAGGTAAGCTAGGTAAATAATGCCTAGAAAAAAACTAGTAAAATCATCAACTAGTAATACTAGGCAAAAACTATCTAGATCTACTAGGTAGAATTTATACCTGAGTTTTTAGTTTTTTTTACGAACTATATTTTAGATGACATCTGAAGAGTTAAAAATAGCTTGTTCTATAAGATGAATTTTTTTTTCAAAATCCTCACTATCCCAACCACTCAG
>CACXFL010000087.1 GCA_902766925.1 uncultured bacterium | reverse complement strand
CTTATTCGAAAATTTTTAAGGTTAGGTAGTATTATGCTAACAGAAAAAACTAGGGCTGGTATGTCTTTGGAACAGGGCGTTCCTAAAATAAGATCTATTTGGGGGAAGATCAAGTTAAATCAAGGATACGTGAGTTTAGCTTGTAGAGTAGTTTCCTTGATGGTAGCTATTATCCTATCTTCACCTATATTCTTATATGCTGATTCTGATTCTGGTAAGAATTGTTCAAAACTATTTACAACACAACTTTCCCACTATAGAACTGATGAACTCGTAGACAGAGTAGATAATCCTTCAAAATGGTTATCCTCATTGTCTCATTATGATTTTAGAGGAGAGGCAAAGCTTTCTTTCGAGGGGGCTTTGCCTTTTACTCAAGGTGTTAGGGTTTTATCTCGTTCCAAAGAAGGGCAAGCTGTAGTTATAGATGTAGTTGTTGCTGCTAAATCTGGACTGGATTTATATTTTATAGGACATAGGGATCCTGATAAGGTAGGTGAATCTCCTGATTATGAAGTACAGATGCAAGAATACAGAAATAGGAATTATCCTCTAGGAACCTCTTATTATATGGCAAGAGTTTATAGTGATAAGGGGCTTCATGGACTTACCTATATGTTTAGGTTTGGTAAGGATAATGCTAATCTAGTTTTAGATCCTAATGCTAATTATTTTACTCCGTATTCTTCTGATAAAAAGACAGATGTAAGGTCTGTATTCTGGGATACAGAGTATATGGGAAAACATGATAACATCACTGTAGTAGATACTAAAAAGATTCTTGCTTCTCCTATAATTTCTACTGAAGTATCTATGGTAGGGCTTGTAAAGAATTATCCAGGATACAGGGAGCACAGGAAAGAAGGAGGATCTGTTTTTTCTTTTGCAAAGAAAAAAGAGTTTATTAAAGAACTTAAGGATAGAGGTATTAATGTACTTCATATTCTTCCTGTAACTCAATCTGATGATGCTTCTATGTTAAAGGATGATGACTCTGAAGATGCTCTTGCGGGGTGGAGCTTTTGTTATTTGGTTTATGGACAAAGAGCTATAAATTCAGCATATGGTACTCCTGATGAGTTTAGAGCTTTTGTTTCTTCTCTAGCAGAAGAAGGAATTGCTGTAATGATGGATATGGTTTTCCATTTTCCTACTAAGATTAATGCTAATGAAAGATATATCGGAGATAGACATATTGGAAAACTAGGAATCTATTCCGGTCAATCTACCAAGTGGGGTACTAGTTATTACGATTTTACAAACCCTTATGTTACCGAATATCTTACCCAAACTGCACTGAGTTGGGTGAGAGATTTTGGAATAAGATTTATAAGATTAGATGCTGGGGACGAATTCTTGCAAGAACAGGGAGCTGAAGCTTTTTTGAAAAAATTTACAAGAAAACTTCATGATTATGGGGTATATGTTCTGATTGAAAAATTCTACGGAGATGAAAAGGTTGTAAGCTCTGAAAAATTCGGAGGACTTGGAGTTGATATAAGGTATGCTCCTCATTTTTGGAGTTGGGTAAAAAATTCTTTGACTCAGGTTACTGAAGATGTAGATCTAGTGGGGTTACAAAAAATACTGAATTCTACACCAAAAGAATTATATCAAGCTTATTTTACAACTTCTCATGATAAAGCTTCTCCAGATCATGATGAAGTTGGTGGTGCTGTAGGAAACTTTTTCCAAACGGTATTACAACAAGCAACTACTTATCATGTAAGAGGAAAGATTACAGTTTATGAAAGTCTTGGAATGAGTATTGGAGCTTATTATATCAGTATGCTTCAAAATAGGTTTATGCAACCAGGATCCTTTTCTGGAGAAGGTATTATAAATTGGACCAGTAGAGATACTCAGGAAATAGATCCTTTCTTATCAGATTATGCAAAATATATTCAAAGACCTGAAAACAGAGAAGCTTTTTCTTTTGAAACACTTCACCCTTATATAGAACATTTCATAGATAATACGGATAAGGTAATAGGTCTTTATAGATCTAACTTTAGATCAGGACCAGAGTTTAAAGATTACTATATACTGATTAATATGGGTGATAGACTTGTTTATAATAGTAATGGCTCTGGGTATAAGATAGGAGTACATTTTCCAGGAAAATATAGGGTAGCTATAACCAGTGATGATGCTAAATATCGTGGAACAGGACTTTTAGAAAAACAGGTTTCTTCTCAGATTATAGAAACACAAGCTTTAGAAGTTTTTGGAAATGATTATTCATTATCACTACCATTTATTCCTCCATATGCTGTAATTGTTTTGGAAAGAGTTTCAGACTAGCTAGAATTAAAACTAAAATAAAATTTATCTTTACTACGTATTCCTCGCTAAGTAACATATTAGGTGTTGTTTTTTTGTGGTTAGAAAAATTGATTGTTACGGGGATAGTATGGAAGAAATAATTCGTGAGCATTTAAAAAAAATTGAAACTCTTCGTGAAGAGATATCTAAAAAAATTGTTGGACAAAAAGTTTTGATTCAAAGATTGATTGAAGCACTATTGGCTAATGGTCATGTACTACTTGAAGGACTTCCAGGACTTGCTAAAACCACTGCCATTAAAACCCTATCTCAAGCTACGAATATGGGGTTTTCACGTATTCAATTTACCCCAGATCTTCTTCCTGCAGATCTTGTAGGAACTCAGATTTATGATATGAAAGAATCTGATTTTAAGATAAAAAAAGGTCCTCTGTTTTCTAATTTGATTCTAGCAGATGAAATAAACAGAGCTCCTGCAAAGGTTCAATCGGCTCTGCTTCAAGCTATGGAAGAACGTCAAATTACAATAGGAGAGTCTACCTTTAATCTTGATTCCCCTTTTTTAGTTCTTGCAACTCAAAATCCCCTGGAACAAGAAGGAACCTATCCGTTACCTGAAGCTCAGGTAGATAGGTTTTTATTTAAGGTAAAAATAGGATATCCTACCCGTGAAGAAGAAGCTTTAATTATGAAAAATAGAGTGTTTGATACTCCTGTTAAAATTAATCCGGTGGTAACCAAAGAAGATATCCTCAAGATAAGAGAAACTTGCAGTCAGGTTCATGTAGATGAGAAGATAAGAAAGTATATTGTAGATATAGTTTTTGCTACAAGAGAACCTCAAAGCTATTCTCTTTCAAACCTTAAAAATTATATATCCTGTGGAGCTTCTCCTCGTTCTAGTATTTATCTAGAACAAGTATCTAAGGTTCATGCACTACTTCAAGGAAGATCCTTTGTTATTCCTCAAGATATTAAAGATATAGGAGAGGATATACTAAGACATAGGATTCTTCTAAGTTACGAGGCTCAAGCGGATGGAGTTACAAGTGAAGATTGTATCTGTCAGATATTTGATGGAGTTGATGTTCCTTAAGGTTAGTGGTGTAAAACTATGTGGTTTTTTAATAAGAAACTAAAAGATAAAAAGGATCCTTTTGGTTACCAGGAGGATAAAGAAAAAAAAGAGGGTAGGGAACTTCTCTCTTCTGAGGTTTTAGCAAAGATTCAAAGATTGCAACTTAAAGCAGGGTGGAAGGTTACCGACTCTCTTTTAGGAAAGTATTCTT
>CACXFL010000086.1 GCA_902766925.1 uncultured bacterium | reverse complement strand
ACTTTAGCTGTAACTGTTATCTTTTTTGCTGGCATAACTAATCAGAAGTTTCACTCAATTTCAATACCGTAGATATACTGACAATCCCTTAAATATAATCTACTATCCATTATTTTAAGTCAATTAGTTTAGGTATAAATTATGGAACACAGATATAATCATCATAATAGACGTAAATACAGTTTAAAAGTACACATAGTACTTGTAACCAAATACCGTAAACAATTATTAAAAGATATTGTTGCAGATAGTTTAAAACAAAAGATATACGATATAAGTAATGCAAAAGGATATGAGATCCTAGCAATCGAAACTGACAAAGATCATTTACACATTTTATTAAGTTATGATACAACAGATAAAGTGTGTAACATCGTGAAAATTCTTAAACAAGAAAGCACTTATTACTTATGGACACAATACCCCAATTTATTACGTAAACATTATTGGAAAAAGAAAATTCTCTGGTCAGACGGATATTTTGCTTGTAGTACCCAAGATGTATCACTGACTACTATTCAACACTATATAGAAAATCAAGGGTGACTTTCTATTATAGGCTCCTGGCATCACCACAAGGGTGATGGGTTTCCGCCTACAGTAACTCTAAGAACCTTTTTATGAATTAAAAGCCACCGTTACTTCTTTATTTGGAAATGATAAATAGTACTGATCATTTTCAGAATCATATCTATCTATTGTTAGATATCCTGATTGATATAGAAGTAATACTAAATTCTCACTACTATCTAGTTCCTCTAAATTCAAATTAGACAGAAAGAAATCTTTTTCTTTAGGTAACATTAATTCCTTATTAATATCACCTTGACAACCACTTGATAAAAGACTTACTAAAAACGCTGGAGTTCCAGTCTGAATCCAGTAGGAAACAAACTCACAGTTTTTACTAAAAAACAGATTTACATCTGAAGGATTATATACAGTAACATCAGAATCTGAGAAACGATAACCATCATACCATTCTTTTACTTTATTAATAAACTCTTCTCTACTAATACCTAATTTTTTAGCTCCTGCATCAATCTCAGAAGAAAAATATGATTCTACATCTTCTTGAGTAAAACCTAAAAGATCAGAGTATTTAGAATCAAAATTAATATCATCTAGATTATTCATTCCAGAAAATATCGAAGATCTAGCGATACGAGTTACTCCTGTTAAAAGTAAAAAATGAATATAGTTATCATTTGCTTTTAAACTAAGATAAAACTCTTTCATTACCTCTAGCATTTTTTTCATATTATCTAGACCGGTATCTATATTACCTATTACGGGATAATCATACTCGTCTATAAGTACTACTGACTTTTTACCTTGATCATATAGAGTTTCAAGAAGTTGTGAAATATATGAAGGTGGATCTTTAACATCGACCTTGGAATCTAAATCTATACCTAATTTAAGTCCAATTGATTTGATAGTACTATTTAACTTTTTTTCAAAAGCTTCAGGATTTTTTCTATTGATTGTAGACATATCAAGTCTAATTACAGGATAACTTTTCCAATCATAATCCGTATCAGCTATAGCTAGTCCTTGAAAAAGATCCCTGTGTCCTTGGAATATCTCAGAGAGAGTATCTATAAGTAGACTTTTACCAAACCTTCTAGGACGAGACAAAAAAACATTAGTAGATGATGAAATCAATCTATATATAGGTTCTGTCTTATCTATATATCTATAGTTTTCTTCTAACATAGTCCTAAGACTACTTTTTCCATAATTAATTTGTCTATCTTTCATCGGTATCATAATACAACAATATTTTCCTCTTGCTACTTTAAATATGTCTTTAAAGTAGCATGTTTTATGATAAGAAGCAATTTAGCTACTAATATGATATTATTATTTAAAAAATAGGTTTTATAGCTCTAGTAAAACTAACTTAGAATTTTAATTTATAACCTCCACCCCAGAAAAAGATTTTGCTATCTGATCTTTCTACTATAAAACCATTATGAGTTAGAAATACTGAACAAACATCTATAACTTCCCTCTCTTAATGTTACACTAGTTCCTTCCTCCAGTCCTGTAATTCTAATTACAGGATAAAATAGATAAGCTTAAACTTTAAAACTACTCTTGCATCAATTTTAATCTTTTAACTTAAAATAAGTTCCGAGCTACCTCAAAAATTTCAAAAAATCTTCTCTTATAACCTTCAATTATAAAAAAACATTGTATTTTAACTATGTCGGTATATACTCTCCCTGTTTTGGGATCAATCAATCAATGCTATTTTATTTATCAAGTGTAGAGGGTTAAGTTGGTAAATTTTACTCATAAGTTATTATCTTTTCTACTTATAGTACAGCTGGTAATTCCTACTACCCTTCAAGCTTCAAATGATGATCCTAGCTACTATTATTCCTATTACAATCAAGAAAATACCGAATTTGAAAAAGAGAATCAGAACCTTTTTAAGTTACTGAGTCAAACTTTAAGATCCAATAAAGATTCTAGTACTATATGGGATCTATCTAGTTCAAATCTTGTAAAACCAGAGGTATTTACCTCTATTGTAGAATTTAGAAATTTAAAACATATTAGTTTCACCGATACTAGGATAGATATCTCCTATGAATCATCTTCTTATATTCATTCTATAGATATAGGAACTCCTATTAAAGATGTTATAAGTGATGATGATTTTATAGTAATTCTAACCACAGATGGAAAATTACATGTGATAGATGTATATTTTCTATCACATGTAATATTTTGTGCTCCTTGTCCTGTATTTACCATATCTTCAATTGAAGACATATCTGATATTTCCACTATCTCCTTTATTAAAAGAAGATTTATTCCACTGGATCAAAGAATATCAATAGAACATCTTTCCTTATCTTCTAAGAAAAATTCCGTAATTCTAGCTAATGATACTCCAGTAGATCTAGATCTACTAAAATCTGAATTTAACTCCATAAAATTTATTCCCCTATCAGATGAGTTAAAAGAAACTACCCCTGTACTTCAATCTGGAGATTTAGCAATAATTAGAGATAGCAAGATTTCTGAGATTATCCCTCGGACATTTATAGTATCCGAGATGAATCGTTTTCTTCTTTTGTATGTTAAATTTCAATCTTTAGTACTAGAACCATCGTTTCAAAAAGCTCTATCTTCTATGGGTAGTATCTGTCTCGAGGATATAACTAAGATGTTTCCTGCTTATCTAGAATCAGCTACTATCCATGAAGAAAAAGATGATACTTCTCAAATACTAGATCATTCTTATTCTGCACGAACTCTTTCAGAATTTAGGGATATATTTACTCCTAAAGAATGGGAAGATGATTCTATATTTTTTACAACACTTCTTTCATCTGTTGAAAACAAACCCGAATCCCTAAATTCTACTCCAAAAAACAAACTAAAATACATGATTTCAACTCTTCTTCATGAAAATATAATTAGTTTAAACATTGTTAAATTTGCATCTATGTTAAAAAACAAATATACCCTTGGTTTTTTAATATTTTTAGTATCAGCCTTATCTTACATAAAAATGTTTCCTAATTCCTATATGAGTCTTAATACCATAGAGTATCTTTCTACCTTTATAGATCACAGTAAATCTGTTCTGATGGACACTTTTCCTGTTCTTAAAAATCAGGATTATATGAAGCTTCTATCGTACTCTATGGTGTCTCAGATTCTTTTAATGTTTTCAATTTATTTTGTAGCTAGACTTATATCTCCATTTACCCAATATAAATCAGATACACTTCCTCCTCTTGTAGGATCTAAAATATTTAAAAACTTATTTATGGTATCTCCTTTTAGACTTATAGCTAAATTAACTGGTAATATACCTATATTTACAGGGTTAAAAAAAGGAGTACTTCCAGATTCAGATTCTTTTGGACTAACTAAAGAAGCTAAAAAAGAAGGCTTTTCTAACTTTAGACAAAAGATAGAATCTATAAGAATGAAAAATTTTGTTATAAATACTTTTCTTACTCGTAGTTTAATTATTCTTCATAGATTTAAATATAATATTCAAGAAGATACTCCCCTAGATGAGAAAGAACTGCTAGCTGATCTTTCAGATCCTTATATCAAACAAGCTATCGGAGAGATTCATAAACTACTATCAAAATACTTAGATCAGTTTGATTTTAAAGATAAAGATTATTTTATATCTTCTATGAAAGAGGCTCACTCACTATTATTAAAGCTATATTCTTCTAGAGTTGAAACTGACTTAGTAGATCCCGATCAAAATGAGGTTGAAGATTTGATAGAATCAGATCCAAAACTTAACTTTAATCCAAAATCTTCAAACACATCCAGTATTCTAACTACTACTCTGATTAGATTAATCTTTAACTATAATGAGAAAATATATAAGACCATATCTCAAATAGCTCCTAACTCTTTTACAAGTTCTATAACTAAAAGACAGTTTTTTACAAATTATACTCTCAGTATGCTAGGTCAAGCTTTTACTGGAAACTTTGCAGATCCTACTAAACCAGAGGATCTTATGGCTCAACGCAACTCTGCTTTTTATACTTCTTCTAAGGTAAATACTTTTAATTTTCAAAAAATTATTGGTCATATTGGTAAAGGACCAATAGCTACTAACCTGATTTTTAAAGAAGAAGCTAAAAGAATCAACAGAGAGTACTATCCAGCAGAGTTTATAGATATTGTTGAACACGATATGAATTTTAAAAACTATCCGTTTTGGTATGAGATGTATAAATACGGTAGAAATATTTTTAATTTCAGGGAAGCAGAACCTGGAAAACTTCTTGTAAGATGGCTTCTAAAATCATATATCACCCTGTTTCAAGCTACTATTCTTATAGGTGTTATATTTAGAATATTTGTAGGTCATCAATCTGTACACGATGCAATCCTGGGGATATTTATGTTTTCTGCATCTTCTTCTTTTATATGTAACTGGCCTTGGACTCTACTATCAGCAGCTCAGTATATTCATGACAATGATATAAAAGCTAAATATAAAACCTTTGTGCTTGAGTTTATAAAATTAAAACAAAGTAGAAAACTTAGTTCCACGGAAGAGATAAAAGAGTTAGCTGATTACTTCTATAATCTCTATTCAACTACCCATATAAACATCCCTAAAGATATAAAAAAATCTATCATAGCTAGTATTCAGACTATCCTAGATTCCAACGATCCTTCTACTATTTTAGATGAGGCTACAAACTTAGAAAAATTAATTCAAAGAACTCCTGGAGTACCTCGTTCAACCTCAGAGTGGGTATCTTTTATTTATACAGCAGTAGCTTCTCTATCATCAGCTTTTCTTCTATCCTTTTTAATAACCCAATCTTTTTCAGAAAACCTTCACCTGTGGGGTATATCCAAATCCATATTTGATATTAACTTTTTTACCCATATTCCAAACGATGGAGTTATACCTCTTGTTATAAAATCAGCAGTTCTTACAACCCTTGTATTTTCTGCTCAAGATTTATTTAATCTTGCTTATGACTACATTAAATACCTTCTAACTCCTTATTCTTCCCCTAAAAAGGAGGAAAGAAAGACTAAGTTAGAATCTACAAAAGAAGAGTTTAAACGTACTCCAGTAATGAAGATTCTTGGTTGTGTCTTTATTTTTTCCAAAAAAGATTAGTTTATAGTCTGTTATTTGATACAAAAAATTGTAGAAAATAAGTATTTTATCTAAATTATACTCTGCTATAATAATGGGGTTTTGTTTTTATTAGGTTAAGGCTAGTTAAATGAATTTGAATTTTTTAAGATCTAAACCAATAGATTATGTAAATATAGTTTATTTTAAAAATAAGGGGAAACTTTCTTCTTTTACTCTCTCGTACAGACTTTTTTCTTTTTTAAGAAATCTTGTAATACTCGGGGTTATTTGGATTCCTATCAGTGCTTATATTATAAGTGTACAGTTAACTAAAAGAATAATGTCTGAAAAAGAACTTACCAAAAATAGAGATGTAATCCTTGCTTATCAAGACAGGATAGATTCTTTATACACAAAGACTTATTCTGAGTCCTCTACCACCCCTACCCCTGAGTCTGGTTCTAATTCTACCTCTAGCACCACCCCTAATATATCTGATAGGTCCTCTACCTCTACCCAAGAGGTTTCTACCAATTTAGATGTTAATAATGAAGTGTCTTCTACATCCCAACCTTCTACCACTACTACACAAAATACTAAAGAATCGTCTTTTCCAGTGGATATAAAGGATTTAAAGTATTCTTACTCGGATAATGCTTTGGATATCACGTTTAATTTAGCTTCAACAGTTCATCCTAAATCTCATAAAGGAACTCTACTTATAGTAGCTTTTTTAGATAAAAAGGAAGACTTGGATCCTGACACAACTATTAGTTATCCTGGTTATATCAGTGGATCAGGAGTACCTGAAAAAAAAGCTGGAGAATCTTTTAAGGTAGCCTCGTTTAAAACTGTAAGTGCAAAATTTGTTGCTCCTGAAGGTAGAAAAATTGTATCTTTTAAAATTATATGTCATTCAAATGAAACATCTTCTCCTATGGAAAGAGATATAGTTCTTTAACTGTAATAATAGATTTAATTATCTAAATATAAAAACGAGTAAGAAAAACATCTTCCTTACTCGTTTTTTATAGTTTTAACTATTAACTTCTATATACTATTTTCTCTAACTGCCTGTATAGTTACTTTAGAATTCATCGGAAGAAAATCATTAAACTCTACAGTGTTTCCATCTTTGATTTTATAATCATTTTGATTTGCAGGTTCACCGTCTACTAAAACAGTCCAGTTATATATAAACTTAGGGTTTACTTCTTCTATGGTAAAGGTTTTATATCTTTCTTTTACGAAGTTATAACTTAACTCTAAGTTATCCATCTTCAGTACCTCGTCCATGTTAAATTTAAGAGTTCTTGCATCTTTATCTAATATTCCAAGCTCTTCTGTTTTATTAATCTTAATAGAATTTAAATCTACCTTCTTATCAATACTTGCTACTAACTTATTATCAACATAGATATCCAATCTTTCTGGATTATCTACTACTTTATCAGATAATTTTAGTAGATATTTTGCATCAATAGTTGATCCTTCATCAAGGACTTTATCAAATCTAATTCTATGATTACTATTAGTATACTTACATTGGTCGTTATCAATAGCACATGGTTTTCCTTCCCCATATTGAGATCCATCTACTTTAACTAGAATACTACCAGAAATTGCATTGTTACCTAGATTGAATTGTGATTTTCTTTTAGATCCTACAAAATATTCAAATTTTACTTTTTGATTATTTTCTTTAATAATTCTTTCATCAAAAGATACCCATTTATTATCTGTTATACTATATCCAGATTTTAATAAGCTTCCATCCAAATAAACCTTAAAATCTGTATCTAGTGTTTTATTTTTAGGATTTTTAGTTAGTGAAAAACGATTTACAATAGATATTAAACTACTGGATATTGCTTGAAATGTTTTACTGTAGTCTGAACCATTTTTTTCAACTTTTCCACTTTTACCACCTGACAGATCTATAAGTTTTCTATATGTACGACTACGTCCTTCTGCTGAGTGTAACAGACCAAACACTTTTACGTCTTGGCCAAAAGTTCTTTTTTTCACATTGTTAATATAATCTACTAAAAAATTTACTGAATTATCTCGTATGGTGTTGATTACTAGATTTAATTTTTTTTGAGCTTCCTCATCTGTACTAGCATTTTTTGTCCAGTCCTCCAAATCCTCTTGAGTAGGGATACTATAGTTCAATTCTTTATATTCCTTCAATTTATCTAATTGTTCACCATAAGCTTTCAATCCTGGAACTCTTTCAGAATATGCTTTATATACCTCACTGTTTCTAGTACTTTCAAAACACTTACCTATATATTGTGTAACACCATTTATCCCATATTCAACTTGACTACAATTATCCTCATCACTAACTATTATTATCGCAAGAGCAGCATTTGGTCTTAACCAATCCTTAGACTCTTCCGATTCATCATAGTCAGCGTCTGGACAGACTATATCCTGTGACAATCCATAAACTGCTTTTAAAATTGCTTGTTCATGACCATTACCATTAAGACCTATATATTCTGGATTTATTTCTCCTTCTGCTGGAGCTGTAAATAAGTTATTAAATGTAGTTTGATAATTTGGATCATCTTTTTTAATAAGACTTACTAAACATGCTGCTTTTAGCTTCTCTCTATTATTTCCAGAAGTTCTTGCCCCATACAAAGGGTCTGTTGTAATAACGGCAATTCTCCAATCTGTATTCTTTACTTGTGTAAGAAGATCTTCAAGTTTTGTTGCAAGGGTTTTATGTGATTGTGTCATGGAACTAGAATCATCCACAATTAAAAGAATATCTAGAGGCCTATTCTGAACAGATTGCGTTTCATCTACAGCTGATCCTTTTTCCCCTTGAGTGTCTGTATAGTGTCCAATAAGATTAAGTTCTTCTGTTTCAAGATCAGAGGATACAAAGTCTTTTTTTACAAAAAAGCTATTTTGACTTCCATCATCTCTTATTATACCTACTTCATCCCCACTTACTTTACTATCACTAGAAACTGCCCCTGTTCCAAATTTATCGCTACTACACGAAAATATAAACGTAACTACAATCAACACACTAATACATTTCAATTTATTCATGAAATCCCCCTGATATAACTTTTATTTTTCTATCGGATTCTGATCAAAAGATAATTACAAAAAATTTAATTTTTCTAGTTATATCAAGTGGATATATTTATATAAGCTCTGATAAGAAATCTTCCAAGCAAAGTACATATAAAAAGAAAAACGAGTAAGAAAAAATCCATCTTTCTTACCCATTTTTCTATTATCATAAATAACTTTATAAATTTGAATCTCTATATGCTTGTATACTAACCGTAGAATTTATAGGAAGATAATCATTAAACTCTATCTTATTTCCTTTAATTTCATAATCTTTATACCCAGCAGGAACTCCATCTACCAAAACTTTCCAGGTATATATAAACTTAGGATTTACTTCTTCTACTACAAAGACTTTATGTCTTTTTGTTACATACTCATATGATAGTTCTAAATTATCCATACCCTTAACATCTTTCAAATTAAATTTAAGAACACCTGTATCCTGATTTAATTCTCCTAACCCTGATGAGTTAGTAATTCTTTGTCCATCTTTTATAATATCAGATACCGTATCATTATTAAGTCTAATAGAATCCATTACTATCAACTGATCGATACGATGTATTAAACTATCACCTACAGATATTTTGAAATTTGGTTGATTCTTATCTTCAGTTCCTTCTACTAGCATTTTTAAATAACTTACTTCTATTTTAGCATTTTCTTCTGGTGGTTCACGGTCACTTGCAAATGCAATCCTATGATTACTCTTAGTATAACTATATCCTTCTTCAAAACCCAATTGTCTACCATCTAATGTAACCATTATACTATCTTTCAATGCTTTATCAGCTAATGTAAAACTATATTTTCTACTAGATCCCAAATAGTAATTAAACATTACACTTTCACTGTTATCCTTTATAACACCATCGTGAAATGATACAGTTTTACTCGTACTATCGAAATCATAACCTTCTGACAACAATATATTATCAAGATATACTTCAATATATGGATCTAACTTTTTATTTGTATCTATAGTAAACACATCTACTATAGACAATAGGCCTTTAGATATGTTTTCGAATGCTGTTTTATATCTTTCAGTAAAATGTCCATCCGATTCACCTTCATCTCTAGTTACTCTTTCAGGTGTTGCACCTGACTCACATATAAGTTTATTATACGTATTAGAATATGTTCCATATTTAGAATGAACAGCACAACCAGCCTTTGGAGTAAGTCCAAACACTTTTGCATTTAACCCCATTGTTCTTCCTAATTTCTTTTCAATATAGTTAGTTAAAAATTTAGAAGTATTTTCTTCTATAGTTTTAATCTGCATATATTTTTCTTCTGTTTTACCTGACAAAGTTGTAGGTATAGCTATATTATCTGTTCCTAAAGGAGAATATTTAACGCCTTGATATTCATAAGAGGCTGGACTCCAACGATATTTTATTACCCCATTTTCTTCATATGGTTCATTAACATATTCTTTAAATCCATAGATTTTATCCTTAAACTCATTATAGTAATCTGTTTTTACAATATTTGTTGTACTAGCAGATTCAGTCGTAGTTTCTCTAACAGCTTGTAAACAAATTCCTGTTCTAGAACTTGAACTACAGTTATCTTCATCACTGACTATAACTATTGCTAGAGCAGAATCAGTTCTTAACCAATTTTTATATTCATCAGATTCTTCAGGACAAACTATGTTTTGAGATAGGCCATAAACAGCTTTTAGAACAGCTTGCTCATGATCATTACCACTTGTTCCTATATAATCTTCATTGGTTTCTATTTCTATTGTTTTACCATTTACTACTTTTGTTTCTTTTTCTGATTTAAATAGAGCTTTAAATTTTTCTGTATAATTAGTATCTCCTTTTTTAATAAGACTAACTAAACAAGGAGCTGCTGGTCCAAGTTTACTAGGAGTACCATTATATCTCCACTTTGTTTTTCTATTATACTCTGTAGTTATTACTGCAATTTGCCAATCAGTATGTTTAACCTGATCTAAAAGTGTTTCTAACCTATCAGAGAGTCCATCTTGTTCATCTAACATAGATCCAGAATCGTCTACAATTAAAAGAATATCTAAAGGTTTAGATTGAGCTGATTGTACTTTACTACCTTTTGTTCCTTTTACTCCTTGAGTAAAACTATCTTTTCCAACTAAATTTAATTTTACAGATTCAAAATCAGAAGCTTTAAATTCCTT
>CACXFL010000085.1 GCA_902766925.1 uncultured bacterium | reverse complement strand
CTTTACATATAAAGATATTATCAGCACTACATTCTGCTACATATCCTTGAGAGTTTAACATAATAGCTTCAGAACATCCTGCATTAATTGCTTCTAGTTTTGCTAAGATGTTATTTAGATAGTTTAGACTTTTTACCCTTGGGGAGATACAGTTTACATGGTTTCTAGTAACAGAAGAGATGATGACACTCATTCCTTCTTCATACATTTTAGCTGGATATAGACTTATTCCATCTACAATACAAATAACAGAAGGGCTAGTGCCTATAGGATTAAGGCCTAGATTTCCTACTCCTCTTGTTATTACCAATCTTATGTAAGCATCTTGATACTTACTACGACGAACGGTTTCTTCAACAACTTCTTGCATTTTATCTTTATCCATAGGGATATTCAGATAAACACATTTAGCAGAATCATAGAGTCTATCAAGATGTTCTTTTAGTTTAAAAACCTTGTAATTATAAACACGTATTCCTTCAAAAACTCCATCTCCATATAATAAACCATGATCGTAAACATTGATCATAGCCTCTTCTTTAGACAAAAACTTTCCATTTATATATACGGTAGCCATATTTATCCTTTCCTTTCCACGACAGTCTACCAGGATATATCAGCCTGGCATACCGAGTATAGGCCAAAGTTTGTAAAAAGAAAAGATAAGGATCGGAAGAAATATTAATGTTTAAAAATATTCTTCCTTTCAACACTTATAACTGATTTTAGAGATTCTATCTTTTTAATCACAGCTTGGAGTTGATGAAGTCTATGCAAAGAGAGTTCAAACTCACAGGTTCCCTGTGAGTTTGGTTTAGCATCTGCTGATAATCTTTTAATATTTACTCCACAGTTAGATATTATGGAAGTAATTTCAGCTAGAATTCCAGCTCTATCGTGCATATAAACCTTGATATAAGCAGAATATTCTCCTGTGGTAGCTTCAGCTGCCCAGGAGACATCAATTCTTCTTTTAGGATCTAGTTCCAGTGCTCGAGGACAATTAGCCCTATGGATAGTAACCCCTTTACCTCGGGTGATACATCCAATGATTTCTTCTCCAGGGATCGGAGAACAACACTTAGCAAAGGTTACAAGTATATTTTTAAGACCGGAGACCAGTACCCCGTTAGTAGAACGGTGTTTATCTATATCTATGTTAGGAACTCCTGCGTCTTCCTTAGTACTTGCATCTTTAATTTCTTGGTCTTTTTTCTCAGCTTCAGCTTTAGCTACAGTAGGAAAAGCTTTTTCAAGTAGTTCTTTAGGATTTAACCAACCATATCCTAAAGATACTAACATATCATCAAAATTACTTTCCTTACCTACCTTTACTAAAGAGTCTGCAGATCCTGTTTTTATTAGTTTTTCTAGATTAAGTCCACGATCTTCCAAAGCTTGGTTTAGTAACTCTTTTCCAAGACGTTTAGAACGTTCTCTTTCTTCACTTCGAAGAGCGTTTCTAATCTTACTTTTTGCTCTAGAACTATATACAAAATTTAGCCAATCTTGAGTAGGTTTTTGGTTAGGAGAAGTTATAATCTCTACTATATCTCCAGAGTGGAGTAATTTTTTTATAGGAACCATACTACCGTTAATTTTAGCTCCTATAGTATGAAGTCCTACCTGGGTATGAATACTGAAAGCAAAATCTAGTGCTGAAGCTTTAAGTGGTAGCGAGATTACATCTCCACGAGGAGTAAATAC
Source organism: uncultured bacterium (assembly GCA_902766925.1). GTDB lineage: Bacteria > Bdellovibrionota_B > Oligoflexia > Oligoflexales > CACXFL01 > CACXFL01. The sequence continues at coordinate 1,347 of CACXFL010000085.1, read as the reverse complement.
AAACATCTCCTCTTCAAATAAATCCACTTTAACAGCTTCTAGAAATTCAGCAGGATCTTTGAGTTCGTGTTGCCATTCTACAATACGACGAAACCATGAGAATTTTTCAAGATTAGATTCCTTTGAAGCATCTTTTTTTTCTTTATATGCCCAGTGAGCAGCAATACCGTATTCACATACTATATGCATTTCCCTGGTTCTTATTTGAATCTCTGCAGGTTCTCCATTAGGTCTAATTACGGTAGTGTGAAGAGATTGGTACATATTAGGTTTAGGCATTGCTATATAATCTTTAAACCTTCCTGGCATAGGAGTCCATAGAGCATGAACTATTCCTAAAATCTCGTAACAGTCTTTAATGGAGTTAGCAATAACCCGAAATGCAAATAGATCATGAATATCTTCAAACTCTAACTTTCTATCTATCATTTTTTTATAGATAGAGTAGAAATGTTTAGGTCTTCCGTACACTATAATATCGTTAAATCCATTCTTTTTTAGCTCTGCTTCTAGAATAGTTTTAACTTCCTCGATATACATTTTTCTAGCAGTTTTAGTAGAAGCTACTTTGTTTTTCAGGGTATTATAAACATCAGGTTTAAGCTGCCTTAGACAAAGATCTTCAAGCTCACTTTTTATAGAATAGAGCCCTAACCTATTTGCAAGTGGAGCATAGATATCTAGAGTTTCTTGAGATATTCTTTCTCTACGTTCAGGAGGAAGAGCATTGATTGTTCTCATATTATGAAGACGATCTGCAAGTTTTATAAGAATAACCCGTAGATCTTTAGCCATAGCTACAATCATCTTTCTAAAATTTTCAGCTAGTCTTTCTTGATGAGATCTGAAACTAATTTTAGAAAGTTTAGTAAGTCCATCTACAAGATTTTGAACATTTTTACCAAAAATTCTTCCAATCTCTTCTAAAGATACTGGAGTATCTTCTACTACATCGTGTAAAAGGGCTGCAACTATTGAATCTTTATCTAGTCTTAGTTCAGATAAAATATTTGCTACAGTTACTGGATGAACAATGTAGGGCTCTCCTGATTGCCTTTTTTGAAACTGGTGTTGTTGTTTTGCAAAATTATATGCTTGATCTATTTTTTCTACATCAGGAGGAGATAGATAAGTAGATATGTTTGATCTTAAATCTTCGTAAGAGACTTCTCCCTTTTTATGAGGAGTAGATTCTAAAAATTTCTCACTGTATTCTTCTATATCAGAATCATCCATTTCTTCTTGTAAAGAAGAAGTTTTTTGAGAATCTGATTTTGTATCTAAATTTAAATTAGGTTCAGAACTAACAGTAGTAGATTCGGTATCTAGATTATCCTTCTGATCTAG
>CACXFL010000084.1 GCA_902766925.1 uncultured bacterium | reverse complement strand
TACTCAAAAAGATACCATTCTCAAGAAGAATGGAAAAAAGGATCTCCATCTAGCTATAAAGCAGCTGTATCTCATGGTTGGGTAGAAAAATGTTGTTCCTATTATACATCTGGAGAATATTCATCTACCTATCATAAAGTTGCTTAATTTAACTTAGCTTGGAATTAATTTGGACTATATTTAAAGTTAATTATTAGCTAACAAAAAAATTAATAAAGCGATGCTTCATTTGAAGCATCGTTTTTTTTATCTTTTTCATCTTTTTTGTATACGAAAACCTAACTAACAGTTAATCTAAATCTTTAGTGTTGTAGTTTATAAATATTTGGTTACAATTTATTTTGTTTATTTTTTTTTATATTTATAATTTAGTACCTAAGGTACCTAAGAGAGGAAGTTGGATAAGATGGATCTAGAAAAGATTAGACATTCACTGGCTCATATTTTAGCTCAAGCTGTTATAGATAAGTTTCCACAAGTTAAATTAGGATTTGGTCCTGCTACGTCTACTGGATTCTTTTATGATTTTGATTTTGGTGATGCTACCATTACAGAAAAGGATCTAAAAGATATTCAAAACAAAATGAAAAAGCTTATCAGTGCATCTCAAGATTTTATTCAACGTGATGTATCGTTTGAGGAAGCTTCCTCTTTAATGAAGGGACAAGATTATAAATTAGAGCATTTAACTAAGTTAAAAAATGAGGGAGAAAATAAATTTTCTATATATACAAACACTACCTTTACGGATTTATGTGCTGGACCTCATGTAACAAATAGTAAGGAAATTCCTACCGATTGTTTTAAACTAGAAAAACTAGCAGGAGCTTATTGGTTAGGAAGTGAAAAGAATAAAATGTTAACCCGTATATACGGGATTGCTTTTTCTTCAAAAGAAGAACTTGCCTCATTTATTCAAAGAAGAGAGCTTGCTGAAAAATTCGATCATAAAAAACTAGGAAAAGAACTCGATCTATACCACCAAGATGATCTAGTAGGTAAAGGGCTAATCCTATGGCATCCAAACGGAACTGTCATAAGAGATGAGATAGAAAAATATGTTAAAGAAACTGAGTTTAGATATGGTTATAAAAGAGTAGCTACTCCTCATATTACTAAAGGAGATCTATTTAAAAAATCAGGACATCTTGCAGCTTATAAGGATAGTATGTTTCCTCCTATGATTATGCACGATCATGATCATACAGATGGGGAAGAATCCCACGGTGAAGAATACTACCTAAAACCTATGAACTGTCCGTTCCACCATTTAATTTATGCTTCAAGGAAACGTTCTTATAGGGAACTTCCTCTAAGACTTGCTGAATACGGAACAGTTTATAGAAACGAACAATCTGGAGAGCTTTCTGGTCTTATAAGGGTTAGATGTATGTGTATGAACGATGCTCACCTTTATTTAAGATACGATCAGTTTGAAGAAGAGTTTAAAAAAATGCTTCAAATGTACATTGAATTCTACGATACCTTTAAATTAAAAGGTTATAGACCAAGACTTTCTATTAGAGGGGAAGATAATAAAGAAAAATTCATCGGAGATCCTTCTATCTGGGATAAGAGTGAGGCTCTACTTGCTAAAGCATTGGATGAAGCAGGCGTTGATTATTATGTAGGAAAAGGAGAAGCAGCTTTCTATGGTCCTAAGGTAGATATTCAGTTTAAAAACCTTATGGGAAGAGAAGAAACCGTCTCTACTATTCAGGTAGATTATCTAGCTGCTGAGAAATTTAATCTAACCTACACCGATGAATCTGGTGAAGAACAACCAGTTCTTGTTCTTCACAGGGCTCCTTTGTCTACCCACGAAAGATTCATCAGTTTTATTACAGAATATTACGGAGGAGCTTTTCCAACCTGGTGTGCTCCTACCCAAGTTTGTATTGTTCCTGTAAATACAGATTGCTTAGAGTACGCCCAGGAACTTAAAAATACACTAACTGCAGGGTATGTTAGAGTTACAGTAGATGATACGGATAACTCCTTTAATAAAAAAATCAGAACAGCTACAGTAAGTAAAATTCCTATTACCTTAATTGTTGGAAATAACGAAGTTTCTTCCGGAACTGTTACTGTAAGAAGATACGGGGTTGAAGCCCAAGCCACTGTTACAAAAGAACAGTTTATAGCTGATTTACAGAAAGAAATCTCTGATAGAATTTGTACTAAAGAGCCTATGGGGTCTATAATATAACTTGGCCCCTTTGATTACAGAAACTGCCTGTAATAATACTAAAAATACCGCCAATAGTTCTTTATTTTAGAACGTTTTGGTGGTATTTAATTTTGGTCCCCTTGGGATATTTAGTAATTAAAAGATAGGAGGTATATATGCCTATTTACGAATATGAATGTCAAAAATGTGGTAAAACTACTACAGTTTTACAAAAGATGTCTGATAAGGCTCCTACTGATTGTGAGTTTTGTGGAGAAAAAGGAAGCCTTGTTAAAAAAGTATCTCACTCTTCCTTCGTATTAAAAGGAGGTGGCTGGTTTAAAGATTGTTATCCAGACGCTAAAAATAGTGGTACCTCGGCTTATAAAGACGAAGGTAATAGTAGTAGTGGTAGCGGTAACAATTCTAAAACTCAAGATACTGCTCCATGTTGTTCATGTCCTGCCTCGAAGGATTGTCCACACTCTTCTTCTCCTGAATCAACTTAAAATATCTAATATAACTTTAAATAACCAAAAGTGCCTGAAGGTCGTACCACTGCCCTCAGGCACTTTTGATTATTAACTTGATATTATTATATATATCCCAGATACAAAAAGAGCAGAGGGAAACAAGCCCTCTGCTCTTAGTAATATAGTTTTTGTTTTTATTGCAAAAATTATAGAGCGAATTTAACGCCGATAGTATCACTAACTTTTACTGTATCGCTTGTTTCGATACTTGTGTTAGCTGGAAGTTTATCAGCAAATAATCCGTCGAAACCAAAGTATAAAGTATTAGCTATAGTAACACTGTCTGATAGTTTATAAGAAATTCCCCAAGAAACTTTAGAAGTTCTTGCGATTTCATGAGATGTACCTTCCACTGTGAATACTGGTTTATAGAAGGTTAAGTATTCAGCACTGATAAAAGTAGAAAGTCCTTGAACGCAAGATAGATCTAAACCTGTTTCTAATAGAGTGAAGTTGATTTCAAAATCAGGTTTTTGAGTTTTTGTCTTGTATGTAATTTCATCACCTGCATTTTGAGGTGCTGCTATATAGAACTTAGAATTAGAACCTAAGTTTTGATATTCTTCAGGTGTAATAGCAGCATCAACTTCTTGGTTATATGTTTTAAAATAAACAGTAGAATCAATACCAGTTTTTAAACTTAGGGTACCAACTGAAGTATTAATTTTAGGAGAAGTTACTGCAACAGATGTATTTAGATCAACTTTATCTGTGTTTCCATTTAATGGGAATAGATATGATACAGAAAGACCTGCTGTAAATGTTTCAGATTCGAAGTTCAAATAAGGAGAGGTTAAATCAAATTCTGGTTGTTTAACATAACCGTTTCCATCTCTGTTTTCGATTCTTAATTTTGTTGTTCCAACAAGTACACCACCAAAGATATCAACTGGGATATCTACTCTAAAATGAGGAGTTCTTGTAAAACGTTTAACATCTTTGTTTTCATCAGAAACTGAGAAGAATTGATGTCTATATTCTGCTTTTATGGTTTTTCTTTTTACTAGAAAATCAAAAAAGTTAGAATCAGATGATGTAGAAGCGTCATTAGCAAAAACTACTGACGAAAATAAAAAACAAACTAAACTAAATAAGGTTTTCTTCATAGGGTACCTCTAATCAAAAGAATTAAAGTAAAGAATAAAAAATGGACATAACTTGATCCTTCTACTATATTTCAAACTAAAAGACAAGAAAATTTTATAAAAAACGCAAAAATTACAGATATTAACTGTATTATCAAAATGTTAACT
>CACXFL010000083.1 GCA_902766925.1 uncultured bacterium | reverse complement strand
ACAAGCTGGGTTAATCTGTCTTTTTTAAAATAAGCTTCTGTAAAACACCAATCTTTCTTATCTACGAGAGGACAACACCTAGATTCAAAAGAACAAGGATACAGCGTATAAAAACCGTAGTTAACTATTCTGTTTTTAAAACTAGCTAGATTTTTTGAAGGGGTTTGATTTGCTGGATCAAGTAGGAATAAAAGAGAAGAACCAGATCCTGCCATCTTTTTAACGAGTTTTTCAAACTGAGCTGATCCTTTTTGTTTTTGACTAATCTCGTTATAAACATAACCTGCAATATAAACGTTTAGTTCATTATCCTTACTGGATATAAAATCAGATCGAGGAGTAAAAGATTCAATAGAAGATCTATAAGTAGAGATAGAATACTCTATATTATAACTATAACCATTACTGTTATCAGAACTATAAGAATCCAAGTATGAACTAATAAGATCTTGAGCTATAGTTAAAAAATGAGAGGCTCTATCTACAAGATGGACCTTAAATTTTAAAGTACTCCCCTTATAGTGATAACTATTTAGAAGATCTAAAAAACTATCAATAAAAGAAGAACTACAAGCTCCAGATCCACATCCTATATCCCAGATATTTACTGTATCATACTTTAAAAACTCCTCAGGATTAATCCTAGGTATCATCCTATCAAATACAGCTTTAAATCTAGCTACATTAGGTAGGTGAAACCCTACAAGATAAGAAAAAGAATACTTAGGGGTATTAAAATTAAATCCTGAAAGAGACTCTCTATCACAGTTATAAGATCTCCAAATCTCAGCTATAGAAGGAAGGGATCTTTTAAGTACTAGATCCAGATTTTTAGGATCAAATGCTCTTTTATACCCAGAGTATTTCCAAACTAACTGATAGAAGTTAGCAAGATAACTTTCAGAAATTGAACAGGCCTTGTAAGTAGTATCGGCGGAGGTATCCTTCTTCTTGGTAGATAGTTTTTTAGTTGGTTGAACCATAGATACCTTCGAAACTACTTCTTAGAATTTGCTTTTCTATATTCATAAGGACTCTGGTATGAAGAAACTGGCAGGGACCAAATTCCTCTTTTTTCCTTCTTAGCTAAAGCTTGTGCTTTAACATATTCCAAAGACCTAGGTTGAGCTTTTCTACTACCTTGATATATTTCAGCAAGTCCTAATTCCAACATAGTAATATTGATATTTCTTCCTGTCTCATCAATCATCTCTACAATTGGACGATTATACATATCTGTAGTAAGTTGTATCAATGTTACATTCTTTCCCCCAACTAACTCATTAATTTTTTTAGTACTAGATTCAGAAAAAGGTTGAGAAGGAATAGATTTTTTTCTAGATAACTCAGGAGCATCAATATCAGCTAACCTTACGTTTAAACTAACACCCAAGACCTCTACCTTACAGGTGTCCCCATCATGACAGGATATTACTTTAAACTTAGCATCACTACATGGTTTATCTAAATTAGAACTATCCGAATCCGAAGATCTATTCTGGGAGTAAGATAAACTTACACAATAAAGACCTATTAGTAGAGCAATAAAGGTTAGTGAAGAATACAGTAGTCTAATACGCATATTAAATCTTTTTTTTGTTTTATTTCTTCTTTTCATAACTTACCCCCAATATAAAGGTTATTTAGTTTCTAAATTTTTAGGACAACTCATACCATCCACAAATTTAAAATCATATTTAAATAGATCTCCATCCGAGGTCCTATCATCTGTACAAAAACTATCTTTATCAACAGCGTTAATAGAACAGGTTTCACTACAAGTATCTTGAAGATCTTGACATTCTTCAGCTGTCATTTCTAAACATAGATGATACTGATCAGTTGCAGAATAAATATTGTTACTTATAGAGCATTTTCTTTCATTAAAGAAACAAGCTCCTTTTTCTTTCTTGAAGTTAGGATCTGGTTCACAAAGACCTCTAGGATAAAACACAGGGTTTTTAATAACTGTTTGTCCTATTTTAAAGTTGGATTCAGTACAAAATTCTTTCAACTCTTCTGTACTAGTAGCGAGTTTAAGACAAGCTTCTTCACTCATAGAAGAACATTCATGAAATGAAGAGTTCCAAAAAGGTTTAGAATTTTGTTCATCACACATAATCTTCTCATAATAACATACAGGAACAGTTTTCTCCTTTGTACAACTTCTACAAGAACTAAGAACACAAACTAAACCAAAACCTAATACCAAATACACTAAACGAACTCTACTCATAAAATCAAATCCTTACCGAAAATAATCAAGCCAAAAACTTTTTTCACTCATTCCTATCAACAGGAAATAGGATAACTTTTAAAAAGATTTATCAGTCCATATATTAGAAGTTTCAACTAGTTAAGTAAATTAAAAATAAGCAAAATTTGTTTTTTTTTAGTTTTTATTAAAAAACTAAAAACCATTTTCTACCCCATGATAAAAACTAAAATAACCTACAAATACCTAAAATACGATCACTCACTCTATCATAGGAATGGTTGATACTAATTAGAATAAATTTAGTGTATAATAGTAGATGAGATAATCTAGTTTGTATTTTCCAGTTCTTCTAGAATAGTTTTACATTAATAACGTTAAGTAAACGAGGTTAACGTGGCTAATAATAAATATACAGGTTCACAAAAAGCTGCCATTTTGCTTTTGTCATTTGGTGAAGAAATTTCTGCTGAAATTTTCAGACATATGAATGAGTTTGAAATAAAAAGAGTTGGTACTGCTATGAGCCGTCTTGGAAGATTGGAACAAGAAGTAGTAGATGAAGTAATGGTAGAATTCTATGATATCTTACAAAAAACAAGTAAGATCATATACGGTGGATCTGAATTTACTAAAAACCTGATAGGTACAGCTTTTGAAGGTAAGGATGTTGATTCTATCGTAGAATCTTTATCATTAGGAAATAGTTCAAACCTAGATTCCTTGGAAATGATAGATGCTAGAACCTTAGCTAACTTTATAAGAAACGAACATCCTCAAACTATAGCACTGATTCTAGCTCACTTAAATCCTAAAAAATTTGGTGATGTACTTAAAATGCTTCCTGAAAATATGCATACTGAAATTATCTTAAGGGTAGCAAACCTAGATGTTGTAGCTCCTGAAATTATAGATGAAATAGATTCAGTTCTTAGAGGAGAGATACATTCTATGGGTTCTATCGGATCTTCTAATATCGGTGGTGCTGAATCAATTGCTGAGATGTTAAACTTAATGGATAAGAGTAATGAAGAAAGAATTTTGGATAATCTAGAAGAAAGAGATCCAGATTTAGCAGAACAGGTAAGATTACTGATGTTCGTATTTGACGATCTTGTTAAAATCGATGACAGGGGTATTCAAGAACTTATCAAAGCTGTGTCTAACGATAAGTGGAAGTTAGCTTTGAAAACTTCTTCAGAAGCTGTTAAAGAACTTATATTTAAGAATATGTCTGAACGTGCTGCTGCAATCTTAAAAGATGATATGGAAGCTATGGGAGCTGTGAGAATTTCGGATATAGAAGCAGCTCAATCTGAAATTATCCAAGTGGCTAGAAAACTAGAAGCTGAAGGTAAGATCGTAATTATGAGTGGAGAATCTGCTTACGTATAGGGGCATATTAATAGATCGATAGATTAATAAAAAAAATCTTATACTCCTTATTTAAATCCTTCTTCTAACATAGGAAAGATTTGAGAGTATTCAATTCTAGGATATTTAGCTACTTGAATGAAGTTTTCGAGTTGAGTAAGGTTACGAGTTCCTATAACAATAGCATCTACATAAGGCTTAGAATAAATCCAAGCAATATTTGCCTGAGTCAGACTGATATCATAATCAGTACAAGTGTTTTGTAGTTTGGTAATCCAATGAATAATTTTTTCATCTTTAAAATTTAGATTATTTTGTCTGATATCGTGTTTTTCAAAATCATGGAAGAATAATTGTTTAAAATTAGATGTAATCAATCCTTGTTCCAGTGGGGAGTGAATACAGTTAAAAGCTCTTAGATTTTGTTTTCCTGCTTTTAATATAGAATCAGATCTAGTAAGGGGATTGAATTTTACTTGATGTACAGTCTGACTATGAGGTTTGAAATACAGATTAAGTTGCTCCAGGGTAAAATCTATTCCACCCCAATATCTTATAAGACCTTCTTGTTTTAACTCTTCTAAAGCCTCGATACTTGAGGGAAGATCATCCGATGATCTTAGAAGGTATAGATCTATGTAGTCTGTACCTAATCTGTCTAGAGTTTGATATAGGGTAAGTCTTAGTGTTTTAGAATCCGATTTATATATAGTAGAAGTATTTCTTTCATCAGGAAGAAGTCCTGCTTTTGTAATTATAAAAAGATCTTCTCTAGATTTTTTTAAATAAGAAGACAGTATTTTTTCAACTATTCCAGTAGAAGAAAAACCTGCAGTATCTATATGAGTAATTCCTTGCTCAAGTGCAGTATCAATAATAGATTCAGACTCTTTTAGATCTGTTTTCCCCCAACTATATCCTCCTATACTCCAGGTACCTAGCCAAAGATGAGCAAGTTTTGAGTGAGTAGGGTTTTTAGGCATATAAATAGTGGAAGAATTTAACATACAATAACCTTGAATAATATGACTACAAAAATAAACTACTATACAATAATTGTATTACTAATCTTTTTTAAAGTACATATGGATGGTTTTTTTTATCAGTGAAAATCTTATCTACTTTATCCACTACCTATATATCTACAAGTAAAAAAATAATTAAACAGTTGGGATTTTGTATAAAAATCAGGTATTATTAAAGTATGTGTTTTTATTGGTTTTTTTGGTCTATAAACTTAGGTACGGTAATTGCTATAGATAAATTACCACTTTTTATAACTAGAACTTTGTACTCTATCTAGAGTATAGGGTTAAAGAGAGGAAAAACATGAAAAAAGTTTTTACTTTAGTCCTAGTGATAGGATTTGTTTTAGGATTGGGAATGTTTGGATGCAAATCAGCTAAACTTCAAGGATCAAGATATGTTAATCCTGGACTTAACAGAGTTAGAGTAACTTGTTCTCAATCTCAACTTTCTACTACTAAGGTTAAGGAAGTAAAGGGAGTAAATAATACTAAAATAGCTATAGAAGGACAGATTTGTTTATCTGGAGAAATTACAACTGTATCTGGAGATGCTAACGTTCTGTTTATCATAGATAAATCTAATTCTATGCAATATGCAGATAAAAGTTTTTTAGGTCAATGTTCTCGTAAGGATGCTGTTAAAAAAGTAATTAATGCAACCACGGGAGGTAAGGCTAATAATAATATAAAAGGTGCTATTGTAACCTTTGGTAGACAAGCTAAAGCTACTAATTGGACTTCTTTATCTTCTCTTTCTTATTCTAATGTTTGTGGAGAAGGAGGAAGTGGTAGTTGGTCAGATGATGGAGGAACAAACTACGAGGCAGCTTTTGAAAAAGCAGCAGAACTTCTTAAAGGAAAATCAGGTATGAATATCATTTATTTCATAACTGATGGAGCTCCTTCATTAACTAATTCATCTAATTTAAACTCTGGAAACGATTGGTCTGGAGGACAAAGTGCGGGAAGAACTGCTATGAATAAACTAAGAAATTCAGTATCTGATTTGACGGTTAATGCCGTATACCTAGTAGATCCTAAGCTTTCAACCTATGATGAAGGAGCTCCTAGTGAATCTGATACCTATGATTATCTTGTAAGTATAGTAGGTAATGCCAATAACGTTAAAAAAGCCGATCATGCTAGTGATCTAGTAGAAAAGATCTCAACATTTGATACTGTACCAGAAGGAACTTTTGCTTCTACATCAGATCTATCAGCTTTAGTAACAGTTAGTGGAGAAACTTCTAATGTTAAAATAGAGGAGTTAACTCATACTTCAGAAGGAGTATATACCTATAAGTTAAAAGAAGTAGCTCTTCATGGTGTTTCCGGGGAGGTTACAGAGAATATATTTAAAGTAACTGGAAAAGGATCTAATGGAGAAACTTCTACTTCCACTGTAATTATAAAATTTACTAGAACGAATTAAATATTAGATACTATATATTTTTGATTTACTCTTTGTTATTAACGTTTGCAAAAAAAAAGAGTAACCGAGTACCATGGTAGTACGTTTACTGTCTGAAAAACTCGGCTGCTCTTTTTTTTTTGAGGATTTTTAAAATTTTATTTAAGTAGGCTTTGAGTTGTATTTTCTATATAAAGATATGGTATAATGAGTTTATAATATACGAATAAATAAATATATATACGTTTTAGATTATAAGTTTAATTTATTTTAAGTACGTCTTTTAATAGCTTTAGTATGAGGATAATAATAAATGAGAAAAACTTTTTTTCTATTAAGTATTTTAGGAATAATTAGTTTTGGAATAATACATGGATGTAAAGATCAGGTAGCCTTACAAGGTCCAAGTAATATAAGTCCAGCAATGAGTCAAGTGAGGGTGAAGTGTTCTCAAGATCAACTTAGCACTACTAAAACTCAAGATATTAAAGGTGTAAATAACAGAAAAGTTCAAATAGAAGGTCAAATTTGTCTTTCAGGTGTTACTACCACTGTCACAGGATCAGCAAATATTTTGTTTATAGTAGATAGGTCTAATTCGATGCAATTTGCCGATCCTACTAGTAACGGATCTACAAATTGTGGACGATATAGAGCTATTAAGAAGGTAATTTCAGCAACCGTGGGATCAGATTCAACAAGGGATATATCTGGAGCCCTGATTACTTTTGGAAGTAAAGCTGAAGTAGTTTCAAGCTGGAAGCCACTGAATAAGTTATCTTACTCAGATGTTTGTGGAATTTATGGTGACAAGAACGGAGGAACAAATTTTGAGGATTCTTTTGAAAAAGCTCAAAAGCTATTTCAAGGTAAAAAAGGAACAAACATCGTGTATTTTATAACTGATGGAGCTCCTGAACAACATAAATTATCAGATCCTAATGCAAATGACTGGCAAGGAGGAGCTGCTGCTGGAAGAATAGCTATGCGTAATTTAAAAAATACAGTATCAGGTATTATAATTAACGCCGTTTATCTTAAAGATCCTATGCTATCTAAACCTGGTTTTTATGGTGGAAATGATGTGCCTACAGTATCTGAATCTAAACAATATCTTGAAGAAATCGTAGGGAATCCTTCTAATGTTAAATTAGCTGATAATGCTGATGATCTTGTAACTAAGATAGGAACTTTTGAAACTATTCCTGCAGGAACTTTTAGTTCAGAAAGTGATCTAAATGCTTATGTAACGGTTAATGGTAGTAGAACTTCTGTAAAGATAGAAGAGTTAGAATATAAATCCGAAGGAGTTTATAATTATACCCTTGCAGCAACTCCTCTTCAGGGAGTTAAAGATAAGGTAGTAGAAAATACTTTCGTAGTAAAAGGTAAGGGGTCTAATGGGGAAACTTCTACTTCTAAAGTAATAGTAAATTTTACAAGAACAAATTAGCTAATAGATTAAAAAATTAATTATTTAGTTAATTAATTAACTAATAAAATAATAAATTGATAACCTACAAATTAATACTTCCCTTCTATTTATAAATAGAAGGGAAGTTTTTTAAGGAGGATATGTATAAAGTTTCTACTTAAAATCAGTTCTAGAGTTCATCTATTTTTATATCAGATATTTGATTTGTAGTACTATCTATAAGGATAGTAGTATATTTAGTATGTGTTTTTTTATTTCTTTTATCAGAGGATAGAAGTTGTTTTATAGTCTTTATTATTTGAGTAGAGTTGATATTTTTTTGTATTGAATCAGGATAAGAAACAGTTAGGATATATCTTAAATTATTATAAGAAACTATAAGGGATAGTTCATTTTCTATATTTCCTATACTAACTCTTACATCATCAAATCTATCAAGTAGATAGTATAAACCATAGAGTAGGGAAGATTTTAAAGAAGCAAGATTTGAATAAGAGTTGCCTTTTAACAAAAGATTAATTTCTTCTGTAAGAGAAGTAATATTTTGTTCAAGAAGTGAGGTATTAATTGATATCCCTAGAGTACTTTTAAGTTTCGAAGAGAGATTAAACAGATGATCACAAATATAATTAGATAGAATAAGACGGGATTGTTTGTTAGTAACAGCAAGATAACATATATTAGAACCATTAGTATATTTATCTTCTTTTTGTACAGTAAGTATCCCTAAAGCGTATAATAGATACAAAGGATTAGGGTTTAGTGGGGATATAAAATTAGTTTGATAGAAATCAAGATATCCTTCATTTAAATAGGTATCTATAGTAAGAAGAGGATTTTTTTGAAGACAACTTTTTATAAGGTTATTTTGATATCCACTGGTTTTTAGATATGAAAAATAGTTTAGTGGACCTGTTTCTTTAAATAAAGAGTTTATCATTTTAGGATAATACAGGGATATATTAGAATTTCCGTATCCCCCATACCAGAGTGTTATTCTATCTTTAAACTTAATTTTATCAAGATCTAAGGTGTCTAGTATAATATCGAATGAATCTTTAAAATATTTTTGAATTTCTTCGTAGCTATAACCTAGAAGATTATGAAAAGCTGTTCCTTGATCTATTTGCTCTATTAAGTTATCAGAGTAAAACTTTTGGAAAAAATCTAATTTCATTACCCCTGTTATCATTAATAATCGTAGGGATGCTTTATTTTGTAGGATTTTTTTATAAAATAGACTAAACAGGTTTGATACACCAGTATATAGATTAAAATCAATTTGAGAACTAAGCTTATCTAGAATAAACCAATCGTAATTATCAATTAAAAAAACTACTGGTTGTTTATCAGCATTGATGCGTAAAAACAGGGTATCTAGATAGAATGAAAGTAGTTCTTCTGGCTCATCTTCGTACACAAGAGCTGATCTTTCTAGAAGGTCTAGATCTATTCCTAGATTTAATCTAGCTATTTGAGATCTAATTAGATTTACAAGGGTTAATGCTAGATCGGAAGCAGGACTTAGTTTACAACTTGATAGATCAAATCTAAAGGTCTTATAGTATTTCCAGGAATAATTAGAGTTATAAATACTTAGTCCTTTAAATAGGTTTTTATTAGATGAAAAAATAGATTCTAAGGTATCAAGAAGAAGAGTTTTACCAAATCCATCAGGGGCTAGGAGTTGAAAACAATTAGATTTCAGGTTCAAAAGCTTTAGAATAGAGGCTGTCTTATCAACGTAGGTAAAACTACAATTTTGAATATTTTCAAAACTATTTATACTTTTAGTTTCCATCCCTGTCACTAATTAGTACCTCTGTATTAGAGTTTAAGTCTTAATTTTGTCTAAATAATAGATCAATCTAAGTATAAGACCTTATCTACTATTATAGTTTATGTACTAATTTATAGTAAAGGTATTTTTATATAAGGAAGTCATATTAGAAAAAATGGAAAAAGTAGTTTGCTTAAAAATAGTTCAAAATCTTAATAATCTTGATTCTTGACATAGATTAGGGATAGTTGATAACCTATAGAGGTTTGATGTTTTTTATTTTTTATAGGGAGTTATAATATGTCATATAAAATCAGTGATGCTTGTGCTTCTTGTGGAAGTTGTGCTGCAGAATGTCCTAACCAAGCTATATCAGAAGGTGATTCTCAATATCAAATTGATCCTTCTAAATGTACAGAATGTGTAGGTTTTTTCAATGAAGCTCAATGTGCATCTACTTGTCCTTGTGAAGCGATCAGTCTTGAAAATCCAGAAACAGAAGAAGCTTTAAAAAACAAATTAAAAACAATGTATCCTGATAAAGATTTTTCAGGAAAAATTCCTTCTCATTTTGCTTAGAATTAGCTTAAAAGATTCAAGAAAACTGAAAAGATTGTTTTCTTGAATCTTTTTTCTATCAAAATTAAATTATACCTATAACCATTAATATTATAAAAATATCATAATGACTTTAAGATCAATCCTAGATATAAATCGATCAGAACTAGAAGATATATTGGTAAATACTTTGTCTTGTAAAAAATTCAGAGTGGATCAAGTATGGGAGTGGATTTATACCAAAAGAGTAGTTGATTTTTCTCAGATGAAAAATCTTCCCAAAAATCTTCGTTTTGAACTCTCCTCAAGATTTTCTTTTTATATACCTGGGATATTAGATCAAAAACAATCAAAAGATGGATCTATAAAACTTCTATTAGAATACGATATAGGCTGTGTAGAATGTGTTATTATGCCGTTTGAGGATAGGGTTAGTTTATGTGTATCCACCCAGATTGGATGTGCTGTAGGCTGTAGTTTTTGTTATACAGCTACAATGGGTTTTAAACATAATTTAGATTATACTCAGATTTTAACTCAGTTTTTAGTTGCAAACAGAATCAGTGAAACTCAACTTAAAAGACCAATAACACATGTGGTTTATATGGGAATGGGAGAACCTTTTTTAAACTATTCAAATACCCTTAAATCATTGGAAAAATTAACCTCATCTGAGTACTATAATTTATCCGTAAGATCTATTACCGTATCCACATCAGGTATATGTGATAAGATAGTTTCATTTGCTAAGGATAGTAAATGTGGACTTGCAATTTCATTAGGCTCAGCTGTAGATGAAAAAAGAACTAAACTGATGCCTATTAATAAAAATTACGGTCTTAAAAGATTAAAAGAAGCTCTACTTCAATATCAAAAAATTAGTTCTAAACTTATAACCGTGGAATATATTTTAATCCATAATCTTAACACTTCATTACAGGATGTAAAAGCATTGGTGAAATTTTTAACTTATCTTCGAGTTAAGGTAAATTTAATACCTTTAAATGCTTCTCCTAATGATAGTTATTTTCCTCCTTTGGAGGAAGAAATACTTAATTTTAGAGAGTATCTAGTTAGTAAGAGAATACCTGCTCCTGTTAGGTATAGTAGAGCATCTGATATATATGGAGCATGTGGACAGTTAAGAACTTTGAACGAATCTAATAATAAAAAAAATTAAACAAAAAATAAAAAAAAATATCTGGAATATATGTATTTTTATGTATACTCTTAGAGTATAGAGTCATCATAAAATAAATAGGATTCTTTAAACACCCCGAGGTAATCAACATGAGTAACAGTCTTGTCGTTTATTTTTCAGCAACAGGTATAACAAAAAAAGTTGCTTCTAAGTTATCCCAAAAAGTAGGTGCAGATCTTTTTGAAATAGTTCCTAAGGAAGTATATACTAGTGAAGATCTAGATTGGAAAAATCCTGAAAGTAGAAGTTCACAAGAAATGGGAGATTTTGAATCAAGGCCAGAGATTCAAAATAAGATTTCAGGATTTGAAAAATATTCGACCATATATATCGGTTTTCCAATATGGTGGTATCAAGCTCCTACTATCATAAATACCTTTCTAGAATCTTATGACTTTAAAGGTAAAACTTTATCTGTTTTTGCTACATCTGGTGGATCATCACTTGGACAAACTGAAACTATCCTGAAACAAATATCTCCAGGAGCTCAATGGAAACCGGGGATCGTAATCAATTCTTGGAATGATTCTAAAATAGAAAGTTGGATAGAATCTGTAGCTAATTAGGCTTGCTGTCCATATCCTTATTCCTATTCCTTTATCCCTGTTCTAATAATATTAGTGTAGGGATATGTATTTTTTTTTTTTGATAAATACCCCTATCTTATAAAAAGATAGGGGTATTTT
>CACXFL010000082.1 GCA_902766925.1 uncultured bacterium | reverse complement strand
GTAAAAGTAAATATAACTTTTAAGGATTTGGTAACAAAAGTACTTTCGACTAGAAAAAAGAAATAGGATCTTTTTATCTTCCTAGCACAACGATCCTTAAAGATCACAAAAATCATGCTCTGTACATAATATCTAAAAAGAAGAATAAACACTCATCGAAGTACGTTCGATGCGAATTATTTGATGTTTTATTTCTGTTTTTTTATAAAGTCTTTTAAGAAAGGAAGTGGGTCATCTATTATCTTAACAGGAATCTCATATATAGGTTTTACGATAAAACGTTTAAAAAGGGTGCTTTTAGAGAAGTTAAAACTATACTCATTTTTATTATCTTTGAAATAGGTGATGTTCGGGCTCTTAGATTTATTAGTTAACAATTCTATACTTTTAATATCTATGGGGCTCATTTTTTCTTCATGCAAGGAAAGTATGTTATCTTTTCTTGCAACACAGTGGTATAATAAATTTTTAAATGATATTTTATAATCAACACATGTTTTTTTTAGACGTTCATTTCTTAATTCAGCAATTATTTTCACTAATTTTTTTGGATTATGTTGTAGCTCTTCATATTTTTCTCTGTCCTTATTAAATTCAGAGATTTTTTCCATGCTATTACCTTTTCTGTATAAAAATGTTTTAAGTCCTATTCCATAACAAGAAACTTTTGCATCAATGGCAATATCACGTCTCGATAAATCTTCTGCACCAAACACTCTGCAAAACACTTTTTCAAGCATTCTGTAATAAAGGTAAGGAACAGTTGGGTTATCAGATGATAAGTGAGATAAAGCTCCAACAGCTTTGAGATATAAAGTATAATTTCTTCTCTTTTCAGATGATTGTTCGATAAAAAACATTAACCGTATTTTTGAAAAACCTCCATAATGTTCTTAGCAATTTCATATATTACAGGAACTGTAACACTATTACCAATTTGCTTGTAAAGAGCAGATTTTGGTAGTGTGTCAGGTAAAATAAAATTATCAGGGAATCCTTGAAATCTAGCACACTCTCTTGGTGTCAGCTTCCTTATATCATTAGATTCATCTAAAACTAAAGGAACATTATGTCCACCAGTTCCCATATTAGCAGTCAAAGTGGGGCATAAATTATTCTTGTTTTCCCTTACATACACTCGTCGCCATTGATAGATGGTATTGGGATTTTTCATTTCTTTTTTTAGTTGAGAAAAATATTTTGTATGTTTATAAGAAAAAACAGGGGACACTTCCTTATCTAAGAAAGATCGTATTTTTTTTACCCTCTTCAAAGGCTTTGGGAAATTAAAGGCTTCAAACATTTTTTTATCTTTGAAACAGACTATATAAATTCTTTCTCTGTTTTGAGGGATCTGGGAATATTCGGCCGTATTCAAAACAGAATATTTTAAATAATAACCAAGATTAGATAACTCAGATTGAATTATATTGAAGGTCCTTCCCTTATCGTGAGTAGTAAGATTTTTGACATTCTCTAAAAATAAAACTCTTGGCTTTAACGCACGTACGTAACGTAGAATATCAAAAAATAAATTACCTCTATCGTCTTCAAAACCTTTTTGATAGCCTGCGATAGAAAAAGCTTGACAAGGAAATCCACCTGTTAAAATATCTACGTGAGAAAGAGTGGACGGATCCAAGGTTGTCATATCTTGATTTATTAGAAGGGTATCAAAATTTACTGAATATGTCTTACAAGCCTTTTCATCTATTTCATTTGCCCAAGAAATCTTAAATCCAGCTTGTTTAAAACCAAGACCTATTCCTCCAATTCCTGCAAACAATTCTCCCACACAATAAGTCTTCATCTAATATTACCTGTAAAAATAAAAAACAACTCCGTCTTAATTAGAGTAACATACAAAATACATTTTTTCATTAAAATTTATAGTAACTATTGTTAAAATAGTACACATATTATACCAACACTATACAATTTATGACCTCACGTTCATCTAAGAAATAGGATGAAAAGGGATAATCAAGGTGTGATTTTATGTCGTGTTTTTTTGTTTTTACAATTTAGGTCTGTCAAGTATATAGTTACCAAAGAAGTTATAGTTTTTATCCCAAAGACTCTCTACTATATAAGAATTAAAAGCAATTTCTACATCCTTATTAGGAAAACCAAGATGGTATTGTTCTGTGTTTGAATCATAAGAATTTATAGTTAGATACCCTGTTTGATATAAAAGAAGAACCAGATTATCAGTATCATCTAGTTTATCTAGATCGATGTTTGAACTAAAAAATTGAGAAGCTCGAGGATATTTTAGTTCTTTATCCATATCAATTTTAAGAACTCTTGATAGTAAATGTACTAAAAATTTAGGAGTACCAGTCTCAGTCCAATACGATGTAAATTTACAATCATCTTGGAAAAATAGGTGAACATCAGCAGGATTATATACAGTAGTATCAGCATCTGAAAATCTATACCCATTATACCATGTTCTTATTTTAGATAGAAAATCAGTTCTTGGAAGTTTTGAGTTAGAAAGACCATGACTAATTTCAGGAGCAAAATAGGTTTCTAATTCTTCTTGAGTATATCCAAGAAGATCGCAAAACTCAGTATTAAAGCTAATATCTTTTAGGTTATTCATTCCTGAAAAAATAGAGGATCTAGCAATACGAGTGACTCCGGTTAAAAGTAGAAAGTGAATGTAATTATCGTTAGCTTTTAAACTAACGCAAAACTCTTTCATCACTTCTAAAATTATTTTCATATTATCTATATCAGTAGATATATTCCCTATCACAGGATAATCGTATTCATCTATCAAGATTACAGCTCGTTTCCCCTGTTCATCCAACACTTCAAGTAACCTTGAAATATAAGAAGATGGATCCTCTATTTTAGTTAAAGACGGCAGATCTACTCCTAACTTTAATCCTACGGATCTAATGTTATCAGTTAGATTTTCTTCAAAAGCCTTTGGGGTTTTTCTAGTAATTTTGGACATGTCTAATCGAATAACTGCATAGGGTTTCCATTCATAATCAGATTCGTAAATAGAAAGTCCTCGGAAGAGTTCTCGGTTTCCTTGAAAAATTTCAGATAGAGTATCCACAAGGAGAGTTTTTCCAAAACGACGAGGACGAGCAAGAAAAACCCTTTTATAAGATTTAATTAACTTATAAATGTTTTGGGTTTTATCTATATACCTACATTGATCAAGGATCAATGTTTTTAAAGAATTCTCCCCGTAATTGATTCTTCCTGTTTTAAAAAAGCTCATACACTACCTTCCGAAAGGGATAAAAGACACATTTAAGGTAGCATTTTTTCTAATAAAAATCAATTTGTAGAGTGGATCCAAACTTTCTTAGAATTTTCTTTTTTCTAGTGGATTTATCAATTATATTTCGGGGTTAAACCTTGTCATCTATGAGGTTTTGCCATTATAATAGAGGTATTAAGTTTTAGAAGGTGTAGGTTTATTAAAAATTTATACATAAAAAAGGTAGTGTTATGAGAAGTTTTTTATCAAGAGTTGTGTCTGTATTTAAATGGTATTTTTTATTGGTTGGTATACTTTGTACCCTTTCATTGATATGGTTTTTAGGAACACTTAATAAAATATCTAATAGTCTTACCTCCGATAACTCCGAAATATATACGGTAGATGATTCTTACTCTGTTATTAGTATTTCACTAGATGGAATTATATACGATGAGGATAACTCTACTAAAAACCTAATGAGAGAATCCCTGTACGGTAATAGTACAGTAAGTTTACTTTCAGATATCAAAGGAGCTATAGCACAAGCTACAAAAGATAAAAATGTTCAAGGAATAGTACTAAATATTGGTGATATCTCAGGGGTATCTTCTATTGTTATAGGAAGAATTCAAAAAGAACTTACGAAATTTAGAGAAGCTGGAAAATTTGTATTTGCAAACCTTAGAAGTATGGATGCAAAAACTCTACTTTTAACCTCCTTGGCTGATAAAAGAATTATTAATCCTACTGGAGAGGTAATGCTTGTAGGATATAATTTCGATATGATGTATCTAGGTTCTTTTATGAAAAAAATAGGGGTAGATATAAATGTTATAAGAATGGGAGAATATAAAAATGCGTTTGAATTTTTAGTTTCAGATGAGCCAAGTAGCCAAACGGTGGAAGAATACACAGCGTTGGGTACTGAAGTAGAAAAATACTACATAGACACCATCAGCGAGAATATGAAACAAGATCCTAAAAGAGTAGCCTACTGGTTTCGTCAGGGGATGTTTTCGGTAAGAGAAGCAGAACTTGAAGGAATGGTATCTGTTGGATATATATCAGATTATCTTACAGAAGCTATAAAAGATTTTGATCCTTCAAAAGGAGTTTTGTCCTATCTAAAATATATTGGAAAAGATGGTAAAATCGGATTTAGCTCTTTATTTCAAAGATCAGATAGTGGAGTGTATGAAGATTCTATCGGAGTAATAAGACTTGAAGGAGAAATCTCTATGGGAACTTCAGGTATTACAACAGAGTCTTTTGATAGTATGTACAGATGGGCTATGAATCCTAAGATTAAAGGAGTGGTTGTTAAAATTAATAGTCCTGGAGGAGAATTAATTAGTTCAGATCTTATATGGCATAAGTTAAAATTACTTGCTGATACTAAACCGGTAGTAGTACTTATGGAACAGATGGCAGCTTCTGGAGGATACTATATAGCTACAGCTGCTAAATACATCTATGCTCATCCTACAACTATTACAGGATCTATTGGAGTTATAGGAATGATTCCAAAACTTGAATCATTTAAACAAAAATATGGAATAAGTTTCTCGTCTATTACCTCCTCGGATAGAAAATCTCTACTTACTAAGGGAGGATCAATCAGTAGTGAGGATAGAAGAATGGTTCAAGAATCTATTAAAGGACATTATAATACCTTCCTAGAAAGAGTAGTAGCTGGTAGAGGAAAAGATATTAATTACTGGGATAGATTTGCTAAAGGAAGAGTATATCTAGGAACTCAGGCAAAAGAGTATTCCCTGATAGATGAATTTGGAGATGAATCGGATGCTGTAACTAAAGCTTGTCAACTAGCAGGAGTAGAAGAACTTCCTGTTGTAAGGTACCAAGAATCTCAAGATGTTATGGGACTATTGAAAAATGCTATTCCTGTACTAGGAATGAGTTTTGGTATAGAAGGACTTTTGGGGGTAGAAGATAGGTATCAATCTTATACCAAGGGAGTAATTCAAACTCTTAGAAAACACTCTGTGTTTGCTATTTCCTCCTTTGTATTGGAGTAGTAATAGGTAGAAGGTACGAGTGAATATTTACTCTAAATTTGAGATTCTTCTTTAGATAGCTGAGAGGAAGTTATATAATATTTCTATACTTAAGTTTTAAATAAAAATTAATAGTCAAAAAACAAGGATGGAAGGTCTATCAGGAATGACATGTAAGATAGAACTATTATTTTTGATGAGTGTAGTACTTGTATGCTCCTGTAAAACTTTGGATAGTAACTCTGCTTATCTTATGACTACCTCCTATGGTACAGAGCAGTCTCGTCTATTTATTCAAAATGAACCCTCCTGCCAAGATGCTCTCTCAGGTATAGAAAAGGTTTATAATATTAAAAATTACGATGAAAAACTAGGAATTGGTCTAGCAGTTCTTACAAAAACATCAAATCTGTATACTGGAGGAGAATTTACTATAGATACTCCACTGGCTCCGGATGATAGTCTATCTGAGATAAAACTTGTAGCTACTACAGATCAGGCTTTTGCAGCTGTAAGAAAAGATGGAACTTTACTTAGTTGGGGGAATAAGGAGTACGGAGGTGATAGTAGTAGTGTCGTAGAAGAACTTCACGATATTGTTTCTATTAAATCAACAGGAAGTGCTTTTTCGGTTATTAGAAAAGATGGATCTGTGATATCTTGGGGAAAATACGGAGGAAGAATTCCTCCTAGAGTTAAAAATAAGCTTCAGAAGGTTAAAAAACTTGTTTCAAATGAAAGAGCTTTTGTAGCTATGATCAGGGATAAAAAGATAAAAAAATCTCTAGGAAGTAAATATAAATACACATATAAACTTTTAACCTGGGGTGATCCTGGTTTTGGAGGAAATAGCGAAGATGTAGAAGAAGATATCTCATCAGATGTTGTAGAAGTTATACCTACTGAGAGAGCTTTTGCAGCACTTAAACTTGATGGATCGGTGGTTACTTGGGGAAATGATGAGTTTGGAGGAGATAGTTCAAAAGTATCTGATGAACTTATAGGAGTAGACTCTATCGTTTCAAATCATAGTGCTTTTGTAGCTAGGAAAGTAAATGGAGATCTTGTAGCTTGGGGAAATGAAGACCATGGTGGAAAACTTCCCGCCAGTCAATATCTTAATGATATCAAACAAATTATTCCTAGTTGGAGAGCTTTTACAGTACTTAGAAAAGATGGAAGAATTCTATCATGGGGAAGTGATTATTTTGGTGGAGATATCTCTCCACTAGGAAAAAAAGTTAATGGGATAAAAGAAGTATGTGCTACTAACTCTAATTTCGTAGCTCTAAGAAAAGATGGATCGGTGGTAGTTTGGGGAGATGATAATCTTGTAAATAGCTCTAAGGAGGTTGCTGAAAATCTTACAGAAGGAGTTAAAAAGATAATGTGCTCCTATAGTGCAGCCGTAGCTATAAGAAGAGATGGAGTACTTGTAGCCTGGAGTAATATTAACGATGGAGATGAAGAATATATCTATCATACCGTAGCAGTTAATCTAAAAAAAATATATCCACTACTGGATGATTTTTTATATACAACTAAAGATGGAAAAATTTCCACCGTACTGTGTAGTGGAAAGAAATTGGGACTGAGTTGTTCCAAAGAATAAGGGTTAGTATGAATGGCGCAAAAAAGAAGGGGCTTTCAAGGGTAGCTTTGTACTACAGGGTTTCTACCGATAAACAGGATCTTATTAGTCAGAAAACAGCGGTAGAAGCTTGGATTGGAGCACTGCCTGAAGGAAGTAAACCTACCAGTATTAAAGTGTATCAGGATGAAGGAATATCAGGAACTACTACTAGACGTCCCCAGTTTCAACAGATGATGAAGGATGCCTATTCTGGAAGTATAGATACCATCATAGTGTATAGACTTGATAGGTTTTCTCGTCAGGCAACTACCGCTATAAAACTGTTACTGGATTTAGATGAGGTAGGAGTTGCTTTTATATCTGTTACTCAACCTGTACTTAACCTGGGACATGAAAATCCTTTCAGGCGTACTATGCTTGCAGCCTTTGCTGAAATTGCTGAAATTGAACGTGAAACTATCGTAACAAGAGTTAAAGCAGGACTTGAAGCTGCAAAAAAGAAAGGGGTACGTCTTGGTCCTCCTGTTAAAGTGGGGGATGAGGTTCGTCGTCAGGTTATAGATCTTAGAGGAGAAGGAAAATCCATCAGAGATATAGGATCCTGTCTTAATCTTAGTGTGGGAACGGTTCATAAAATATTAAAAGAAGAAGAAAATAGTGTGAGCAGTAGTTAAATAGTACGAAACTCCTTAATTTCTTTATTAAAATTTTTGAAAAGTGCGCATAATGGGATTTTAGGCCCTTCTGATAGGCGCGCATAATGGTAAAGTATAGTGTTTTGATACTTGCGTATAATAGGATTTTTTTGGTATTATATACCTGCGCATAGTGGAATTTTATACCATGCTGATAGGTGCGTATAATAGAATAATGTAAAAATTATATAATAATAACAAATAGATATATTAGATAGGACAGATATGATTTTAAAAAGAAAAGCTTATTTAAAACTGCTTGATTGGAAGAAAGAATGCTCCGGTAGAAAAGCTATTTTGTTGGAAGGAGCAAGAAGAATTGGCAAATCTACTCTGTGTCAGGAGTTTGGAAAAAATGAGTACGAATCATATATTCTCATAGATTTTGCTAAAAAAGATAAAACAGTTGAGAAATATTTCACGGACTACATAAATGATCTAGACACTTTTTTTATGATGCTTTCAACTTACTATGGAAAGAAGTTGATAAATCGCAGATCTCTTATAATATTTGACGAAGTTCAGATGTTTCCTCAAGCTAGAGCGGCAATTAAATACTTAGTAGAAGATGGTAGATATGATTATATAGAGACGGGTTCTTTAATATCTATCAAGGAAAATATTAAAGATATTGTTCTTCCTTCAGAAGAAAGAAGGATGCGTATGTATCCTTTGGATTTTGAAGAGTTTCTGTGGGCTTTGGGAGAGGATCTTCTTATAGAATCTATCCGAAAAAGTTTTAGTAAAAAAGTTCCTTTGGAAGAATCTTTACATAATAAAGCGATGCTTCTTTTTAAACAATATATGTTGGTTGGAGGAATGCCAAAGCCAGTGGTACTTTTTTTAGAAAGTGCCAAGCAATTTGATGTTGTTGATGCTGAAAAACGTGATATTTTGAATTTATATCGTAACGATATTATGAAAATAAACTCACAGTATAGAACTAAAGTACTTAATATTTTTGATCAAATTCCAAGCTTTTTATCCAAACATGAAAAGCGAGTTTGTTTTAAAGATATTAAGGAAGGGAGCAGTATAGATCATTATAGAGATACTTTTTTCTGGTTAGCAGATTCTATGATATCTAACGAGTGTTTTAGGTGTAATGATCCTAGTATCGGTTTATCCATTAATGAAGAAAGAACTTATGTGAAGTGTTATATGGGGGATACTGGACTTTTACTGTCGCATGCTTTTGATGAAAACGATCTTTTAGATGGAACAGTCTATACCCATATTCTTAATGATAAATTGTCATTCAATAAAGGTATGCTTTATGAAAATATTATTGCTCAAATGCTTACAGCAAATGGACATAAACTATATTTTTATACCCATTATTCAGAAGAAAAACATAGAAACGATATAGAAGTAGATTTTTTAATTTCTAATAACAGTAAACTAAAATACAAGATATTTCCAATAGAGGTAAAATCATCAGAACGGTATACGTTAAAATCATTGTTAAAGTTTAAAGAGAAATTTAAAGAAAGGATTGGGGGTTATTACGTTATTTGTCCTAAAAATTTGGTTCTAAAGGATGATATTTTGCGTATTCCTCCATATATGACAATATGCCTTTAATTTAGCCTGATTGTTATATTAACGTATCTTTCGTTTATACAGAATAGATGGACTCATTCTGTACTGTGGTCATTTTGTTATTGAAATTATGGAATTAGTACTTTAAAAACCTGGGTAATCTTGGTAATAAAAAGGCAAGCAGTAGAATATTTAGTACTTGGATTGGGTAATATGAGTATCTTAGAAGATAAATTAGTTTCTATTCTTAAAAATCTTAAAGAAAATTACGGTGTTATAGCTGTTAGATCTGAATTCGAATCAGAAGGGGCTACCCGAGAAGAAAGTTTAAGATTAAAAGATATTGCTCTAAGAGGTGGAGTAGGTCTTACGGTAAAGGTAGGAGGATGTGAAGCTAAAACTGATATATATAGTGCTAAAAGGTTAGAAGCTTCTTCTATCATAGCTCCTATGGTAGAAACCTCATATTCTATGGAAAAATTTGTTAAGGCCACAGATTCTATATACTCTGAAAAAGAAAAAGAAGGGGTTAGTTTTTATATTAATGTAGAAACAATTACAGGGTTTAATAACTTATCAGG
>CACXFL010000081.1 GCA_902766925.1 uncultured bacterium | reverse complement strand
TAACCCTTCTCATCCTGTGTTTAATGCTACAAATTTATTCCCTGGAAAATCTGTAAGTCTAACATTGTATGAACATGAAGGATGCCTGGGTAATGCAGTAAGTGATACAGTTGTTTCTGATACTGGATCTGCTACAGTTACTTATAATACAGATCTAGTTAATATGGCTCGATATTCATTCTGGGTAAAACAAAGTTATCTGGGGTATTCTACTTGTTCTTCTTCTGAGGTTTATGAATTTAGAAAGATAGAATACGTAGATGCTCTTCCTGTGTACTATAAAGACAAATATTCATCAGCTAACGTGAACAGAGGTATTATTGTTAAAGGTACATTGTTTGGTAATAAACTTAAAGTCTATGAAGGTAATAGTTGTGATAATGAAGGAAACCTTCTAGCTACAACTATAACAACCTATGGTACTACAGTTATTAATATTGATGATCTTACAGAAGGAACT
Source organism: uncultured bacterium (assembly GCA_902766925.1). GTDB lineage: Bacteria > Bdellovibrionota_B > Oligoflexia > Oligoflexales > CACXFL01 > CACXFL01. The sequence continues at coordinate 4,418 of CACXFL010000081.1, read as the reverse complement.
CACCAATTTAGTTTCTTAGAACTGGATTCTTCGGATAATGTAATTGCTTGTTATACATCTGAAGAAATTACTTATACTACACCTACAATATTTAGGACTGGGTCTGGATTTGCTCATATTCATTCAAACACTGTAGATCTTTATACCAGTTCTGGAGATTATACTCGAACCTTCTCGCAAGCTCCTAAGTATGTATATAGTAATAGTGGAGCTGTTGCAGTACTTTTAGCTGATGGATCTTTGTCTGTATTTGGTAAACCAAGGTATGGTGGGGATCTTTCAGCGATTGGATTAATCGAAGCACTTGATGGTACAATACCAGTTAAACGTATTTATACTAATACTTACGGTTTTGCTGCTCTACGTTCAGATGGTTCTGTTATTAGTTGGGGTACATCTGCTGCAAATAAAACTAATAATAATAACTATACAAAAACCATTGCTGCGAATGATAACCCAGTTATAAAAATTTTTACAAATACTTATGCTTTTGCAGCACTTCGTCAAGATGGTTCCGTTACTTGTTGGGGAACAACAAATGCTTATTCTACAGGTTCAAGTTGTAGTTCAGTTGCTTCAAAACTTAATGGTACAATTGATGTAGTTGCGGTATATGGTTCAGGTGCTGTATTTGCAGCCCTTAGAGAAAATGGATCTGTAATAACCTGGGGTAATAGTAATATGGGTGGAGGCTCATCTTCTGTTGCAAATGATATAAATGGACATGTAATAAAAGTATTCCCTAACAGTTCTGCTGTTGCTGCTTTAAAAGATGATGGTTCTGTTGTTACTTGGGGACAAAGTACTAACGGTGGTAACTCTTCAGTTGTAAGATCTGAAATAAATGGTGATATAGATGTAATTGATATTAGATCAAATGGATACGTATATATGGCTCTCAGGGTAGATGGATCTATAGTTGCGTGGCCAAAAAGTACAAGATACGGAGGAGACTTTTCTGAGTTTGAAGATAAGGTTGATGGAACAGTTGATATTGTAAAAATTGATATGAATTCCATTGGTACAGCTGTACTTAGAGCGGATGGATCTGTTTTTGCATGGAATTATACTGATGGTCAAAGTTATTATAAATCATTCTCAACTCATGCTGCTGCTCTTGATGGTACTTCGTTCCCTGTAGTAGATCTTCAACATACTACACATGCTTTTATTGCTTTAAGATCTGATAATACCGCTTATGCTTGGGGACACGCTTCATTTGGTGCTTCAACTGTTGTAAAAAATAATGTCTCTAAAATTGAAACCTCAGATAGAGCTATGGTAGCGATAAAAACTGATGGAAGTGTTATAGCATGGGGAAGCTCTGATTATGGAGCAAGTTTAGGGGATGCTGCTTCTGACCTAGATGGAAGTTCTGAGGATAAGAAGGCTACTGAATTATATCATACATCTTCAAGCTTTTTGGCAAAAAGAACAGATGGAACACTTGTAATCTGGGGATCCATAGCTGACAGAACGAATGTATATTCTGGATTTTCAAATGTAACTTCAGTTACTAAAAATAGCTCTGCTGCTGCAGTAGTAGCAAAAGCAAGTCGTACGGTATATACCTTTGGTAACTCAAACTACGGGGGGTCAATTGGATCAAATTATACTAGTATAAGTTCTGTTGCAGTAAATAAATCTGCTTTTGCAGCTGTGAATGATTCAGGAGCTGTTTATGCTTGGGGAGATGAAACTAATGGAGGAACAATACCTGAAGAACTAATCCCTGAACTTAATGGCTCAACTGAAGATATTAAAGTAACTCATATTTATTCACATCCTAAGGAAGGGGTAGCATTTGCAGCCCTAAGAGCTAATGGATCTGTAATTACTTGGGGAGACGCTGATAACGGAGGAAATTCTGAATCTGTGTCTAGTTTCCTTGATGGATCAACTTATGCGGTTATTGATATAGCTGTTACTCATCGAGCTTTTGCTGCAATTGTTGTTGAAAAAGCTAATGAGGATAATATAACTGTTGTAGCATGGGGACATAATCAATACGGTGGTACACTTTCTGAAGCGAAGAGGGCTCTTCTTACAGGTACTAGAGGAAGCAGTGCAGTGGTTACTAAGATTTATGCTAATTCACAATCCTTTGCTGCACTAAAGGATGATGGATCTGTGGTAACATGGGGACTTGTTGCAACAGGTGGAGATAGTTCTTCTGTTAGTGCTGCTCTTGCTGGAACAGTGGATGTTACTGAAATATATTCTAACGATAATGCTTTTGCTGCATTAAGAGAAGATGGATCTGTAGTTACTTGGGGTAACTCTGATAACGGAGGAGATTCAAGTTCGGTATCTAGTGATTTAGATGGAACAATTGATGTAGAAGATATATATCCTGGACCTTATGGATTTGCTGCTATTCGTAACGATGGATCTGTTATAAGTTGGGGAAAATCAGAAGTAGCTACTATGAGTGATTCTGTAAAGTTAGCTTTGAATGGAACTATCGATGCAGATTCTGTAGTATCAAACTCAACTGGTTTTTCTGTAAAACGTACAGATGGATCTGTTATTAGTTGGGGTAATGCGGTTGATACTTCAGCTGTATCAGCTTATTTAGGAGGATCAGTTTCTTCCTTAGTTCCAAACTACTATTCGTTTGCTGCTTTAAGATCTGATAGTAAAGTTGTAGTTTGGGGAAATAGTTCATCTGTAAAATTTGGATCAGATATTGGATCTTCTCAATATGTTCTAGAAAATGTTTCAGCTATTTATGGTACAGATCCTGAAAATTCAGCTTACGGCGGATATGTCGCTATATTAGCTGATGGTTCAATTAGATGGTGGGGAGAAAGTATGGATAGGTTAAATTGGCTTCCTACTTCATTGGTTGATGGAACTACTGCGATAACTAATGTTGTGATACTTGATACTTATATATTGTTGTTCAGAGTAAATGGATCGATGATACAAGTAGGTATATAGCTAAAATAAATGAGTGATACAGAGTTAGCTTATAGTTTATAGTTTTAAATTTTTAAAACTATAAACTAATTGAAGGATTGGTGTTTATAGTTTATACTTTATACTTGTTAAATATTAAAACTATAAACTAGGAGCATAATATGCCTGATACAGAGGATAAATTGATACTTTCTAAGATATTGGGGCATCAAAAAAGATATAAAAAACTATTTAGTTCAAACAGAAATAAAGAATTACTATATAACTGGTTAAAATCAGAATTAGCATATACTTCTAACCATATTGAGGGGAATACTTTAACTAGAAAAGAAACAAGACTTATTATTGAAGAAGGAATTACATCATCATCAAAATCTATTCGAGAGTATCAGGAAACTTTGAATCATGCCGAGGCTTTCTTGTATATAGTAGATCTTTTAAAATCATCTAGAGCGGTTAATGAGGAAGTTGTACTTGAAATACATAGAAGATTATTGAAGGGAATAGATGATTATAATGCAGGTTTTTATAGAAATTGTTCAGTAAGAATCCTAGGGAGTAGGGTTGTGTTACCGAATTATTCGAAGGTTCCGTATTTGATGGAAGGATTTTTTAAGAAGCTTTCTGATATTAAGGAAGTCCAAGACATAATTAAACTACATCTTGATTTTGTAAGTATTCATCCATTCTCTGATGGTAATGGAAGAACAGCTAGACTTTTGATGAACCTACTACTAATGAAACATGGTTTTTGTCCTATTATAATACGTGTAAGAGATAGAAAGAACTACATCAGCTATATTGAAAAAGCACAACTATCAGGTAAAGTTGAAGAATATATGAGGTTTATGCTTACTAGGTTAAATGGATCATTTGAGACAATATTTGATACATTTGATTCTAAAAATGATATTCCTCAGGAAAAACTTTTGAAGATTTCAGCATTTGCTACAGCTGTAAATTTACCAGTATCCACTATAAGATACTGGGTAAAAATGGGGAAAATAAAACCTACTATGTATACTGAATCAGGGTATATGTTGTTTTCTAAGGAACAGGTTAATAAATTATTATCAAAAAAGAATAAATAATGACTAGCTCGTAGAATTAGTAGATAGATATCATAAAAATTTCTTGCAATTTATTTCCGTATGTAATAGAAAAAAGACTCTTGCCGTGGAAGGCACTGTTGATATTGTTTCTTGATGCTTAAGTTGACTGAAGTTGATTTGGTGGTTCTTAGGCCTTCTTTGAAAAATCTACGTACTTTTTGTTTGGCTTTTAAAATAAAGTTTTAAAGGCAAAGATTTTTTTGTGAAAAAAATAAAAAAATGTTTGACAAACAAAAATGAAATATGTAGATCTTAATATTACGGTGATTTTGCTTCATTTCAAACATTTCTGTTAATGCTCTGAAATCTAGAAAAAATCCATGACAAGTGAATAGTTAAAAAGACTTGGAAGCTCTTTGAAAACTGAATAATGAGTGAGTAATT
>CACXFL010000080.1 GCA_902766925.1 uncultured bacterium | reverse complement strand
ATCGTAAGTAGTAGGACAGTTTTCAGGGTTAATATTAATGTTTTCATTTATATATGTAGATATTACATCTTGAATTTCTACACATAACTGTTCGTTTAAAGTAGAGATAATATTTTTAACTGTATCATTTTCAGAAACAGAAGCAGAAAGTTTTAAAATCTCTGCATTTTCAAAATTAGTATCCATATTATCCATTATATTTTTAGTGTATGTAGCTGAACCAAATTTGATCTCTTTTGAATATACATATTTACCATTTTGAAGAAGGATAAGTTGAGTAACATTAAAACCTATGTTTATAAGAATAACGTTAGAGTTTTGAACATCATAGTTATATTCTAGAATGTTAGATAAACAACATATATCAGAATCTATCACAGCTACTTTAAATCCTATTGAGTTTAATATATTAATTCTTTGATCTATGTGTTCTCGGTTTGCTCCTACTAGAAGAACTTCGCAAGCTGGGTTATCTTGTACCTCAGCAGATAGTGGGTAGTACTTGTAGTAGATGTTAGCCATATCATCTTGGAAATGTTGTTCTGCTATAAAAGGAATTATATCTTCAAGAAGTTCTGTAGTGGTATCTACATATACTTTGAATATATTTCCGATAGTAGAATTTAATGACAGAGCTACACTTCTTCCAAAAGGAGCTAGATGCATTTTAGAACACATCTCTTTTAGGATATCGGATACTAGTGAATCATCTCCTATACCCTCTTCACTAACTATTCCTTCAGGAACTATCTGTAGTCCAAGAGATGTAAGAGTTTTAGAACTTTTTCCCTGAAGCTCTACCATCTTTATAGATGAAGATCCTATATCTACGGCAATGTAAGATTGTGGAATAATTTGCATAAAAACCCTGTAAATAAACTTGTGGTTGTAGTTTTAAACTTAATTCTTACCTAAAATTTAAGTTGTTTTAGATTAATTAGATAATTACGTATTTAAACATCAAATTGGTCTATATAAGTATAGATCAGCCCTACTTTTATTTTTTCATCTATACCCTATTCAGTCAATAGGGTGATATAGCCAATAATTTGACAATGAACTGACAGAATAAGTAAAGGAGTAGATATTTAATACTTGATGGAAAAGTTTTTGGAAAATAGTTTTAAAAATCAGAAAATATAGAATTAAAATAAGAAGTTAATATTTGAGAATAGGATAAATTGTTAATAAAAACGGAGGTTTTATTAATTAAATAGATCCGTGTTCTAATATTTTAATATATTTATCCGAAACAAATAAAGATGGAATAAACGTATCAGGTAGGAAGCGTTTAGAATGGGATTTTCTTCTATACAATCTACAGGTCAAGACCGTTACGTCTTAGGAAAGATGATAGCTAAAGGCGGAATGGCTGAGATTTATATTGCTAAAGCTGTAGGAGCAGAAGACTTCTATAAGATCTGTGCAGTAAAAAGAATACTTCCTCAATATGCTCAAGAAGAAGAATTTTTACAGATGTTTAGAACTGAAGCAGACATCTGTAAACGTCTGCAACATACTAACATAGTACAGGTAATGGACTTTGCTACCATAAGTGGAAGTTATGGGATTGTGATGGAGTATGTTGATGGGGTGGATCTTAGAACTATTCTTGCAGCTTGTGAACAAGCTGGAGTAAAATTAACAGTTCCTATGGTTATATATATAACTGCTATGATAGCCAGAGGTCTTCACTATACCCATGTTAAAAAAGATGATCTTACTGGTAGATCTTTGGATCTTATCCACAGAGATGTTTCTCCTCAAAATATACTAATAGGATTTGAAGGAGATGTTAAGTTAACAGATTTTGGTATAGCTCATTTTGAATCTAAAACCATAGAAACTCAGCCTGGAGTTGTAAAAGGTAAATACGCTTATATGAGTCCAGAACAAGTTAAGGGACAAAAACTAGATTATCAAACTGATGTTTATAGTCTAGCTATAGTAATGTGGGAAGCCCTTGCTATGAAAAGATTGTTCTGTGGAGAAACTGAGATAGATACTATTAAAAATGTTCAAGAATGTAAGATTAGATATAATCTTAAAGAATTAAATTCTTCTGTAGATGAAGAGTTGTATGAGATAGTTATGAAAGAACTATCTGTTGATAAAAATAAGAGATTCTCTTCTGCAGCAACTTTTGAAAAAGCACTTTTAAAATACTTGTATACTTATTATCCTGATTTTACTGTGATAGAGTTATCTAATTTTTTGAAAAAACTTCTTGCAGCAAAAAGAAGAGAAAATCAAGAACTAATAAAATCTTTAGCTCTTACTCAACTAGGTAACTTTACAGAATCAAAAACTACTACCAAAACTAACCCTGCTGATAGTAATGTATTAGTAGAAGCTAAAGATAAAGAGTCTCAAGATGAACAAGGTTTTGTAGCAAATAAGGGAGTTATTTTAAAATCTTCTACTCCACTTAATGTAAATATAGGTCAAGGTGGAAACCTGATAGGTGGGATTAATCCATCGGTTAGAGGAGTAGGAAACTCTGTAGGTGGAGGATTATCTATAGGAAGTAGAATTCCAGCTTCTGGTTATGGAACACATGCGGGGAGTATTTCCTATCATTCTAAATATAGTGGTACTGGTGTTAGAAGAGGAGGAGGAACTTTAAATAGACGAGGAGGTTTGCTCCCATATAACTCTTCTCGTAGTGGAACAAATTATTCTATACTTCTTCCTTTTACTATTTTACTTTTGGTATTTGGATACGGTGTGTTTGTCTTGAATCAAAAAACTCACTTTTTATCTATGAGTAGTACATATAGAGTACAGGTTAGCTCACTTCCTGATTTAGTAAAAATTAAGGTCGGAAATAATTATCTTAATAAGGGTAACCCTATTAAAACTCCGGCTACTTTAAAATTAAAAGAAGATCCATCTATGATTACTATAGAAAGAGACGGTTTTATCTCTAGAAGTATTCCTGTTACTTCAGAATCGAATTCAATTAATGTTATTTTAAGTAAGAAGAAAAAAGATACTGGGATAGTAGATATAAATATAAGACAAAAGAAAAAAGTATATATTGAGTACGATAGAATACTTAAAAGATTTACTCCAGTATCTTTATTAAATGTAGATTTAAATAGTTCTCACAGTATACAAGTATATCCAGGTTATCCTAATAAAACTGGAGGATTTAAGTGTAACTTCACTCTTAAAGGACAAAGAAGTACTCTACTGATAGATGTAGATGGAAAAAGATGTGAACTTCTAGAATAGATCCACTAGATTTAAATTATACTTATTCTTTAAAGATATAGCTTCAGAAAATCCAGCATTAAGCATCCAAGGATAATGGGCATCTGAGTTTATAACTACCTTTACTTTAGGGTAGGTTGATGCTAGCTTCCAGAAATTGTCCCAAGGATAACGATAACGAGGACCATCTTCAGTTTGAATTATTCCCTTAGCTACTCCAAATCCGTTTATCTCTAGAGGAATATCTTTATCTATACAGGTTTCGATAATAGATCGGGATATAGTCTCACAGGTATCATCCCATTTAGGGTAAAGTATTCCAAATACATCAGGATGAGCAAGTAATCGAAAATATCCAGTTTGAAGAGCTTCTATTACATTATCTGCATAATCAAAGAGACCTTTTTTGGTATTAGTCACCTCATATGCAGAATAGAAATTATGAGTCTTATCAAAGAAAAAGTGAGCTCCTAAAATGAGATAATCTGTTTGGTCGGTAAGTTCTTTGTAATATGAATCAAATTCTTTAAAATATTCACATTCAAATCCAGAGTATATTTTAATATCAGTTACTTGTTTTTTTAAATTATCTATCTTAGATAGATAATCACTTATCTCATCATATCTCATTCTCCAAAGAAAGACGGATTTAAAACTTTCTTTTTTATAAGGAAATGGAACATGATCGCTAAAACCTAAAGCTGTCATTTTTAGTTTAACAGCTGTTTGGTAATAGTCGTGTACATCACCACAAGCATGGTTACATCTGTAGGTGTGAGTATGAAAATTTTTAGTGACAGAATCCACCGTGATAACTCCCGAGCCTTTATACTTAAGAAGAGTTAGGATATCTCTAAAGTAAACGAAGAGCAAATAAATAATTTAAAACCAGAAAAACTATAAAACTAAACTAATTATTGGTATTTTTCATTAAACAATATATCATAACTATTAGAGTTTTATAAAGAGTTTTGATGGAGGATGTAAAATGAATAAACTATCAAGATACGAAGGTGTGTTAGCTTCGATTTTGAGTGTTGTTATGTTTATGATGGTTGAGGCTAAGGCTTTTTGTAAGGGAGCGGAAGAAACAGAAACTCCTGCTTCTTCGGTGGTTCAAGATAGTTATAGAGGAGCTCAGGTAGGAGATTTTTATATCAGTCCTAATATAGCTTTTGGACTAGCGAAGCTTTCAAAACCTTCTATGACTGGTTTTAATATGTTCTTTGTTTTGGATATAGATCATCTTTCTGATGGAAATTTAGATATACTAAGTTCTGATAATGCTTTTGCATTTAGATCTGTAGAGTATGGTCTTGGGATATTATCTGTATCCAAAGATGATGAGAAGATGAGTTTCTTTATTCCAGCTCAATTTTTATATAAGAGAAGTTTTGGAATGCAGGCTTCTAAAAGTGGAATATTGAGTATGATAAAGATTGGGGTAGGACCACTTCTTGCAACCTCTATAACACTTGAAACTGATAAGAGTAGAGAAGAAACAGATCCTAAAGATACAGAGTTGAAAGTAACTTATGATAATTGGGCTTTTGGTTTAACTGCTCAACTAGGTTATGAACTCTCCCTACCTATCAGTTATATATCTGCTGTAAATATGGGTATGCAATGGAACTTTTCGGTAATAGATATAGATGGAACTCTTTCTGTAAAGGGATGTAAAACTCCAGGACATTTTATCTATAATGCTATGATGATTTACGGAGGAGTTCGTTTCAGTTTATAAAAAATAGCTGATCTGTTTATTCCTACTATTTTTTAAACTAGAAATTAAATTAATATGCTTTTATAGGTAAGTACACCACCTTGATAGGTGGTGTACTTATATGTCTTTGATATATCCTTATGTTCTATACTCTATATTTATAAATTAAATAATAAGCTTACTCTTATAATCGTTACTATTGCTATTACTACTTAATATTAATATCAGTGATTTTACTATTAAAGCCTTTTTCCTTACCTGAACCTAAGATTGATTTTGTAGTATAGATGAGATCTCTTTCAATAATTAACATATGATCCTTAGTAAATGTTATAGAGTATTTAAGATTAGAAGGAGGATTTAACACAGCTACGTAGTTTTTTAAAATGTCAAGTTCTGATAGGTTTTGGTAATCAGAAGGCTCAGGAGTTATGGTCAGGGTGATAGTAGGATAAGTAGTTTTTCCTATTAGAACACTACCTGAGGAATAACTGGCATTAAATAGAGAAGAACCTACTATGTATTGTAGAGCTTTACAATTTTTGTTAAACGCTAATACGTTTAGGTTTTGAGGAGGATCGATATACCAATAATAGTTAAAGATTTCTGTCTTTAATATAGAATCAGAACTAACTTCTATATCAGAGTCAGTGTTAGAAGTTATAGTGTGGAACTCTTTGGTATCTTTGGGAGAAGAGCTAAGCATAGTTGATCCTTGATTTTTTACAGTAAAGCTAGATCCCACTGTTAAAAGCTCTCTGATATTTGTCCAAAGTAGAGCGCAAGAACTATTCAAGAAATTATCTACGATTTGATCACTGGTAGAATCAGATAGAGTTAGGGAGTTCAAATTATACTTATTATCTGAGGATAAATTCTTTGAAAAATCCTGTTCCTTAGGAGCTATACTTTTACATGAGAAGATAAAAAAAGTCACCAGTATCGATAAAAAAGATACTTTTTTAAAAGAGGTGGTTGATATCATAGAAGTCTCCTTAGCATTGTATAATAACAGTGTAACATTCTAAAATAATAAATATAGTGTAAAAGTTATAAAATGGGGGTTATCCTTTTAAAAAGAATAGACTTTTTTAAAAAGGTTGTGATAATCTTTCGGGATTGTATAATGGAGTAGGTGGTGTTCTACAGATAGAAGGATAAAAAATTAATATGCAAGATCCTAAATATATTAGAAATTTTTGTATTATAGCTCATATTGATCATGGTAAATCTACCCTTGCTGATAGAATCCTTGAGATAACTAAAGCAGTGTCTGATAGAGAGATGAAACAACAGTATCTGGATTCTATGGATATAGAAAGAGAACGTGGAATTACTATAAAAGCTCAAACAGTTACTATGAACTATAAAGCCTCAGATGGTAATATCTACCAACTTAATCTGATAGATACTCCAGGTCATGTGGATTTTACGTATGAAGTATCAAGAAGTCTTGCTGCATGTGAAGGAGCGATCCTTGTAGTGGATGCTACCCAAGGAGTACAAGCTCAGACTGTAGCTAATGTAAATCTTGCTATGCAACATGATCTTACGATAATTCCGGTGATAAATAAGATAGATCTTGCTGGAGCTGATGTAGAAGGGGTAATGCTTGAGATTGAAGATGAACTTGCAATCGAAGCAAGCGAAGCTATTCCTTGTAGTGCAAAAACTGGGGTTGGAATAGAAGCTATTTTAGAAGCTGTGGTTCAAAAGATTTCTCCTCCTAAGGATAGAAAAGATGAGCCTTTAAGAGCTCTGATTTTTGATAGTTGGTTTGATTCATATCTAGGAGCTGTATCTTTAGTTAAAATAGTGTCTGGAGCTATTAAGATGAATCAGAAGATCAGTATGGTTTCTTCTGGTAAGGTTTTTGATGTCCTAAAACTTGCAAAGCTTACTCCTAAGGTTGTTGATGTAAAAGAATTAACTGTAGGAGAGGTAGGATTTTTAGCAGGATCTATTAAAACCGTGGCTGATACTAGAGTTGGAGATACTATTAGTACTCCTGATAGTGGAGTTGAAGCACTACCAGGTTTTCAAAAAGCAAAACAGATGGTTTTTGGAAGTGTGTTTCCAGTAGATTCAAATGATGTAAATCTACTCAAAGAATCTTTAGAAAAATTAGCACTGAATGATTCTTCACTGTCTTTTGAAATGGAAACTTCTCAAGCTCTAGGATTTGGGTTTAGAGTTGGTTTTTTAGGACTGCTTCATATGGATATAATCCAAGAAAGATTAGAAAGAGAGTACGATCTAGATTTAGTGTTTACAGCCCCTTCTGTAGTATATAAGGTTAAAGATGTTAAAGGGGTATGGCATGATATAGAAAATCCAGCTAAACTTCCTGATGCTAATGAGATAGAAGTTATTCAAGAGCCATATGTATCACTGACTGTACATACTCCTGAAGAATATATAGGAGCAATTTTAAAGATACTTACTGAAAAACGAGGAATTCAAAAAGAACTTTCATATTTATCAGCTAATAAAGTAAAAATAGTGTATGAACTTCCAATGAATGAGATGATATTTGATTTCCATGATAAACTAAAGAGTGTTTCCCGTGGATATGCCTCTATGGATTATGAACTCATAGGTTATAGAGATGGAAACCTTGTTAAGATGGATATCATGGTAAATGGAGAACCCGTAGATGCTCTATCATGTATTGTTCATAAAGAGGGAGCCTATAACAGAGGAGTAAACCTCTGTAGAAAACTTAAAGATATTATCCCAAGACAGATGTTTAAGATTGCAATCCAAGCTGCTATAGGTAGTAAAATCCTTGCTAGAACCACGGTTTCTCCTTATAGAAAAGATGTTATTGCTAAATGTTATGGGGGAGATATTACGAGAAAAAGAAAACTTCTAGAAAAACAAAAAGAAGGTAAAAAGAGAATGAAACAGTTTGGAAACGTAGAGATTCCTCAAGCTGCTTTTAGAGCTGTACTGAGTTTAGATGATGATGAATAAGATATCAGAAAGACTTTCTATTAAAAAAGTTCTTTCAAGGTTAGATTTTAAAAAATTTAATAACTTTTTTTGATTTAATGGATTTACTAAATTAATTAGTTAATTTTAGTACTGTTCTACTTCTTCTTCTTGGATATCTCCATTACTGATCTTTAGTATAAACGAAGGCCAGTAAGCAACTTGGTTTTTATCAAATATTCTTCCTGGTTTAAAATATGAAGAAGAACTTTCGTTTTTCATAACACGAAGATGTTTTATGAGTTGAGATTTCTTTTTAAAATTTTTAGATAAGAGCTGATCTATAATGCTAGTAGACTGATATCCAATAATACTATGATCTATTCTAGAAACAGATGAAGGCTCTATAAAATAAGGAGAATCCTTTTCTAATGCAAAGTTTAAACTTCTTGGAAGTGAGGTGTATTTCCCTATAAAATCTACAAAAAAACTTCCCTCTAAAGAAGGATCAAATGGATGAATAAGATCAAAAGATCTCCATTCATAAGTACCTATAAGAGGTATACGGTTTACTCCAAGATATTTAAAGATATTACTGAAATGTCTTACTATTTTAAAATTATCTGGAATAATTACAGCATCAAAATCTTTTATTGCAGGTAGAGTCACAGTTTTTGGATTAAAACCTACTCCCTCTGATTGAGCTTTTTTTCTGGATTTATCCATAAGATCTGCATATTCTGCAGATCTTTTCATAGGATCTATCTGAAATATTGATTTTGAGGCCCACTCCATTGTCTCGTAGTTAGAAGAAGAGTATAGTTCATCATGCTGAACCACTACTCCACTGTTTTTTAAAGATTGGGTAAGTAAATTTGTAAAGGATATACCAGTGGAGTTATTAGGTTTTAAAATAGCTACTCTTTTGTAACCAGATCTAACTATTTTATCAGTAAGAGTTTCTACGAGTTGAGATTGAGATGGATACACATAAAAGATATGGGAGGAAAGCTTTATTCCAGATCCTGAAGGATTTAAAAGTAAAACTGGAATGTTTAGTTCCGAGATAAGATCAGATACCTGTTCTTTCTGTCTTTCATCAATAACAAGTAATGATACGTTTTCTTTAAGTACAAGATGTGAGATTAATTTTTTAGTGGTATTTATATCACCGTGAGTATCCTTTAAAATATAGTTAAACTTTCTTTTGGAAGCAAAGTCTTTCCAATATGCTTCTATTCCTTCCAAGGTATATTTCCCAGCTTGACTATACTGTCCAGACAGAGGTAGTAGGATTCCTACTTTAGATGTATTTTCTACTAGTACCTTTTTTATTGTATTAACTACCGCCTGATAACGATTTATACAATCAGAAGGACCGTAGGATAAAAAAGTAGAAACAGTTTTAGAAGCAGAGGTTACATGTTTGGTTAGAAGTTTGTAGGCCGGTTGATACTTATCTAGGATAGATACACATTTTTTCTGTTTTTTAGTTAATTTCATACCGCCTATATCATTGATGGTAGAGGTAGTAGAAGAATTCTTTGGTAGAGTCTCTTTTATCTTAGTTGGTTCAGTAGAGTTTTTATTAGATTTTGGTTGAATAGAAGCTAGAAAATCTTTTTCATGTTCTTGATAAATATCTGTATCAGATTGGTTTTTTGATTCAGTAGAGGGTTTGCTCAAAGCTAGAAAATCTTTAACTGTTTTATCAGAATAACTTTTTTGATATTTAGGAACCTTTAGATTATTGGAGGATAATGATTTATTATCAGATGTGGGTTTGGGATCTGATTGAAATAATCCAATTTTTTTATATTTTTTTGAAGCAGATTTAATACTTCCTTCTTTGGTATTTGATACACAACCATATGTTGTAATCAAAACAAATGTAGTAAAAATTGTAAATATAGTAATACTTTTTATTTTTAAATAAGATTTAAATCTTATACACATAGTTATAAACGTCCTGTTAAGGGTTAGTGAATCTTTCCTATATAAATAATATCATATTTATTATAAAATAAACAAAAAAGAATAATTGGAGAAGTAGATAAATAATATCGATGGTTTATCTCGTTAACTGAAATATTGAGACAAAAAGAGATTAAGATAGTAAAAAAAATATGAATAAGATGAATAGTTCAACAAGTGTACTACTAATAATACTTGTATCACTGATGGTGATAATAGTTTCCAAACAGATTAAGCCAGTTAAGGCGGATTATTATGTAGAAGATTATAAAGTTTTGGTAGATGTTGATAAAAATAAATCATTTACAGTGATAGAAGATATAGATGTTTTTTTTACGAAACCTTCTTATGGAATAGTAAGGTATATTCCTTATGAAAATGCTTCTGTTACAGATATAAGAGCTTCTGAGGAACCTAAGGTAAAAATAGGTGTTAAGGAAATAAAAATTGTAATGGAAGGAAGTTCTAAAATATCTGGAAAACATCATTATAGGCTAAGTTATAAATATAACTACTTAGATAATAAAGATGAGTTTGTCTATAATATTACAGATACTTATCTTGCATGCGATATCGAAAGATTAAGTTTTAAAGTTAATCTACCAGACCCAGTAGATCAAGATAGGATAAATTTATATGAGTATAGTGGTAGAACTACATACTCTGATAATTCGTATGGTCTTTCTTATAATGTTATAGGTAGTACTATAAGTGGACAAAGAGCTAATAAATTTCCTTCAAGTAGTGGGTTACAACTGAGTGTTAAACCTCTTGGAGGATATTTTAATAAAAGTACAACTTCTAACATATCTTTTATCGTTTTATCCTTAATACTTTTATTGAGCTTGGTATCTTTTCTTGTCTGGTTTAAATACAGTAGAGGTATATCAAATGAGATAGATAATAACGAACCAGTTGAAGGGGATATAAGTATACTAGAAGCATATACTGTTATAAATAAAGTTCAAAAAATTCCTGTACTACCAGCTTTTCTATTAGATTTAGCTAATAGAGGATATATTAAAATACAAAAAGATGGGGATAGTTTTTCTATCACAAAACTAAAAGATTATCCATTGGAGGGTGTAGAAAAAACCTTTCTATTAGATTTTTTTAAAGATAGTACTACCGTTACAGAAAATAAGATTCAATCAACTGAAGAGTTAAAATCTTCCTGTCGTAAAGTAATGGAGTATTGTAGTAAACTAGTTGAAAAATTTTATGATCATGAGTCTTTGGGGGTAGTTCCAAATAAGATTATATTTGGATGTTTGATAGGAATTATTTACTGTACTGTTTTTGCTAGGTCTGGATTTAATTTGTTTTTCTTTAGTTCTATAAATATATATTTATGGATCTATCATCTAATATTTATTGTCCTGTTTTTAAAATTCAAAAGATCTAATATGGTTACTAGTTTATATATTTTAATGTGTGCTGGACTGATCTTTTGGAGTCACTGTAATAATATAGATTCTACAGGTATATCCTATTTAATAAGTATGGTAGGAATGTTTTGTTGTAGTATACCATTTGTATGTTTAGTTAATCTTCCTAGAAGAAATCCTTTAGGACAAAAAATGTATGATAAATTGCAATCTTCTTTACAGATAATAAAAGAAGATGTAATGAGTACTTCTGTTAAAACAAAGGAGCTATCTAGCTTATACGCTCTTTTGCCTTATGCTTATTGTTTTAGATTATTTAAAACATGGATTCTTAAATTAAAAACTTTAGAACGAATGCATATTAATAATACTGGTACTAGTTTTACTCCAAACTATGATATATTTTGTGTATTTAATATAGTTAAGAGTTTAAATTCTATATTGAAAGATAGTGTTTTTGACTCTGTTTATTCACAGGTTCTTTCTTATTTTTCTTTTTTTAAAAAAATGAGTAAAAACTAAATTAAGATAGATATAAAAATGGATAGATATAGATGTGGATGTGGATGTGGATATGGATTTAGATTATAGATCTTCAAACATACCCCTATATTTTCCGGAGTAGTTTTCTATAACTTCATAGGAAGATTTTCTGGTATCTGGTTCATTATCTTTTTTAAAATACATTTTTATCCCCTGATCGGAGATGGTTCCATATACTGGATTTATTCTGTAAGATATTAGATTCTCAGAGATAGGGGTAGAGATCTTAGTTTTTATACTATCTTCCATAAAAGATCTCCAAATAGGAATAGCAATAGAACTTCCAGAGATAGAAGGAGGAAGGTTTTCATTGGATCCTACCCAGACTAAAGATAGGGTATCATTAGTATATCCACAAAACCAATTATCCTTAGAATCATTTGTAGTTCCTGTTTTACCAGCTACATACCCTGAAAAATCTGCTAACTTTCTTGCTGTTCCGTAACGAACTACGTTTTTAAGTCCTTCTTGGAGTAAAAAGGCTGTATCTTTGTCTAGTACCTCGGTAGCTACATTTCTTTTAGTATCTGAAGCTATATCATAGATAACTCTTCCTGAAGGATCTAGTATCTTTTCAATCGAATAAATCTCGTTTATAACACCTTGGTTAGCATATACTTCATATAATCTTAATATATCAAAGAAACTTACATCACTAGATCCTATAAAAGTCCCATACTCATGTTTTAATGGAGTTCTTATTCCCAGTCTTTCTGCAAAAGAAATTACCTCATCTAGACCTAAACTGGTTCCTAGTTCTACTGCTGAAGTGTTTAATGAACTGTAGAAAGCTTTCATCATTGTAGCTTCTTTTAAAAAAGAAGAATTAACATTTTTAGGTCTATATCCAGCTACAGATATAGGAGAGATAAACATTAAATCAGACCATTTTTTCCCTTGTAGTAGTGCTAGAGTATAAACAACAGGTTTAAATAAAGATCCTAGGGAACGAAGTGAAGAGGTAGTGGTGTTAAACTGAGATTTATTAAAATCTCTTCCTCCTATCATTGTAAGAATAGCACCAGTTTTAGGATCTATACTTATTAAAGATGCTTCCATTAATGAAAGATATTTTTCTGCTAGTTTTTCGTCTTTTATAAGGTTAGAAACAATACTTGGTAAAGAGTCTATGGATTGTTGAGCTTTAAGCTGTCTCTGTAGATCAAGGGTAGTATATATACGGTATCCTTTTCCATCAGGTTTTTGCTTTAGTATCTCAGTGACTTCTTCTTTTATATAATCAAGAAAATAAGGAGCTATGGTATTATTTATTGAGGTATATGGAGCATAGTTTAAATCTCTGTTTAAAAGTGCAAAATATTCTTCATCGTTAATAAACCCGTTTTCATACATTCCTGTAAGCACTATCTTCTGTCTTTGTTTTGCAAGTTCAGGATGTTTAAAAGGATTATATTTACTTGGAGATTGAAATAGTCCTGCAATTAAAGCCATTTGTTCAGGAAGAAGTTCATGGATATCTTTATTAAAATATCTTCTAGCAGCTGCTGCTACTCCGTAACTTCCATTACCTAAAAACATATTATTTGCATAGAATTCAAATATCTCTTTTTTAGAAAACATCTTCTCAAGTTTTAGTGATAGATACGCTTCTATAATTTTTCTTTCAATTGTTCTTTTATGAGTTAGTATAAGATTTTTAACAATCTGTTGAGTAATAGTACTAGCTCCTTGATGGAATGATCTAGTAAGAATCATATTTTTAATAGCTCTTAAAATAGCCTTATAATCAAGTCCTGAATGATTATAAAATTTTCGATCCTCTGTAGATATAATTGCTTGAATTAAAAAAGGAGGAATATCATCATAGTTTAGTTGAATAGAATAATTGGAAAAAAATTCTCCAATTTTTTCTCCAGATTTATCGTATACAATAGTATTTTGCTCTATCTTATTTGTTATTATTTTTTTTATATCATCATTAGTTAAAGATAATATGTTGTTCTTGTTTAATGTATTATAAGAATACACAAACAAAGCTACAAATATCATAGACGATATTATAGATAAGATTACTATAACTCTTTTCATTAAATGTTCCCGTATTAAAGAATTTTTCAAACTCTTTCCTATTTATATTTTAACCTTAAAACACGTGAATATGAAAAAATGATGAATATTATATTTGATAAAAAAACAATAATCTAAATTTTTTCTAGTAATAATCAAGTAATAAAGAAAATAGGCTTTTTTTGAGATTTTAGTTTTATTTTTACAATCCGAAATAATTTTATGGAATTTTGAAAGTGGGATTTATGGACCGATTGATTAACAACAAATTAAATGTGTGTGTACTCTCGAAGAAGGGGTCTTCGTCAGAGATGTATTGCAAACTAAAAGAGTATCAGAAGGGGATATACTCACTGTCAGAATTAATGATAAGGTATTCGAATAAATTAGATGGAAATTTCGGTATAACTACTACTACACCTAAGGATAATTTTACTAAACTTTTATATGAATATTTTCTGGAATTTCATGTTAGTTGTCTTGATTTTAATAAACTAGATGAAAATACTCTCTCGTTCTATGATATCGATATAATGCTTGTTGATATAGCTGATTTAAACGTAGATAATAGATCAAATTTTGAAAAAGTATTTAGGTCTGATGCTTATGATGATATGTTTATAATTCTATATGGTAAGAATATAGAAAAGAATATATTTTCTACTTCTAAGGTTCTAGGGTCTAATATGGAATATATATATGGAATGATAGACACTAGTACCACTGATAAAATGTTTACTGATATGTTCTTCTACGTAAAATCTATAATAAATATTTTGAAATTAAATAGAATTTGTTATGGACTTAGAAAAATAAGTAATACCGATGAACTAACTGGATTATATAATATGAGAGCTTATTGGAAACTATACTCTCAAACTTTAATTAAATACAAAAAAGAAGAATCATCGTTTGGTATTATGATGATAGATGTAGATAATTTTAAAACTATTAATGATACATATTATCATATGGTAGGAAGTAGAACCTTATATGAAATAGGTAGAATTTTAAAGGATTATATTAAAGAGGATCATTCATGTTATATATCTAGGTATGGAGGAGATGAATATATATCTGTTGTAGAAACTAATTCTAAAGAAAGTTTCTATTCTTTTGTATCAGAACTAAAACATAAACTTTCAAATCATCAGTACCTTAAAGGATTATATGATATTCGACTTACCGTAAGTATAGGAGCGGTATATGTTGATAATTTTAGTGCGTTCTGTGGAGAAGAACCAATTAAACTAGCAGATCTTCTATTATATAAATCTAAGATATTAGGTAAAGACAGAATATCTTCATATTCTATCAAGGATCAAAAAGAAGCTGAAAGATTAATAAAGGATGTAGCAGATGAAATTATTAAAAAATCTAATAATACTGTTAACCTTAGATCTATGAGAGCGGTAGCTTTTGATATAGGTGATAAAGATGAGTCTTCTAAAAAATCAAATATAAATGAATCAAGAAAAAAAAGTACTAATATAGGAAAGAAAATTAATCAGAAGAATAAAAGTAATAAAAAAGAGTTAAGAGTAAGGAAAGGAAAAAATATTTTTAAAAAAGTTGTTTAAAAAATATAAGGGTATTAAAAGGAATAGATAGTGTATAACGATAGTATAAAAAAAGTTATAGGAAAGAAAATAGCTGATAACTACTATATCACGGGAGAAGTAGGAACTGGTGGTATGGGGAAGGTATTTAAAGCTATTCCTTTTGATGATCCTTCAAGATATGTAGCTATTAAAATTATACATAGAAATAGAGAATTAAACTCTGAAGATTTACTGCGTTTTCAAAAAGAAGCAACTCTTATGGGAAAACTTAACCATCCAAACATAGTTTGCTTGTACGAGTTAGGACTTTTAGAAGATAATGTAGAAGAAAAAGAACTTCAAAATTCAGGTGATATTTTAACAACTAAAACTAGTAACTATGGATATTACATAGTTATGGAACTTGCTAACGGTATTAACCTTAAAGAATGTTTAAAAAGAGATGGAAGAAAAGATCTAGCATTCTTCTTCCAAGTAGCTTTGCAGGTTACTTCAGCTCTTGAATATACTCATAGTAAAAATATTATCCATAGAGATATAAAACCTCAAAATATTATTGTAGGAGATTCTGGAAGGGATAATAAGGGTATACTTGTTAAAGTACTTGATTTTGGTGTAGCAAAACTTCTAGAAACAATATCTTCAGGAGATGAGGTAGTTACTAAAAAAACTGATATAGCAGGTACTCCTTTGTATATGGCTCCTGAACAAACAAGACTTGTAAATGAACCAATAGATCATAGAGTAGACTTATATTCATTAGGATGTGTACTGTATGAAATACTTGCAGGACAACCTCCTTTTACTGCCAATAGTAGAGAAAAATTAGAACAACAACATGCATTCTCTAAACCAGAACTTCTTACTAATATTCGTCCTGATATTCCTCCTATTATATCTGATATGGTACATAAGCTTCTTTGTAAATCTCCTAAGCAAAGATATCACTCTGCATTTGCATTACATGCAGACCTTGTAAGGATAAAAAGAAAATTAGAACGTCATGAAAATCCTAATTCTATATCATTTGATCTGGGGGTATATGATAGATTAAAATCAGTTAGTTCAACTATTAAAATGATAGGGTGGGAAGAGCAATATGATACCATCATACAATCTTATGAACTTTCAGCTCAGAGTCAGGGTAGAAGTCAGGTAATTTTAATAGATGGACCTTATGGAATAGGAAAGACTAAGATACTTACTGAGTTTAGAAAATATTTAACAAGTAATAAAGTTAAATTTATAAGTGTTAATTTTTCTCAACATGAAAATTCTCTTCCATTTAATGCTTTAGCAAATGGTTTTAATGATTATTTACTTAAGATTTCAAAAACAAGTATATATGAAAGCAATGAGTTTAAAAAGAAGGTTAAATCTCTTTTAGGATCTATAGCATATGATGTAGCTAAAGTAGTTCCTGGACTTACTCCTTTTATATCTTTGGATATAGAACGTATTGATGATACATCTGATGGATCTTCTAGTTTCGTTAAAGCTTTTACAGACTTTACTAGGTGTTTTACAACAAATAATGAAAACATAGTGTTTATATTTGATGATATACATTGTGCTGATAAAGATAGTTTGAATCTTATAGAAAAATTTGTAAAAAGTAATAACTCTCAAAAGTTTTGTATAGTACTTAGTTCTGATTTTACAAATATAAGTGCTAACCCAATACATTTTGAGTTTTTAGAACAATTTAAAAAGTTTAAACGTAGATATCATGAGATCACTCTTTCAGGACTTTCTAAACAAGCAATACGAGGACTTATTCAAGATATACTTCAAACAGAGGATGATATACCTGAAAAATTTGTTGATTATATAGAAGAAAGAAGTGAAGGAAACCCTCTATATATTATTGAACTTCTAAGAACATTTGTAAGTAAAGATTATGTTAGGTATTCTGTAAGTAAACAAAAATGGGAATATAATTTAAAAACTATATTATCCCATTCTATCAGTCTTGATAGTATTGATCTTGTTATAAACAAGATCCAAACATTCTCTAAAATAGAAAGAGAAGTGTTGGATGTAGCTTCTGTAATTGGTATGAACTTTGGAGTTAAAACACTTATGATAGATGATAGTTTTACTCCTAATATTATAAATAGTGTACTAACAGAGGCACTAAATAAAGGGATAATATATAAGATTAAAGATGATGATCTAGAAAATACTTTAGGAA
Organism: uncultured bacterium; assembly: GCA_902766925.1. GTDB lineage: Bacteria > Bdellovibrionota_B > Oligoflexia > Oligoflexales > CACXFL01 > CACXFL01. The sequence goes on along the minus strand of CACXFL010000080.1, from coordinate 19,060 downwards.
CATTGTTTTCTTTTACACATTGGAAAGTAAGAGAAACTTTGTATATGTTTATAGATCAGTCTAAAAAAAGAGAACTTCACTATAAAATAGCAGAAAGTATTAACGAGTGTATTACAAATACATCCCATGTTAAAATGGTATTTTCTGTAGCTCACCATATAAATAATTCTTCAGATGGTGGACAACTTCCTAATCTCGAGATAGCTCAAAAATATGTGTTCTATAACGTAAGAGCTGCTATGTACTCTAGAAAGAATGCATCCTGGTTATCAGCTCAGCGTTATTATGAAAACGCATATAATGAAATACTACGTTGGCCAAAAAATAGTTTTAATACTAATTTAGTGGTAGAAATAGTAGAAGCTCTGGGAGATATATTTACTTTACAGAAAAAATCTAAGGAAGCTTTAGAAAACTATCTTAAACTTTATAATATGAAACTTGGTGTTTCTAAAATTTCTTCTATTATACATAAGATAGTTAACTTGTATGTAGTATCTGGATATAGATCTGGATCTATAAAACTTATCAAAAACTATCTGGCTTATTTTAGGTATCCTTCTATTAAATTTAATTTTATTGAATATATGAAATATATGTGGGGAGTAATAAAAGATGTATTCCCTATGGATTTCAGTAAACATAGAATATTCAAAGTTATAAAACTTAAATACCTTCAATATATACATGAACAAAAGAATAATGAATCTGAAGTTGTAACAGATGTAAGAAGTATGGATTCTATGTATTCAGCAATTCATCAATTTACTAACAGTAATGAAAATGTAGCATATTGTGTATATAAACTTTTGGATTTAGGGTATTTTGTATCATCTAATATAAAATCTAAATTATCATTAATTTATGAGCATCATCTATATAACTATGCCTTAACTAATAAGGATTTAAAATTAGAAGATGTACTTAAAGCTATTGTACAAAGAGCAGCACTTCTTGGAGAATTAGGATTTTATAAGATGGCATATCTTGTATTTGATCTTGTAATGGATGTAGCTAAGAATGCTAGATTGTTTAGTGTATATGGATATTGTGCTTTACATAGAGCTTTAAGTGTAGATTATTTAAAGGTGAAGGTAGAGGATGTTTCATATAATTTAAGAACAGCTTTAAAACATATATCTGTTGAAGATGATAGGATTTGGTTTGCTACAGCAGTGGAATTTTATGGATTTAGACAACTTCTTCGTGGAGATATGAATAGAGTAAGTCATTATGCTAATATGATTCCTGATATTATTCCAAATAGACATTGGATAGGTGCCAGGATGATGAGTATGAATTTTTTCTCAGATCTTCTATTAGATAATAGAGAAACTTTGGTATCTAGGGGAGAAAAATATCTTCAACAACGTGCTGGAAACAACGGTAAAGTCAAAGATATTTTTGTATATATCATAAATGCAGTTATTACTTTTGTTAAAGGAGAGTTTGATAAAACTAGAGAAAACTATAATTTAGTAGTGTTAGATTTTTGTAAAAAGGATAACATCTATCTATATCCTTTTGAGAAAGATTTTATCATGTTATTTATGCTAGTATTTCCAGAGTTTTTTGAACATGAATCTGGAAGAAGATTAATGCGTTCTGAAGAAAGTAAAGTTGTATATATGAGGTTATATAATACTTTACGTAACTTTAGGAGAGATCGTTCCATTGTAACCTTAGCTAAAGCAAGATGTTATGAAAAATTAGGTATGAAACATACTAAATCGATGTATGATAAAGCATTAAAATATTCTAGAGAGGAAAGAAATAATCTTGCAAGTATTTTTGCATATGCTTGGTTTGGATCTTTACTTATAAAGAATAAGGTAAGTGGAAGAAGTAGATATATAAAGACGGCTTATCAACTAGCAGATCATTTGGGGTTGAAGTTTGTTATATCATATTGTGAAAAGATAATGGACAAATTTAAGATTCCTTATGAACAAAGAGTTGAATCTAAACAAACAGAAGTTGTTACATCTAAGTATAATGAACAAGCAAATCCATTGGTACTTAGACATCTTCAACATATATGTTCATATTTTGAAAATGTAGATTTTTCTTTAGAAAGAGCATTGCAGGATAGTTTTTTAATTTTAGCACAAAATTATAGATGTAAACATGTATACTGTTTTAAATTTGGATCTGATAAACCTGAACTTTTATATAGTACTTCAACTGCTAACATGGATACTATAATGAAATATGCAGAGTATTATGTAAATATTAAATCTTCATTGTTTATACCAAAGAGTTCATTGGATGATTCTCTGATGGCGAGTTCAATTAATACAAGTTACATTGATGAATCGATGTATTCTTCTACTGTAGAAAAGAATGAAGAAGATAAAAAGAGTGTTGATGGTGGAAATGATGATTCTAGAACAGTTATTCTTCAGGATAATTTAGGAACTTGGGAATCTAATGTAGTTGACTATGTAAATTCAACATCTAAATTTGTTGATACTGTAAATAAATCTCAGTATAAATCGTATTTAACTAGTGATTTATCTAATTTCTCAAGAAGTGTTGGTATGGATTCATTGCTAGAATATACTGGAATTCCTAGACAACATAAAGATAAAGATTTAAGACAAGAGAAATTATCTGTGGGTATGAATGCTCTTATACCTTTGCAAAGTAGATCTGGAAATATAGGACTAGTTCTTTTAGAGGATGTAGATCTTAGTGAAAAGGATATAGTTCAATGTAGAAATGAGTTAAATATAATAGGAACACAGCTTAGACTTCTTGTAGAACGTAAGGTAGAAACCTTCTTAGAATCTTCTTTCATTAATGAGTATAGAAAGAACTTAGATCCTATGTATAACAGTGGATCTTTTGTACTTGAAGAAGTAGATTGGCTGAAACTATGTACTTATGGAGCCTTAAGAAAGAAAAGGGAAACAACCTGGTATCTTGGATTATCCTACGATAGTGATCATTACATGCTTGCTTATTGTAAGTTAAATGGAACTATGGAGGTAAGAGAAAAATTAGGAAATTTATTGTGGAATTACTTTTTGATTGAAAGAACTTTATCGGTATATGATGGTAAGGTTAAATTTGATCTAAAAGATATGAAAGATGATATTAGTTATATACTTAAAAAGACAGATGGAGTTAAATCACTTGATTCTATAAGTATATCTATATCTTTCTTTGATAAAGTATCTAGATCTGTTACCAGTGGACACTTTGGACCAGCTAGACCTGTGGTTGTAAATAGAATTAACAGGGTAGTTCCTCAAAACGAAGCTGTACTTAATTTTACTAACGGATCGGATCTTCGTTATTGGGATGTGGAATCTGAACTTCTTTCAGATTGTGTGTTTATGTTAAGTTACGATACTTCTAAATTTGAATTTGATCCTACAAACACAGATTTAACTAAAAAAACTACCTTTATTATGGATAAAGGAAACTTTAACTCTGATTTTGTAAATAAAAATTTAGCTAAATTTGTACCGGTTTCTTACATCCCTAGATATTATGTAGCTATAGCTTATCAAGATGTTTTGGATAAAACTCAGGATGAAAAAACTACTAAAACTAATGTTGTTATTCTAAATAATGCTAGTTAAATTAATCATCTTTTGAATAAAGTTAGAAACTAGACTTAAAAAATACAAGCTAGATTAGATCCTTTATGTTATGATAGAGGGTAAACTAGTCTATCTAACAAGTAGTCTGCCTAGTATCTAATCAGTGTTAAGTTAGCTATATAGAGGAGTAAAAATTAGGTAGGGTAGAGAGAAACTTGGGGAGTATTATTTATTATATTTAGTGAAAGTGGAATTTTAGGGTGAAGATAAAGAACAAAAGAATAAAGTCAGTAAGTATATGTGTAGTGTTGTTATCTTGTTTGGTAACATTAGGGTATTTATACAGTAGAAAAGAAGTAAATGTTTTTAATTTCAGTAGTGAAGATAGTGTTGAAGAAAAGATATATAGTGAGGATATAGTATTAGGAGCTAATGAGAGTATATACCAATTATTGATAGATAGGGGGTTTTCTTCTAGGTTTATCCATAGTTTAGTTAGTGCTACTAATAAGGTATATAATCTATCTAAGTTAGTTGCAGGGACTAAGGTGCAGATATATACGGATAAGGATTCTAATATAAGTGAAGGTGAGGGTGAAGGAAAAGCTTATAAAGATCAGGATCTAAGATCTATGAGAGTGTATCTATCTTCTAGTTCTTATGTTTCAATAGAAGTATCTAGAAGTGATGAGAAGCCAGATATTCAAGATCAAGACAAGAATAAGTCGATGGTAGTTCAGTCTCAAAACGAAGAATCAAGTAAGAATCAAGTTGAACAAGATAAGGATAATTTTGAGTTTAGAGCTTCTGTGGTAGAACTTCCTGTGGAGGTAGAACTTGTTAGTTTTTCAAATAGGGTTGATAGCTCCTTGTGGGAATCTGCGAGAATGGTTGGAATGGATTCTTCTTTGATAGTAGAGTTAGCTGATATTTTTGCTTGGCAGGTAGATTTTGCTAGAGAGGTTAGATCTGGAGATAGTTGGAAGATTTTAGTAGAGAAGAAGAAGGTAGAAGGTCAAGATATAGGATGGGGAAAAATTCTTGCAGCTCAGTATACGAATCAAGGAACTCTGTATACTGGGATATTGTATAATGCTCGAGGATCAGATTCTTATTATGCCCCTGATGGGTCTAGTTTAAAAAGAATCTTTTTAAAGAGTCCACTGAAGTATTCAAGGATATCTTCTAGATTTTCTAAAAAAAGATTTCATCCTGTTTTAAAAATAGCTCGTCCTCATAATGGAGTTGATTATGCTGCTCCTATTGGAACTCCTGTAATGTCTGTAGGAGATGGCCTTATAAGTTTTGCTGGTAGAAAAGGGGAGAGTGGAATTATGGTAAAAATTAAGCATAATTCTAAATACAGTACTGCATATCTTCATTTAAAAAATATAGCCAAAGGTATCAAAAAAGGGGTAAAAGTTAGACAATCTCAGGTTATAGGATACGTTGGGATGACTGGAAATACTACAGGACCTCATTGTCATTTTTCTTTCTATGAAAACTCTCGTTTTGTAGATCCTTTGGGAAGGAAATTTCCAGCTCAAGCTGGGGTTCCTAAGGAAAAGATGTTTGATTTTATGAATCATGCATCTTCAGTCTTATCTAAGATGTCTGAACTTGAGGTAGCTAGATCTCAAGTTGAAGAAAAATCATTATAGTTAAATTAAAGAGTGAGTATTTTAGTTGCTAGTAGGAACTTTCTAGTAGTAAAGCGGGTATTAGTATTTGCAAAAAATGATATATTTTTGTAGAACACTTAGCTATCAGTAGAGTTTGTTTAAATAGATAGGATGATTTAATTTAGTGGAGAATAAAGGATGAAAATAGCAGTTTTATTGTCTGGTGGTGTAGATAGTTCTGTAGCATTGAAGATGCTAAAAGAACAAGGACATGAACTGTATGGTTTTTATCTTAAGATATGGTTAGAAGATGAACTTTCTTTTCTTGGGGATTGTCCTTGGCAGGAAGATTTAGACTATGTACAAAGAACCTGTCAAATGTTTGACGTTCCACTTAAGGTCATTCCACTACAATCTGAATATCATAAGGTGGTAGTAAAATATGTACTAGATGAACTAAAAGTTGGAAGAACTCCTAGTCCAGATATTTTATGTAATCATAGGGTTAAATTTGGTTTCTTTCCTGAAAAAATAGATGCGTCTTTTGATAAAGTAGCTTCTGGTCATTATGCATCGGTAGTTAAAAAAGGAGATTTATATTATTTAAAAAGAGGGGTAGATCCTGTTAAGGATCAAACCTATTTTTTATCTCATCTTAATCAATCTCAACTCTCTAGATGTCTGTTTCCAATAGGTGAATATAGTAAAGCTCAGATAAGACAGATAGCTCAAGAAGCAAATCTTCCTTCAGCTGAGCGTCCTGATAGTCAAGGAATTTGTTTTTTAGGTAAGATTAAATACAACGATTTTGTATCCTCATATCTTGGAAAAAAAGAAGGACAAATTATAGATATTGATACCGGTAAGAAACTTGGAGTACATCAAGGGTTTTGGTTTCATACTGTAGGACAAAGAAAGGGACTTGGACTTGCTGGAGGTCCTTGGTTTGTAGTTAGAAAAGATGTTAAAAAAAATATAGTCTATGTATCTCATGAGACTCAGTATTTAAAATATGTAAATTCTACCTTTATTATTGATGAGTGTAACTGGATTTTAGGATCTTCTCCTACACAAAAGGAGGTTCTTGTTAGAGTTAGACATTCTCCTAAGATAGTTCCTGCTAGGCTGGAGATCCTAGAAGGACAACAAGCTCGGGTTAGTCTTAGTGAACCAGATCCAGGGATAGCTACTGGACAATTTGCAGTGATCTATGATGGGGATTTTTGCTTAGGATGTGGTGTTATATCTTCTTTTGATCAATCAAATTAATTTTTTTCTTTATTTTTAATAACTTAAAGTATAGTGTTGAAGTTATCTTTTCAGAAAGATCATAGCTTATGCTATGTTAAATCAAGTTATTATATTGAAATACTATAAAATAATAAAATCAAAAATAATAGAATATCTGTGTTTATTAAAATTATTTTAATAAAAATATAAATTTTTATTGATTTTAATATAAATATTTAGTAAAAGTACGTCTAACTTATAGAATCAGTTAAATAGAGGAGTGAATATGCGTATTTTAAGACGTAGTGTTGCTATGTTACTTAGTACCTCGATGATATTTAGTGGTGTAGATATCAGTGCTTTTGCACAAAACCTTAATTCTGCTAGACAACAAGAAGCAGCTTCGATGTTTGATGAAGATTCTATAGAAGTTGAAGAAGATCCAGAGGCTTTAAATAAAATATTATCCTCAAAAAATTTCGAAGTAACAATTCCTGATTTCTCATTAGATTTTAATAAAAAAATTTTAACACCATTTTCTTTTGAAAATGGTTATGCATATGTTGCACAGGGAGTAATAGCTGCCGGTTTGTTTAGACATTATTGGATCAAGTGGTTGAAAGAACGAGAACAACTATTAGAAAGCAAAGAAGATTTGGCTCGAGCATTTATGAGTGACATGGCATATGATTTCTTGGTAGAAGAATTTTCGGGAAATGGTAAAAGTACTCCAGATTTACCAAATACTGGAAATGATAAATTACTAGAAAACATTAAGGTAGACGCCGTAGATGGTAAACCTGGTTATACAGTAATGGATTATAATTTTTTGGAAAATGGTAAAAGTACTCCAGATTTACCAAATACTGGAAATTATACATTACTAGAAAACATTAAAAATTCAGAAGCAACAAAAGTAGACGCCGTAGATGGTAAAACTGATTATACAGTAATGGATTATAATAGTTCTAGTGGAGACGGTAGAGTATTAGGAAATGCTGGTAATAAATCATTCACAGTAAAAGATAATAGTGGATCAGAATATTCTGTTGTTAAAGGACACGATAGCACATCATCAAGTACTGGAGAAGTAGAAACAAAATCTGCAGAAGAAATAAAACGTTTACAGGAAGCTGAAGAAGTAAATAAGCTAATTGGTGTTAACCCTACTAACTCATATACTATCGGTGACAAAGGCATAGCTGGAGAATCTGCAATTGGTAGTGAAGGATCAAGGACTATCAGAGTCTCAGATGTATTTGAAAAGTCATTCGAAAGTGAACAAACTTGGAACATAAGTTCATCTGATGTTTATGATGATGCACTTGTACACCGTATGTTAGGCAAAATAAATAAGATAGCTAAAGATTGTGCTAATAAAAATTTAAGTTTATCAGAAACTATAGACGTGATTTTGGTAGATAGAGAAATCTCTCATTTTATGGAATCCGTAGCAAATACTAGTAATGAAGCTTTAATTAAAACACGAGCTCCTATGATAGCTAGAGCTTTGTATCAAAAAAGCTTAGAGATAAAAAAAGTAGATAGTATTCTTGAAAAATATTTCCCAAGTGAATATGGAAAAACTTTAATTGTGGAAGCTATTTCACCATCTGATGAATATCATGCAGGAGAATACTCTACTGAGAGATTACCTGTTACAGATCAATTTATGACGATTAAATCATCCGAACAAAGTACTACAAGACAAGTTTTTGAGTTCGACGAAAATTATCAAAAAGAAGTAGGACAAGTTGAAAGCAAAGAAAAAGAAACAAAAATTAAGGTAGATTCAACTTCAAAAACAACAGAACTTGAAAGTAATTTTGATAGTCAAACTAGTTCATCAGTAAATGAAAAAGTAATACAAATGGTACATAAAACTAGATTACAAAGAGTTCAACAGATACTGGATGGAGTAAAAGACGGAGTTTATACTGCTGATCAAGCTATGGATTTACGTTATTCTCTGGCAAAGATACCTTCAGGTCAGTATGAGTCATCACGTTTTAATGGTATACCAATAACATCTGAAGAACTAAATATACTTAAAAAATATATTTTCTTTCATGAGTTAGAAAATAGTGAAGAATATTTACCTAAAAGAGCAACCGAAGCTTTGGTAAGATTGTCTAAACAATATCCTGGTATATTTAATTCAATAATACCACGTAAAAGTAGGTTTAAAGCTCTTATAAAAGGTGTAGATCTTTTCTCATATGATTTATCAAAAATTTTAGATCCAGAAACGGAAATAGATCCTAGATTACAAGAAACTTTTAAAAAAGCTAAAAGGTTTTATGAAGAAGCGCCAAAAGGTACAAAATCGAAAGTTACTACTAAATTTATTATGGATAGGGCTTCCAAATTTCTTAGAGGAAAGATTACAGATCTTGGAGAACAAAGGGTTCTAGCAGAACTGGTAGCTAATGCGTTTAATCAAGATCCTGAAATGGTTCAACAAATACAATCAGATCTATTAAAAAAAGGTCGTAGATTAGATATGGATAGGGTTGTAACTATATTCTCAATTCCAGAGGAAGATCTGAAAGCTGGTAGAGGATCTTTATTTCCAAAAGTTGGATCTACTACAAAAATTAAAAATGATTCTAAAGGTAAAACTAAAGAAGCCCCAAGAGGAAAAGAATTATGGGATAGTTTGGGAAACCGTATGTTAACAAGTAAGGAAGTAAAAAATCCAACTCCTCGACTTAGCTTTGGAGATTGGTGGAAATTATCAAAGAGTGGAGCTAGTAAAGCTATGAGTGGCGGTGCTTGGTTTCTAGGAGGAGTAGCTGTAGTAAATGGAGTTACATGTTATTACGATTATAAAGTATTATCTGCAAATGAAAAAAATATAGAAGAAACAATCGAAGCTTTCACACAAGACCTTGATAAAACAGATGAGATTGTTATATATGAGGATGATCCACTTACTGTTGAAGTTGATATGATGATTGAAAGTCTTTCTAATGATATAGTTAGATACGCTGGACAGGGTTTGAGTGTTGAGGGTGTAAAAGAATCTATATATCAATATATAAATGATAATATAAGTGATGGTAATATTGTAATGAATCTTAAGGATCCAAAATTTTACAGTGATATCTTAAAATATGAATTGAAAGGTAGCGATTTTTATACATATATGGGTAATAAAACTCATAATGAACTTATAAATGCTGTTAGGGAATATGTCGGTATGATTGAAAATGCTAATGTAATAGCTGAAGATCCAAACTCCCAAAATAATTTAAATCAACAAGAAGAAGGATTAACTCAATCACAAAAAGACCTTTTGTTAAGCCTAGATTTAGTAAATATTATCAGTCATTTTGATACAACGGAATATGCTGATAGATATCAAAAAGCATTCAGTAAAGTCCCAAATCAAGATGCTATCCATGTTTTAGCTGAAGCAAGAGATAATTATTTTAAAGATGCAATACTTGATATGAAAGATATTAGAACCGAAAAATTTTATCAATATATGGGTGATAAAACTCATAATGAACTTATAAATGCCGTTAGGAAATATGTCAGTATGATTGAAAATGCTAATGTAATAGCTGAAGATCAAGAATCTCAAAATAATTCAGTTCAACAAGAAGAAGGATTAACTCAATCACAAAAAGACCTTTTGTTAAGCCTAGATTTAGTAAATCGTATCAGTCAATTTGATACAACGGAACATGCTGATATATATAAACAAGCAATCATCGATGTCTTCACCTCAAGTAGTAATAATGTTGACACTGATTTAGCTCAAGCAAGAGATAATTACTTTAGAGGTGTATTAGATGATTTTGGTGATATTTTAAGTCACTCTCTTGAACCTGATTTCGATAATTGGAAACAGATAGAAGAAAAAATATTAAGTAATATTTCTATCTCCAATGTGGATTTAGATTGGGATAAGATAAAAGATACAATATTAAGTATTGAAACTAGTTCGGATGTTTGGGAAGACTAAGAGAATTACTTCCAATAGGATTTTTGTTAGATGTTTTAGATTTAATTAAACTATAACGTGCATTAACAAGGTATAATAGGGTGGTTAATATATTTTTGTAGCCAGAGTTTATCTGGCTACTTTTTTTTTGTAAAACCTTAAGTATAAGATGGTGATAGTAGTTCTTTGTTAGAAGTTGATAGTATCCATATATATCAATACCCTAAAAATCCTGAAAGGAGAAAAGAAGGATTTTTAGGGTATTAGTTTACCATCCTAATCTTTATTAGAGGAGGAAGGTTTAGTTGCAATGTTAGATTTTTGAATGGAAACGTCTTTTATTCCGGCAATAATATTTAACTGATGTGTATTATCCTGGTTAAAGATAATAGAAGTATTTTCACCTATTAGATTATAAAAATCTTTATCTTGTTTTTCTAATCTACCGGTAATAATAGTAGACCCCCATAACTCTTCAACTTGTGAAGAACTTTGGGTATATACTTTATAAAAAGTAAGTTTAGAACTATATAGACTTGATAGATGATCGAATGATAGAGGGGTGTTTTCAATATGCCATCCATCAATATAGAAGTGTTCTGTTTCAGTTACAGAAGTTCTTATCATATGAACTAAATTATCTGTAGGACGAAATACTGTAACGTTTTTTCCAGATAGACTCTTTATGTTAACTTGTTTTTGAGGCTCTAATTGTAAAAGAATTCTAACCTGAATATTCTTCTTTTTAGTATCTGAAGGCTCATCATTATTAAACAAAAGAGAATCTATAGGTTTGATTGCAAATAGATTTTGAAAAATACCAAAAAATAAAAATATAGATAATAAAGGAACTATTTTTTTAATTTTTATAAATTTAATCTTCATTTTTATAATCCTTTACTGGTAACATATTAACTATGGTATCTAATTTTATTTTACTGTAGTTGAGGACCAATTTATACGGAAAGATCATGATGAGCTTTTTTCAAAATTTAAAAAATACAAAATATCTTCTGGTTTTAAAAATACTTATGGTTGTGAACTTTTTTTCCATATTGTATGTATTTTTACCCTCCTATATAGAAAAAAGAGTACCAGCTTCTATTAATAAACAACTAGCACGTATTCAATCTGAGATACAATCTTATATCAAAGAATATTCTCATACTCCGGATACATTTGTGGAACTTGGAATATATTCCAAGTTCCACAAAAACAGTATAGATTTCTATGATGTTACAGGACAAGCTTTCCAGTATATTAAGCTTTCTTCATCTCATTATTTTGTTAGATCTTTTGGTGTAGATGGTACTCAAAACACCGTATATACTGCAAAGGATCTAATCACTGCTCATTGGAATTCTTTGGATGTAAGTTCTCCTAAGTATAAGTATCAGAACATTCCTTCTTTAAAAATGTTTGCTGCTCCTATTCTTTTAGGGATGAGCTCCTCTGATGATAACTGGCATGCCCAAATTTATTTTGATCTATCTTCAGGAAGAAGACATCTTCTTGTTAGAAATAAAAAGACTCCAAGTTTTGTAATGCTTGCTTTCCATGATTTTGTAGAAGAATTTTTTTGGATGCCAGATAGTCAAAACATAGTTTTTACTGCTACCTCTTCTTTAAGGTATCCAGATGGTATATATCTATGGAACATCAAAACAGATAAGGTTATAAACCTTATTAATAATCAAACTCATATGAATATCATAGGTGATAGATCTGATGTTGAACGCTATTACCTGTCTTTATCAGGTGTAAATCAAGATGGTAAGAATATATATGCTTATATAGTTCCTCAAAACGATCTATCTATTAATCCTAAAAGTTTCTTTAGTTTTAAAACACTGTATCGAATAAATATAGATCTATCAGGGGTTTCGGATATATCTTTAGCTACAGATAAGATAAAGATATTATCTTTATCTTATCTATCAGATAATCCAAGATTTTCTCAAACTCCATCACTGATGCTTGATGATGAGGATAGTTCTTTTGTAGAACATAATAAGATCTATCGTTCTTGGAAAGGACTTCCATTAGGTGGAGAGGTTGAACAGGTACTTGACAGTTGGCAAAACTTTTCTAACGGCACTTCTTCTACTTTAATATTTCCATATTGTCTTTGGTATCTATCTGTTCTTTATTCAGATGCTTATAGATTAGCTATTGAAAAAGCTGTTACTGGAGCTGATAGTTTTAGAGCTTTGGGACTTGAAATTGCTAAATCTTTATCGGAATTTATAATGGCTCCTTCTTATCTAAGAGCTTTTGGTCTTGATGCATACCAGACCTTAGTAGAAGGTCATCCTTTAAGTTATAGACTATCTAACATGCATTTTAAACCTGTTATGAAAAGATTAAAATAAGTTATCTTATCGTCATTAAGATAGAGATAGTATTAGGATCCTAAAAGAGCTTTACAGGATTTTAGTACTACTTTTTCGTCAAGATCTAACATACATTTAAAATGTTTTAGTGGACAGGTACGTGTTCCATGTTTAGAACAAGGACGACAATCAAGTTCTAACTCTACTATTTCTTGTTTATCACATAGTGGGGTAAATCCCATGGAAGAGGAGGTTGGACCAAAGAGTACTACTGTAGGTATATTAAAGCTGGATGCTATATGCATAGGTCCTGAATCTCCAGATATCATCAGGGAACATTTAGGAAGAAGAAACCTTAAATCTTGAATCTGAGTTTTTCCAGCAAGATTAGTTATATTTGAAGCAGGGACCGAAGATTTTATTTTTTCATTTAAAGCCCAATCTTTAGTAGCTCCTATAAGAAGGAGTTGAAGATCTTGATAGGTCTCATTTAAAAGATTACACAGTTTAATAAATTTATCCACTGGCCAACATTTTGTAGGCCATTCTGAACTCGGAGCAATACAAACTAGTCGTTTGTGAGACATGAAAGTATCTTTTATAAGGGATTGAAGTTCTAGATTAGTAGAATGAAAACTTGTAAGTTTTGGAGTAGCAGATTTTAGTACTTTGACATCAATATTAAGTACTTGAAGTAACATATTTAGTCTTCTTGATTCGTGTAAGGATCTATCATATGGAACAGTTCCTGTAGCAAGAGAAGAAAGAGTTGCATCCCTAAAAGTTATAAAAGGTCTTGATAGATACAGGGATAAAAGAGTAGATCGAAGTGATTTATGAGGTTGAAAAATCAGAGTAGTTTTTTTAGGAAGATGAAGTTCTTTTTTTATTTTTGAAAAAGATTTAATAGGAAATAAAGATTTTTTATCAAGTATATGAATAGTAGAAAGTCTTTGATCATTTAAAAAAACACCCAAAGCTCTTTGGGATGTTATAAGGTGGATTTTAACTTTAGGATAGTAGGTATGAATAAGTTCTATAGCACTGCTATTTAATACAAGATCACCGATATAAGCAGTTTGAATCCAAACGATATCAGTTAGAAAATCTACAGGAGGAATAGTATTACTCATTTTACTTTCCTTTTCTTTACTTTCAGTTAACAAAAGAATCTGATTCTATAAATAATTTATAGTTCATATCGGTAGATAATAGCATCTTCTCCAGTAGAATAATACTTTTTTCTAAGAGTTATTTTTTTAAATCCGAAATGTTCATACATACCGATGGCAGCTTCATTATTTGTTTTCACTTCGAGATGAATATATGGGGGAACATCTGAAGGAAATATTTGATTCATATAATTTTCTTTAACATATTCTACAAGATGTCCTAGAAGAGAAAAAGCGAGTCCACGGTGTCTGTAATTTGGATGAGTATAAATATATAAAACATCCCAGTAATCAAAACAGTTATATACCATGATAGAAGACATCCACACAGAGTTAGTAGGATCTTTAATATAAAACAAGGATGTTTGAGATAGATTAATACTATCCATAACATTTTTAGGAGTCCAAAAACCTTCTTGTTCCCACAAAGAAGCAGATTGTTTCAAAAAAAGAATTTCTTGTGCCGTTTTTTGAAATTTATGAATGGATGTAGTTGATAACATAATGTCCTTCAACATAGTTTAAGAAATATTATGTAAATTAGATGTAAGTTAGAATTGTACTAAAAATTTTTCAATAGGAATTGATAAAAAACTTGACAGAAAGTCTAGCTCCAGTAGAGTTATATGTATAGCTGTTGTTAATCGTCTTATTATTGGTGGAGTTATAATGAACAGAGCAGAACTTGCGAAATGTTTATCGCAAAAACTATCTAAAAGTCAAATAGATGCTAATAAAATGATAGAAGCTTTTATAGAAGTGGTTAAAGATAGTATGGTAAAGGGTGATAGTGTTAAAATAGCTGGTTTTGGAACCTTTGGAGTTAGTACTAGAAAGTCCCGAGTAGCAAGAAACCCTAAAACAGGTGAAGAGCTTGTAGTTCCTCAAAAATCAGTGCCTTCATTTAAACCTGGAAAAGATCTGAAAATTTTAGTTAATACTTCAAAATAAATTCAGTTTGGTATATATAACCTCTCATTGTTATTCTAATAAGAGGTCTTTTTTATGCCTATCGTTAAGTTTAAAGTAGATAGCTTGTTGGCTAGTAATCGATTTGATATCGTTTGCGTAGATAATAGTTCGCTTTCAAGAAGAAAAGTTAGATCTATTATAGACGTAGGTGGAGCTTATCTTAATGGAAAAAGAGTTAGAATTGCTTCTCGTCAGGTAAATCGTGGAGATACAATTACTCTCATTTATAACGATCAAGAACTTGCTAGTTTAAAAAATATAACCTACCAGATAAAAGATTCAGATATTTTATATAATGATCAGGATTTAATTATAGTGAATAAACCAGCTGGTATTAGCTGTCAAGCTACCCATACCCAGTCTAAAAATCATCTTCAGGCTATGGTAGAAAAATACCTAGGATCAGGAGGTAAGGGTGTTAGGTTAGCTCATAGGTTGGATAAGGATACCTCCGGAGTTATAGTATTAGCTAAAAATGATAAAGCCTGTTCTGTGGTAGAAGAACAGTTTAAAACTCACCTTGTTAAAAAAGTGTATCATGCTATCTGTTTTGGGAAACTTAGATCTTCTCTAACCGATAATTCTTCACTTTCTCCTATAGGAAAAGATGGACTAGTTAAGATAGTAAAAACAGGGGGAAGAGAATCTTCTACTCTTTTTATTCCTAAAACTTATAATTCAGCCTATAACGTGTCTTTGATAGAGTGCCATCCTCTAACAGGAAGATCCCATCAGATAAGGGTACACCTTGAACATCAAGGACTTGTACTGGTAGGTGAAAAAAAGTATGGAGGAACTCTTTTTCTAAAAGATAAGGAACATCTTTTAAATCTTATTTCTAATATAACCAGAGGTATGCTTCATGCCGCATGTATTGAGTTTTCTTTTTTAGGTAAAAAAATCCAGGTGAGTGCCCCTTATCATCAGGATTTTTTAGATCTAAAAAATAACTTGAAATTATAATATGATCTAGAGTTTTAAACTTGTTTCTATGAGGTTAGTTTAATCTTCCATAGTACAGTTTAGGGTAGTTCCTGAAGAAGTTTTAAGATATAACACTGTAGAAGAAGTAGAAGAGTTAATTTGTTTTATATCTGTAGCTACATTTGGATTTACAGGGCATACACCATCATTACATACTTTATAGATCCTATATTTTTTATATGAAGCTTGGTTTGAACTCGTTATAAGAGAAGCCCCATTATCAGATTTACATTCGTATGAGGTTAAAGATAAAAATAAAATATCAGAATCGTTATTATTATTTACACAATAATAAAAGAACTTGTTAGACTGTTCTGTATAGTTGTAACCGCATGTTCCATCATCAGAACCTGTACCTTGATTAGCTGTTTGATCACCCTTACTTGGAGAACATGATAATAGATAATAGATACCAGCTAGAATAAAAGTATAAACTAATTTTTTCATGTATTTTCTCTCCTTAATGATCCGGTTACAATGTTCTAAGATAAAATTAATTTCACATTAATAATAACACACAGATTAAATAAAGCCACCATAGAAAATCTATGGTGGCTTTATTAGTAAAAACTATAACTAACTATAGTGATGAGGCTTTAGATTTTCTAGATTCTATATAAGCTCTAATCTTAGATATCCAAATAATTGCAGGACAACCAATGAATATAGAAGAAAGCGTAGCTGATATGATACCAATTACCATAGTAGCTGCAAAGTTCCATAACTGTCCTGAAGCAAAGATTAATACCCCAACCAAAGAAAGAATAGAGGTAAGAGAGGTGTTAATCGTTCTTGAAAGTGTTTCGTTAATAGCGGTGTTAATATTAGATACAGAATCTTTCTTAGGGAATAGTGTAAAGTTTTCTCTAACCCTATCGTAAATAACGATGGTATCGTTAATCGAGTAACCAATTACAGTTAAAATAGCTGCGATTGAAGTTAAATCGAAAGATCTCCAGAAGAAAGCAAAGAACCCTATAGCTACCACAGTATCCAATGTCATCTTAAGTACAGCTCCAGGAGCAAAACGCATATCAAACCTTAGTAAGATATACAAGAAGATCATAGCGATTGTTAGAAGCATAGAAGTTAGACCTTGAGATCTAAGTTCAGAACCAATTTTTGGACCTACGTAATCAATCTTCATGATCTGAACTCCATAATCACTCAAAGCATCTGTAAGCTTATCCTTGGTAGAATTTAGGAAAGCTTGTTGAGCTTGTTCATCATCACTTTGAGTTTTAGGAGCTTCAAATTTTAGTAAGAAATCTTTGTTATCATCTTGACCTAAGGATTGTAGCGTTAGGTTAGAAAGATTTAGATCCGCTGCAGTTTTTCTTAATTGATCTGGTTCAATTGCTTTTTCAAAAGTTAACTCAATTTCACTACCACCAGCAAAGTCTACGGACCAATTTAGTCCTCTTACAAAACATGAAGCAAGAATTGCTACGGCAAGTAAAGTGGCAATTGTGGCAGATATTTTAGAGAAAGATAGGAAATTGATATGGGTTTCTTTTATCCTTTTATCAACAAGATAAGAAGCAAACCAAGCTCTGATACCACTGTCTGTTGTTACGTTACGCAGAGCAAAGTTATAAAGGATTTTGTTGCAATAAATAGAGGTAAATAAAGAAACTAAAATACCTATTGTAAGTGTTACAGCAAATCCACGGATAGGACCGGAACTGTTATTTTCTAGAAGAACAAAAGCTGCAATTAAACTTGTTAAGTTGGAGTCTACGATTGTAGAAAGTACTTTTTTGAATGCTTCAGACACTGCAAATCTTGCAGACCTTCCACTGTTTAGTTCCTGTCTTATACGTTCGTTTATTAGAATGTTAGCATCTACAGCGACACCAAGACTAAGTACGAAACCCGCGATACCTGGAAGAGTCAGAGCAAATCCAAATCCCGCCATTATAGCAAATAGGAATACACCATTCAAAAGTAGAATTAAACAAGCAATAAGACCAGATCTAACGTAGTATACAACCATAAACATAAGAATAAGGAGTACACCAACCATAATGGAATAGATACCTTGTTTTGCTAGTTCAGGTCCAAGACTTGCACCAACTTGACGTTCTTCAAGAACTTGAATTGTAGCAGGAAGAGCACCAGATTTTAATATGAAGGTGAGGTTATTGGCTTCTTCTAAAATTTCATTATAAGAGCCAGAACCTAAAGTGATTTGAGCAGAACCACCAGCAATTCTTGTTTGAATAACAGGAGCTGAAGTTACAACATCATCTAGGATAATTGCCATACGTTTATGGATGTTTTGTCCTGTGATATCCGCAAATCTTTTTCCTCCAGTACCCGTGAGTTTCATAGATACTGCAGGTCTATTACTATACCCGGAAGAGTCAGATACAACCGCAGCATCAAGTACGTCTTCACCAGATAACTCAATAGCTGCCATCACAACTATACTTTTGTATTTAACTTTTTTCCCACCAGCAAGTTGTTCTTCTTCGAACAATAGCTCACGATCTTCAGGAATCAAAGAACCTAGAAGAGTCACTAATTTTTCTTTATCTTCAGATACAAATTGAGATCCTTCTTTTTGAACTCCTTCAGGTAGATCTTTAACTGCATCGAAGCCTTTAAATTCATCGTCTACAATCTTAAACTTCAATTGAGCAGTTCTACCTAAAAGTTCCTTAGCTTTTTTAGGATCTCCAAAACCTGGTAACTGAACGATAATGTTTCCATCAGTACGTCGGGTAATATCAGGTTCAGCAACACCCCATTTATCTATTCTGTTTCTTACAACACGTTCAGCTTGTTCCAAAGCTCCTTTTTCAATACTTTTAACTTGTTCTGCTTTATACTCAAAATCAATCGTAGTTCCAGATTCAGCTACAGCAGAAAGTCCCAAAAACTCTTTGGTCATATCCACTTTAAAAGAACCTGTATCTACACTATCATCAACTTCAACTCTTAAAAGTTTTTTATCTTTAACAACATAAGCTGTTTTTACGATGTAACCTTCATCTTCAGCCCATCTCATGGTTTCAGTACCAATTCTACTTAGCTTGTTATCCAAAGCTTCAGATACATTAACACCAAGTACTAAAAGTACACCACCTTGTAAATCTAGCCCTAATTTAATATGGGAACTAGGTAACCAAGAAGGGATTTTTTTAGCCAGAAGTTCTGGATTGTTTCTAATCTCTGCTGGTTGAGTAAAATAAATGATTGAGGGAATCACCCCATAAACAGCTAACAATGTCAACGTGAT
>CACXFL010000079.1 GCA_902766925.1 uncultured bacterium | reverse complement strand
ATAGCTAAAGCTTTTAGGGCAAGGTTTCCAGCTTCAGAACCGTATAATTTAATAAATAACCTTATCGTATCTTCACAGATCTTATATCCTTCTGAGGCATACTGAGTGATAAAAGGAGCTACGTTATCAACAGAGAAAAGTTGAGCAGGAATATCAGCTTCAGCGTACTTACCAGTAGAACATAAATATTTAAATATCTCGGTAAATCCAAATCCACCAGAGATAAGCATTTCAACACTTACATGATCATGGCGTTCCATAGCAAATTTTAAAAGCTCAATTTCTTCCAAAGAAGTAGGACCAAAATTACAGTGTCCTCCTTCTGTAGGAGTTTTTATAAATTTTTTATATCTTTTAGACCAAAGCATTATAGCTTCTCCAAGACCAGTACCAGAAGCAATAATTGCTTTGTTTCCTAACTTTGCCATACCTTTTTTCAAAACTACCCGTCCGTCTTCAGGTAGAATCTCAACCCCATGAGCATGAGCTACAAGATCGTTCATCACAAGAACTTTATAACAAGAAAATTCTTGTTCTATATTTCTTTGATCTACAAACCAGCCAAGGTTTGTCATCTCAACTCTTCCATCTACTACAGGACCTGCAAGTCCAACAGATATTGCATCAATTTCTGTAGGATGATCTATAAGGAATTGACGAAATATAGCTTCAAGAGAAGAAAACTTAGCACTTTTATAAGTATCAGACATGATAAGTTCTAGGTGTCTATCTCTACAGGAAAAAGTTGCTACAAGGGCTTTGGTTCCCCCCACGTCAGCTGCTAGTATTATTGCCATAATAATATCCTTTTTTAAGTTAAAACAATATTTTAACTATGCCTTGATATCCTCTATCTTGCAAGAAAATACTTAGTTAAAAATGAGATTTAAATAAAAAATAAGCTTAAAAATTGAGTAATATATAGATTTGAAAATACATGAATGTTATAATACTTGTAAGGTTTATTCTAGAATAGGTTAGTATATTTAAGGATATAACCTTAAGAAGTTATATTAGATATAAATTTAGGCTGTACTATTTTTTGATAAGGAATGAAAAATGGTCGAAGATAAAACCGTGATTGCAGAAGCTGGTAGTTATAGTTACGCTCAGGTTACTACAGCAAAGAAGGCTTGTCTGATACAATACAGTGGAGCTAGCCTAGGGAAAAGATATGTATTGAATCACGATTCGATAATAGGAAGGGTTCCTCCGGTAGATTTGATTATAAACGAACCTACAGTCTCTAAAAAACATGCTCGTTTTAGTTTTGTTGGCAGTAAGGTATCCGTGGAAGATCTTCAAAGTTCGAACGGTACATATGTTAATGATATAAAAATTAATGCAAGGACTGAACTTAATGATGGAGATATTATTAGGGTAGGAAACGTTCTACTTAAATTCTTTGCTAATGATAATGCAGATAATATTTTTATGGATAAAATCTATAGGATGGCAACTATAGATGCAGGAACTCAGATATTTAATAAAAAATATCTTCTGGAATCCTTAGATGCTGAATTTAAATTTGCAAAAGTATATCAAAAACCTCTTTCTCTGATTATGTATGATCTTGACTTTTTTAAGAAAGTAAATGATGTTTACGGTCATAATGCCGGGGACTTTATTTTAAAAGAAACAGCATCTTTGGTAAAAGGAGCTATAAGAAAAGAAGATATATTTGGAAGGTTTGGTGGAGAAGAGTTTTGTATTGTTCTTCCAAATACAGAACTAAAAATAGCAGTAGAACTTGCAGAAAGATTAAGATCTATTATAGAAGCTCATGTATTTAATTTTGAATCTAACACTATAAAACAAACAGTTTCTATTGGTGTATGCCAACAAAACTCTCATCATGAATCAGTTCCACAATTTATGGAAGATGTTGATAAAAAATTATATGATTCAAAACATAACGGAAGAAATAGAGTTAGTTATTGATACTGATATTAAAGCAAGTTAAGAGTAAAGAGAGGAATGTATATGATACAAAATATCCGTAAGTTGTTGAAGTTTTTTTTAATGTTTGCAGTATGTACGGTATGTATCTCGTGTACTCACTCTAATGTAAGTATTACTAACTCTCCATCAGTAGATTCAGATTCTTCCTATCAAAAAGAACTTTACCGAGTTACTAGACAGGCTGCGGTATCAGATAAATTTGATTCTAAATATAAAATTTATGTAACTTATATATCATCAGAATTTAAACAAGCTTTAAACAATAGATATCAATCGCTCTACGATAAAGCACTTAACCTATTTCCTGAAGAAGGGGTAAGTTTTTTAGTAAGTCTTTATACAAACGATTCTACAAAATCAAATTTAGATGATAAAAAAATATGGTCACTGTTTTTAGAACAAGACGGTACAAGAACTGATGAGTATACACTCTCTTCCATAGGTGATAAAAATAGAACTCTTCCTTTTTTTGATTATGTAAATAAATGGAGTAGAGAATACGTTTTAACATTCCATACCAGTGCTACATCTAATTTAACTTTGCAGGTTGCAAATTCTGATGGAAAAGTCAAATTTAGCTGGTAATTTTTTTTATATTTTTTTTACTCCAGGGATCTTATTATAAGAATTGATTTTTTTCTTCTTAGATATCTAAATTTAAAATTGAAAACTTCTTGTTGTATAAAAAACCCTTTTGAATCTTGTTAGAATAAAATTAAAGGATGACTGTTATAACTATGATTATCAAAGGGGAGTTTTTATGAAAACTTATAGATCTATTGAAACGGTGTATGAACTTATAGATCTTGCTTCTGAGATTATCCTAAATATCAAACAGCAACTTGCCTACTATAAAGTTAGTGTGTATAAAAATGAAGAAGCTTCTAAAATTAACGATAATGTAGAAGAATTAAGACAGATTGTAGATGTCATTCAAGATGATAGAATGCAGGAAGCATTTATGGATTATGAGGCTACAGCCGAGCATTATGAAATAAACCCTTCTGGAGAATCTTGCTTTTATGTTAGAACTTTAAAACTAGTTAGTGTTATGGATGAAATACTAAGAAACTATAATATCTCTTGTATGAAAGATGAAACTGAAGAGTTAAATATGTCTCAGGCTTTAAATTACCAAAATAAACGTAAATCTCTGCTATCTAGATATCGTAGACCCCCAAGATCTTTTTTCCAAGATATTTGATTGAATAGCATATGATGATATAATAGTAGAGGATCGGTAGTTTATCTACGGTAGGATGCTACTATACCATTAATATTAATTAAATATTGGAGTAAGATTTTGTGGCGTTATATTTGGTTACTTCCCATTTATCTTCTGGCAGGATCCTTACCTTTAATTTCATTTGCAGGATCTAATTTAGAATACGAATACAGTCTACTTTGTGGAGTATCTATTTTAATCCTTCTTCCTATTGTAGGAGTATTTACTCCCAATTACCTTATCCCTGGAAAAAACTCTCGCTTCAGTCCTAACATTTCTCAGGAACTTTTTTTAATAGTAGCTTCCTTGGTAGTGTGTTTAATTCCTGGTTTTTTTATGTTTGCTATAGGAGGATGTCAGTGTAGTTTTTCAGGATTTTTGTTCTGGATGATTCTAGAGTGGCTTCCTATAAGTATGCTAGCTCATGTCTGTTATGAAAATATTTTAAGATTGAAGTTAAAGTATGATTTAAAGTTTGGAAAAGCTCTTATAGTATGTCTAGGACATTATCTTGTTTTAATTTCCGTAGTAGTATTTACTGTTATTTTAATTTGGTGGTTTCCTCAAAAAAGAGCAAGTTCTTATGTTTTAGGATTTTTACACGGCGCTATTTACGATGCAGGTATTAGTGTAGATTCAGCTATATTACTTCGACAACTTTCCTACCTTATTTTATCTTTCTTCTTACTTATCTTAGTTTGGTACAAGAGAGAATCTAATTATAGATTCTCTCTTGTATGTACTGGACTTATGTTTCTAATTACTTATTTTGCAGGACAGTTTCTTCCTAGTACTGCTCTAGGGAAAAACTCTTTAGATAAACAAATCCCATATATATTAGATGAAAAAGATTTTTCTATTCACTATACAGATAAGGATGCTACTACCAGTTCTTCAGGACTAGTTCAGCCAGCACGTCATGTAAAAAAACTTATGATAGAGGTAGAGTTTCATATAGAAGAGCTTAAAAATACGTTAAAACTCACTGATATTAAAAAAATACATATATATCTATATCCAAACAGCGAGTCTAAAAAACTATGGTTAGGGGGTAGGTTTACTGATATTACCGATATTCACACTCCTTCTGTCCATATTATTATCGATAAGAATCAAGACTGGCATAATACTCTAAGACATGAGTTAGTACATGCTCTAGCATCTAATTTTGGGATGTGGGGACTGGGGTTTCATCCTAATATGGTATTTACAGAAGGGTTAGCCATGGCGCTAGCTCCTTCTTTTTCAGATATAGATCAGTCTGGAATTGTAGGATCTGTTGTATCGAAAAAAGGTTATGATGTCAGAGAACTTTTTTCTCTTAATTTTTGGAAGGTATCATCCACAAGCTCTTATTATGTTGCGGGTTCTTTAATAAAATACATCATAGATCATTATGGAATAGATAAGATAAAAGAACTCTACTCTGGTAAGGTATGGGATAAGGTATTTTTAGATAAATCAAATGTTGTAATTTCAGAGTGGAAAAAAGAGGTTCTAAAAAACTTTAATGAAAAAGAGTACACTCTTATATCCCAGAATATTTTAAAGCATAAGGGAGTACTAGAAGAAAAATGTCCTCACACTAAATATGATTATAGACAGCTGAGAGACACCTTGTTTTTAAGGCTTCGTCAACCCCTAGATTGGGACTATAAAACCGAGTACTGGTCTTGGAGAAGAGCCTTGGATCCAGGGGATCCTTATGCATTTTTTAGATCATATAATCAACAAGCCTGGCAGCTAACCAGAGATCGTGGAACTACTCCGGTAAAAGTAGAATCTTTACTTAAAGAATTTGACTCAGATTATAAGGTTATAAATCCAGAACAAAAGATTGAAAACCTAGAGGATGTAGATCTTAGAATTTTAAGATCTGATATTTTAAGAATATCCAGTAAAGTAGATGAAAGTATTCAAGAACTTGAAAACGTAGATACTAAATTAAAAGAACTAGGTCTTAAAATTCCTAATCAAAACCTAAGAAGTATCACTACAAGAAGGGTAGTGGAATCTTTACCAATAGATAATACCACTAAATTAAAGTGGAGAAAATATTTGGCAGGATGGGGAAAAATTCCAGAATATAGGGCTAATGAAGATTGGATTTTCTCATACCTTAGAGTTAAAAATCCATCTCCTTCTAAGGAAGAACAGGCTGTACTTACAGGAGAAGTTCTATCATTGATGCTTTTAAAACCTACAAGAAAGGATCTTATGGATTCTTTCTATGAAGAATTTTATAAGATGGTAGCCGCTAAATTTATGGTTCTTGGAGAATACTCTAAAGCGATGTATTGTTTTTCTAAAGCTAGAAAATACACTCAAGATCCAGGGAGTCTTAGTTATTATGATGAGCATTTAAGACGTGCTGATTATTATCAACACGTTAAATCTAAGTTTAAAAAATAATAACTACTTTTTTGGTTAAGGTTTCAAGGTTTTTCCACTATTTGTTACAGCAAGCATAAGTCCTTTATTTTCTTCTAGGAAATTTTTAAGGTTAGGGTAATTAGATCTAGCCTGATATGCCCAATAGAGTTGCCTTCTAGGAAATTTATGGTTTAGAATCATTTCAAGTACTGAGATTTCTTCTTGTTGTAAAGGTAATGAACTATTTGGAGATAGAAGAGAAGATACCTTATCTTTTAATTTTTTATCGAGTTCGGCTTGTTGTTTTTTAGCTTGGTTCATATCTACAGTTTGAGTTTGAATTTCATATATTTCTATAAAATGAGACCAGGCACTTGCAAGAAGGCTCAGGGAAGGAAGTTTGTGTTTAAAATACCTCACCAGTGCCAACACTTGATCCGGAGGATAGGTAGAAAGCAAAAGCTTTATATCATCTTTTATCTTAGATATCTGATCGGGATCTTCAATATTTTTACCTTCAGTAAAACTAGTATAGATCTGATCGAAGATAGGAATATCTTCCTTTTGATCATCCTGTGGAGAACTTATTACTTTTAAGTTAGCTCCCCCCTTAGATCTAAAAGGATAGATTACAGCTTCCCTTGAAGCTGAAATAGAAGTTCCTGTAATAGTCCATTTAGAAATATCATATTCAATGGATAACATACAAGAATCCTTAGCTCCTCTAATTCTTATGATATGTTTTGATATCAAAGAGCTTAAAGCTTTTTGAGTACTTTCAGGATCAGAACCTATAAGAGAAGAGAGTCTCTCATCTGAGATAATAAGCTCTTCAAGTCCTGAAAAAGCACAGTTTAAAAAGTAGAAAACAATAGAAGATTCTACCTCAGAAAGTTTTGCCATTGATAAAACTTTCAACCCAGATCCTTGTATAAAAGAATTTAAATCCATATGTTATCCAATCAAGCTACTACAGTTAGTCTAGTACAACCTCTCTTATAATAACACGAAACAGCCAAACTACATTAGAGGAATTTATCAAAATATCTAAAACTCGAGTTATACCTATAACCATATTAAGAATTATAAGACTTTGTAATTCTCTTACTATCAAGGTATCTAGATTTTCCAAGTTGAATGAGTTGATCTATTAGTTTATGGATAGGAATTCCCTCATAGTCCCATAACTTTGGATATTGAGAAATACTTGTAAAACCAGGAACAGTATTAACTTCATTAAAATAATAAAGTCCATCATCTTTATTAAAGAAAAAATCTACCCTACTCATTCCGTATAGGTTTAGTGTTTTAAATATGGTTACAGCCATGGATTTTAGTTCCTTAACATCAGATTGCAAAAGATCTGCAGGAACTTTTATAATAGAGGTATCAGTTTTATATTTAGCATCATAATCATAAAAACCTACCTCAGTGATAATTTCTCCAGGAACAGAACTTTTAGGTTCATCTCCTCCAAGAACAGCACACTCAATCTCCCTAACTCTGAAAGCTTTTTCAATAAGAAGTTTACTATCGTATTTAAAAGCTTCATCTATCCCTGATTTTAACTCTTTGGTGGAAGAAACCTTACTGATTCCTACGGAACTTCCCTGACAAGCTGGTTTTATAAACATTGAAAAACCTTTCAGATGATTGACTATACTATCCAAAATCTGAGATTGATCCGAGTGAGTCCAATCATAATAGTTTAACTCCGAGTAAGGAACTACTCTAATCCCAGCATGTTCTACTAACTTTTTAGAAATTAACTTATCCATTCCGATAGCAGATCCCATACACCCAGAACCTACATAAGCCATATTTAAACATTCAAGTAGTCCTTGAATCAGTCCATCTTCTCCACCATGTCCGTGAATAATAGAAAATACCACGGAGTTATCTTGGTATTGGAGTAGGTATCCAGGATCGATTCTTTTATCCTTTAGTATAAGTAGGGTAGAAGAGGCAGGATTTTCTACTCTAGAAGAGTCGGGTTGAAGCCACCACATTCCAGATTCATCAATACCTATAAGTATACAGTTATACTTGGTAAGATCTAGATTTTTATAAATTGTGTAAGCACTTCTTCTAGATACATCATGTTCAGTAGACTGGCCTCCGTATATAAGTATTACATATTCTTTTTTATTATCCATGGTAGGATCCTCAAATTAATTTACAGCTACTTGTAAGGTAGCTTTTTAAAAAACAGATTTATAGAAAAATTTTAGAATAATATTTTGAAAATTAAAATATTATTAATTTTTTTTATAAAAAAACTTAATTTTTTTTAAAACTCCCCGATGAGGTTTTTGGATGTTTGGCAAAGAATTAAATCGTGGAGGATTTATGAAAAATATCTACCTGTTAATTGGTACTTTGGGTTTACTATTTAGTACTTCTCTTCTTTCATGGGAATTAGAAGAAGAAGCTACCTATGGAAACGAATCACAATCAAGTTTTGGTCTTGTATATAACGGAACTAAAGTAAAGGCAGGAGAACTTGAAGAAGTAGTTTATATCAGTAACTGTACAGCAACTGTTGTAGGACCTGAAACTGTTATCACTGCAGCTCATTGTAGAACTACAGGATCTTCGGTATCTTTTACCTATAAACCTACAGGAACACAACATTCAGGAACCTGTACAAGACATCCTCAATACACCACTCCAACCTATAATAACGATTATGTTTTATGTAAATTTTCTCCAGCCATTAAAATGGGAAACACCATGGCTTCTATTGGTAAGGGAGAAACTCTAAAGGTAGGAGATGGAATGACTCTTACTGGTTTTGGTCAACCTAATTCCGGAATACACTACTGGGGAAATACCAAGATAGCTTCCATAGATGATATTCAATTTATTACTAATAATAACAGTGTATATCTAGGACCTGGAGATTCTGGAGGACCTGCATTCTATCCAATAAAAGATAGAACCAAAGCAGAACATCATTGGATAGTTGGTATTAACTCTCGTGTAGGTGGAGCTAACTCTTATCTCAATAGAACAGATGTAAAAAGAGCTCAAGATTGGTTTGCCTCCTGGGCTAAAGCTAATAACACTACAATTTGTGGTATTAACATAGACTGTGATCCAACAGAAGGTAATGGTAATAACAACAATAATAATAGTAAACAGAATTCAGATGTTAACAGTATATGTCAATCTGAATATAAAGCTTTGAATACTTTAGCTAAACAATTTAGTCAAGATGTAGTTAGTATTGGAAAATGTCTACAAAACAACTCAGAATGTATCGATGGAATGAATTCATTTGAATTTGATCATTCTAAACTTATGAACGAATATATGAATGTAAGAAGATGTTGGCAACTAAATAAATAAGCTTAGCTTTCTTAGATAAAATAACAATTTAAATAAAAACATTGTCCTCTTTTAATATAAACAATAAATCGGATCATACACATATATGGTCCGATTTTTTATACTTAGTACCTATTTAACAGAGGGCAAATAAGATACCAAAGAAGTTTCCTTTTGACTTTATC
This sequence comes from uncultured bacterium, assembly GCA_902766925.1. Lineage (GTDB taxonomy): Bacteria > Bdellovibrionota_B > Oligoflexia > Oligoflexales > CACXFL01 > CACXFL01. The sequence continues at coordinate 896 of CACXFL010000079.1, read as the reverse complement.
TTATAGTCCTGTGTCCAGCATCTATAATCTGTCTGGTTTTAGAATTAAAATTAATACCTATGGCAACAATCGAGTATGAATCATATTTATGGTAGGAAGTAAATTTTTTTACATACTCTTTATCTTCAATTTGTTTAAGAGCAGCTCCTTTTTCTTTATCCACTTTAATCTCTATTACATAAACTGTATCATGGTTTCTTACTGTAATATCAGCTCTTCCTAAATGGGTTGGAGTCTCACTATCTACCCATAGATCTTTTGATATATAAAGGAGAGCTAGTACACCAACCATAAAAGCATTTTCTCTGTAAGGTTGAGGATTAGTTGATATTGTTGTAAAAAATTTAGAAATTTCTTCAATAAAAGCATCTGGATCGTTATTAACTAAGGACTGGGGTACTTTCTCATAAGTTGAAAGGTTGATGGGGGTAATATTCAATAAAATCTCAGATAGATAAGAAATAAAAGCTTCTTTTACCTCTAGATTTGGAAATCCTAATTTATATGAGGAGTTTTGAGGATCATAATCTTTAATTGTTAGATACCCTGACTGATACAGAAGAACTATAGGATCTATGTTGTATATGGTAAGGATATTGTTTTGTAAAAAATTAATAAATCCAGTTTCTAACTTTTTTTGAAGGTCAAAGTCAGAATACTCAGGTTTTGATAGTAGTTTTATTAAAAACTCAGAGGTTCCAGTAGAAATCCAGAAGGAGTCAAAATTATAACTTTCAGATTCAAAGAATTTATTTATGCTGGAAGGATTATATACATTAAGATCTTTTCTAGAGAATCTATATCCATCATACCATGTTTTAATTTTTTCAATAAAATCAGACCTTGTCAGTCCTAATTTTTTAGATCCTTCATCGATATAAGGAGCAAAATAATGT
>CACXFL010000078.1 GCA_902766925.1 uncultured bacterium | reverse complement strand
TCATTACTAGCAATACCGTACAACAAAGAAGGAGCTATACTAAGCATTACAAAAGATAGAACAAAAATCCTAAATTTTTGACTCACACTCATTCTTATTCCTCGCAAACATCCCTCTCTATCTCGGACAAAAACAAAACCAATTACCTAAGAAGCTCTATTCAACCGGTTTACTTACAACCAGTTTGAAAGTTAAAAACTCTGCCTGTTGACCAGAAAGCATAATTCTTTTCATCAATTTAAAATTATGTCCTGAGTCCATTTCCATAGTTAGAGTCCCTTTCTTACTTTTCTTATTCTTACTTGAAGGATCCAATGATTCAAGTACCCTATCATTAACTTCTTTAATCTTTACCAACTCCTTATACAAAGGCATTATAGCTCCCTGATGTCTATCAGTTTCAGGAACGTCTCCTCCGATAACATCAGTGATTTTATTATCATTAAGCCACAACTCTTTCTTGGTAACAGAAACTGCAGGAATTTCATCAAGTACCGCAATAGTGGAAGACATAGGAAGAGCAATATCCTCTCTTGTACTATGGGATACAGGATCTGTAGAATAAGTCATCAACAAGAAAGTTACCAAAATAGAGAACACATCCAACATAGGGGTCAGGTTCAAACTAATGGAATCACTACTTTTATTCTCAAAAGAAGCCACAACTCCTCCCAATATAATTTATCCTAAGATAAATACCTTTTTAAATTACAGTATCACACTTCCCATAACAACTTTCGGGTAGAGCATTCCTTCTAACTTCATCTTCTCTACCTCACTATCATCTTCATCAGCCTTATTAGCAAACGCAGGATCGGACGGTAGTCTGATCTTAATAGCGTCCAATAACTTCGTAATTTCTTCATAGGTTACATCATCTTCACTAAATACAGTAACAAGATCTGTATCCGGATTTTGATTACGTATACTTACAAGCTCAGTATGAAGATCTTTAAGTCCTGCTTCGTTATTATCAAATTTTTTAATCTTTTCATTTATAGGTGGTTGAGAATACGAAGTCTTAAGTTCAATCTTTGTCTTTTCGATATCTACGTTAATAGACAAAGATCTTTTAGCCTTCTCTGGAGGAACAGGAGCATTTGTAAAGAAAGGAACCTGTACCTTTATTACCCCAATAGAGAGGAAACTAGCTGATACCAACAAAAAGATATTCAATATAGAAAACACATCAATAAAAGGCATAATGTTAAGTTCTATATCCTGATACTCAACACCACTACTTTTTCTTTTTCTTCTAGCCATCTCATTTCTTCCTAAAAAAGAAGGTTAACTTCCATATTCCTACTATGCTACTTTGTCAAACATTCTAACTAGTCAGCTTTAATCTTAACACTACGTGTATATAGTAAATCTGTTAATTTAGCTGTATTTTGTTGAATATCATCAGCCAATGATTTTTGCATGAGGTTAAGTACACCAAATCCTAACATGCAGAACAAAGCTGTTCCAAGTCCAAAGGAGGTAGCTGTTAAAGCTTCTGAAATACCGTGAGCCAAAATAGCAGACTTTCGATCCCCGGAAGCATTAGCCAAAGCTCCGAATGATTTCATCAGTCCAAACAAAGTTCCTAAAAGTCCAAACAGAGTAGCTACGTTTGCAGTAGTTGCTAAAAAAGGAGTTGCTCCAGTCACTTTAGGCATATTCTTTAAAAGTGCATGATCTAAAGCATTAGCTACTTCTTCAGGTGATTCGTTAGCTCTTTTTAAACCTTCAGCCAATATATCAGGAAGAAGTTTAGGTTTAGTCTTCTTACATAGTCTGATAGCGTTTTCTATAGAGTTATTCATAATCATCTTTTGAATAGCAACCATAAAAGCACTGCTGTTAGAAATACTGTACTGGCTGATCTTCAAAAATCTATATATCATGATTCCTAAAGAAACAAGAAGTACCCCTGAGATACAACTCATAACCAACCAACCACCCCTAGCAAAAGCACCTGAAATTTCACCTAGAATAGGCATTTAAACCTCCTGTAAATAAATAGTTAACTGTATCCCTATCAGATTTCACTACCGCTAAAAGAATCTAACTCCATTATGTAAATACAACACACTTAAAATTTTACTAAGCATTCTATTAAAATTCAATCACTGTTTTTGCTTTTTTAAAAAATATCTATATCTTAGTTATCTATTCGTTACAATACGAAAAGAAATCAAAACCAAAATTTAAAATCGCAATTATTAAATTACTAGATTGGTAAAAATTAAAAAAATATCAAATTTATCTTTTAAACACAACTGATTCACCCCTATTTTCAAAGATTTGAAAACACTCTTAATTCGTAATATAATAAAAACACCTATATTTATCATAAGGAGTCATAATGCTTCAATTTTTGTTTTATGAAGAGGAGAAAAATTCTCTTCCTTCCTTTAAAGATATTAACCTCAATGAAAAAAATTGTGAGAAAACCAGTGATTTTGAAACAGCTAAAAATATTTTATTAGAAACTAATTCAATAAGAATATTTGTTACAGATACCCCTTCTTGGGAACTGCTCCATCTTGCAAAAAAAAATAAACACACTCTAACTATTCTTGTAACTTCTCTGCCAATTCTTCAATACTCCACCATGTTAAAAGGAGAAGAAGATATACTGTTAAACCATGTCATAGCTTCATACATCTCTTCCGAATGGACTACACAGTTTTTAAAAATTACAATAAATAAAATTATAAATAACGATATATTTGGTCTTGAAAAATACCTCTCAGAAAAT
>CACXFL010000077.1 GCA_902766925.1 uncultured bacterium | reverse complement strand
TGAGCTACTTCTATAATTACATTACTGGTAGTATCTTTTATCTCAGAGCAGGCTCCTCCCATAACTCCAGCAAGTCCTACCACCTTTTTGGTATCTGCTATTACTATATCTTGGGTAGTAAGAAGATGATCTTTTCCATCTAAAGTTTGAAGTTTTTCACCCTCTTCGGCACGTCTTACTATCAAGGTATTATCTTCTATACTACTACAATCATATGCATGAATTGGTTGAGAGTATTCAAGCATTACAAAGTTTGTAATATCTACCATTAGATTTATGGATCTCACCCCAGCACTCTCTAATCTTTCTTTCATCCATTTAGGAGACTGACAGTTTGAAATTCCTTCAATATACATTCCACAAAATACAGATGAAAGTGTAGTATCTGGTTCATTTTTAACTTCGATTTTAATTTTATTAGATGAATCTTCCGAGCAAAAAACTTCTTCACTAACTTTTGGAAGAGTTACTGTTTTTTTAAGCTGAGAAGCTAGCTCTCTTCCTACTCCAACATGACCAAGACAATCAGATCTGTTAGGAGTAACGTTAAGTTCAAAAACAGTATCAGATAATCCTAAAACATCAGATACCGAACGTCCAAGATAAGTTTCATCAATTCCAGGCACCTTAGTTTCAAGTTCAATGATACCAGAATCATCTGTACCTATTTCAAGTTCTGTTTCAGAACACATCATTCCAAAAGATTTAACTCCTCTTATCTTAGAGGCTTTAATCTTAAAATCCCCTGGAAGTACAGCTCCAACAGTAGCTACACATACGTAGATTCCTTCTCTTGCATTCGGAGCACCACAAACAATTTGTAACACCTCAGTTCCAACATTTACTTCACAAACTCTTAGATGATCTGATTCTTCATGAGGACGAGCAGAAACTATTTTACCAACTACAACCTTTTCTGTTACCGCTTGAGATCTTTCCATTCCTTCTACTTCTAGACCTACATCAGTAAGGATACGAGCGATATCTTCATCTGAAAGAGAACTAGCATCTACATAATCTAGTAACCATTTTTTAGAAATTTTCATATATACCTCTTAACCTTTTTTTATATCTAAATCTAATATCAGGTGATTATTTTAAAAATATAGGAAATTGAGACAAAAAGTTTTTATCTCCTTCGTAGAACATTCTACTATCAGAAATATCGTATTTAAGCATTGCCATACGATCTATACCAAATCCAAAAGCAAATCCCATATATCTTTCACTATCATAACCTACAGCTTCTAGTACGTTTGGATGAACCATTCCACATCCTGCAATTTCCAACCATCCAGTTCCTTTACAGATATTACATCCTTCTCCCTTACATCTTACACAACGCATATCTACTTCCCCTCCAGGTTCTACAAATGGGAAATAACTAGGACGAAGTCTAATAGTAACATCCTGACCGAATATTTCTCTTAAGAACCAAAGGATTATCCCTTTCATATCAGCAAAAGAGATAGCCTGATCTATCATCAGGGCTTCTACCTGATGAAACATAGGAGTATGAGTTACATCCGAGTCACATCTAAAGGTTCTTCCTGGAGCAAATATTTTAATAGGAGGAGTTCTATCAAGCATCGTATGAATTTGAATATTAGAAGTATGGGTTCTAAGTAGTACGGGCTCCGACGCACTCTTATCATCTACAAAGAAAGTATCTTGCATATCACGAGCTGGATGATCTGGGCTAAAGTTTAGTGCTTGAAAATTATAGAAATCAAAATCAACTTCCGGTCCATCACAGTAAGAAAATCCTAACTTATGGAAAGCTTCAATTATCTCTTGTTTCATATGCATTATAGGATGCAGGGACCCTTTATTACTATCTACAGGCAAGGATACATCCACACAAGAGTCTGATAGAAGTTTTGAGATGTTAGAACTTTGAGCATTCTTTTTAAGTTCTTCTATTTTTTCAGAAATAAAGGTTCTAAAACCAGTAACTAGTTTTCCACCTTCTGGTTTTTCTTCTTTAGGTAGGGATACCAAAGTTTCAAGAAGGGAAGTGAGTCTTCCTTTCTTTCCCATATATTCAACACGGATACTATCTACCTTTTGGGCTCCTGATTCTATTTTTGAGATAAATTCTTTTTTTAGTTCTCCAATACTTTGTTCCAACTTCAAAAGTGCTTCAGTTTTCATTACTATTTCCTTTTTCTATATAAATACAAAAAACTCTATTTTAAACTTCAATCCAGTCTGTCTGTCTATACTAACACTTTTTTAAGTCTTACTACAGCTTCTTCTAGATCAGCTTTAGATGCTGCATAAGACAACCTTACATATTCATCTTTTCCAAATACAACCCCAGGTACCACAGCTACTCCCGAGCCAGATAGTAGATACTCACAGAAACTCAAACTATCTTTTTTATCTGAGCTATACCAATGGGACACATTTAAAAACATGTAAAAAGCTCCTTGAGGACGTATAAAACCAAGGTTTTTAATGGAAGACAGCTGTTCTACCATAAAATCACGTCGCATTTTCATAGTTTGAAGTTGAGTTTGAACAAGTTCTTTTCCATGCTTTAGAGCAAGTGAAGAAGCCTGTTCTATAAATCCAGGGATACAGGTAGAAGATTGAGACTCTAGACTTTTAACCTTAGAGATCACAGATCTAGGTCCAAGAGCATATCCTACTCTCCATCCGGTCATAGAAAAGCTTTTAGACATTCCATTTACAATGATAGTTCTATCTTGAAGCTCTGGAACAACGTTTAGTATAGAGTGATGTTCTCTATCAAAAGAGAAATACTCATATATTTCATCTGAAACAATCCATACATTTTTACTTAAAAGGTATCTGCCAAGTTTTTCTAGATTATCTTTAGAAAAAGCATATCCTCCAGGGTTATTTGGAGAATTTAAAATTACACATTTAGTTCTAGGGGTAAAATAAGAATCTATTTTATCTATATCAATACTTACATGTCCATCGGAAAAATCCAAAGGTACTTCCACTAATTTAGCACCACTAAGTTCTACATGGGCCTTGTATGATAACCAGTAAGGAGTAAAGATAAGGGCTTCATCTTCAGGATCTAATATAGATAAAAAGATATGAAACAGTATTTCTTTTCCACCAATACCAGCTACTACTTCATCTAAGGTATAATTTAGATTATTTTCTCGTTGCACTTTATCCAGAATTGCATTTTTTAAAAGAGTTCCTCCACCACTGGCTCCGTACTTTGTTTTTCCTTCCTTCAAGGCTTTTATACCTTCTTCAACAATAATAGAAGGAGTAGGATAATCAGGTTCTCCTATTACAAGGTTTATAATACTTTTACCTTCTTTTTTTAGACGAGCTACTTTTTCATTTAGACTTACAGTAGCTGAAGGTTTTAAACACGACATTCTGGTTGAAATATTCATCATGGATACCACTATGTAGATCTTTGCATTTAAACTTAATAACCTTTCAAACAAACCAACAATGTACACTATAAAAAAAGATAAAACCATGATTTTATTTACCTACCCCTCTCTAAAACATGGATTTAACTGTATCAGGAGTAGATCAGCTGTATTCAACCAGGATCTGTTTATAAAATATACACTTCTTTTATTTTTAGACCTTGTTAATATTAGAATTACTCCATTTAACTGCAGTATTTTTATCTTGATTTTGAATATGGATTAATCATTATAATAGAGAGGATTTCAGGATATGTTGGGATATTGAGTTTTTTTAGATACGAGGAGTAGTAATGTATGAGTCTGAAAATTAAGATAAGAAAATACTTATCCAGTCTTCAAGACACTCAGTATCGTGATTTTCAGGCTAAATTAATTCCAGGTATTAAACCAAGCTCCATTATAGGGGTTAGAACCCCAGAACTAAGAAAGCTAGCTAAAAACCTTTTAAAAGAAGAAAACATCGGAGAATTTTTATCGGATCTTCCCCACAAGTATTTTGATGAAAATCAGCTTCATGCTTTTATTATTTCTGAGATAAAAGATTTTGATCTTTGTATGAAAGAAGTATGTCGTTTTCTTCCATATGTAGATAATTGGGCAACTTGCGATCAGATGTCTCCCAAGGTATTTAAGAAAAATAAGATGAGTCTGATTAAAAAGATAAAAGAATGGATCCACTCCAACAAGGTATATACGAAACGCTTTGGTATTGGAATGCTTATGGAACATTTCCTTGATGAAGATTTTGATCCTAGCTATCCAAAGCTTGTAGCCGGAATAAAATCAGATGAATACTACATCAATATGATGAGAGCTTGGTATTTTGCTACAGCTTTAGCTAAACAGTACAAGGCAGTAGTTAGTTATATCGAAGATAAAAAACTAGATAGCTGGACTCACTCTAAAACCATTCAAAAGGCTGTAGAGAGTTATAGAATAACAGCTGATCAAAAAGAATACCTTAAAAGTCTTAGGATAAAAGGCAGTAAAAATAAAGAAGTCTAGTCCTGATCTAGTAGAAGTGGCTACATATGATAATATTTACAATAATTACAGCTAGTTATTTGAGGGGTTATAAAAAAAGTC
>CACXFL010000076.1 GCA_902766925.1 uncultured bacterium | reverse complement strand
CAAAGATATATTTCCTTCTAAAGTTAATCCAAAGGGAAAATTTGAATCTGGAATTATGGTAGGTACCCAAGGTGATGATTATAAAAGAAGAGTTATTTTGATGGATTTAGAAAACAAAGAGAATTTTCCTAGAGATTATTTGGATCATCCTGAGAAATATCCTGGTTATTATTCATATAAATCATATGAATCATCTCGTCCTGGAGATTCTGGATCAGCTTTATTTAACGAGGACGATGAGATAGTTGGAATTTTAAGTGGTGGTGATAATTTCTTTTCTCCAATAGCTCTTAACATGGATTTTATTAATGAAGTAATTAGAATAGATCCTAAGGTAAAAATAAGAGGAATAAATCAAGAGTAATTTAGATATAGATGTTTAATATAAAGATAGAAAAGAAGATGATTAGATGTTTCTATAACGGAATATTACTAGTTTCAATGGACATTCCGAGGTTTTGTATCCTGTAGTTAAAGTAGATGTAAATATTAGTAATGGTAGAGGAAAGAAAGCTTCGGTAAGTAAAAATGAAGCTTTGATTTATACACCTAATGATATGATTATTGTTTTTCCTGGAAAACTAAGTAGCGATTCTATTAGAAGCGTTAGATATCAAGGTACAAAAATGGATGTTTCGAAGTTAATACATATTGAAAATAAAACATTGTGTGTAGTTAGTTCTAAACAAAGTTTACAGGTTGATGATAATTACGCTGATATTCAAAACAGCAGTAATAATAGAAATAGTCTTCGAGATTTTTTAGGCCTGAGAGTTGTTCCTCAAAACTTAGGACAGATGCTTGAATTTTTATATCCTCCACTTCAATCTGTAATAAATTATATAACTGTAAGAAAAATTAGAGACGATTTGGATCTATCTGGTGATACGGAACTTCAAAGGCTTGAAAATTTATACTATGAAGTGATTGAGTCCTTTGGATACTCTCTACATTTTTTTAAAAATATAAATAAGGTTAGACTTACTCATGGAGAACAAGATAAAAAGAAATTAGAAGAACTTAGAAATTTTATAAGACATATGATACTACGAAATATGATAGCTATGTACCAAGGATCCAAGATGTTTAAGACATCTTTTGTAAAGGATGGTACAAGTAAAGATATTAGTGAAGATAAAGTTGTAGAGAAGAATAATCAGAAAAATAGTTCTGATTGGGAAGAGTTTATGAGGGCTTTTGAGGCTCTTCTGAGATCACCAAGAATACAAAATATAGTAGATCATCTTGTAAAAAATAAGGTTGTTTTTGATCCTTGGGATTGGAGTTATGAGTTTGAAAATGATGCGTCTCATCCTGAAACTGAACAGTTATTTGATACACTGATTCAGATTCTTTTAAATAGAACTAAAAACACAGATCTTTCTGAAATTTTTGTATCGATGATAGCAAGAATTTCGAATGTATTTAATACATATTTTTATCATCAAGGAAATCTTATTTTTACCACTAGTTCTCAACAACTAATGAATATGGAGAATATATATAATGAGGTTAAGATAGTAGTTAAAAAGATGGTATATATGTTTGCTCTGAAAAGAAAAAATCTACGAATTGGATTATTTGAGGACAAATATCAAAATAAAGGAAATGTGGATAAAATTATATCAGGATGTAGTGGAGTTATTGTATCAGCAAATACGATGTTAACAGCTGCTCACTGTGTAGAAAAATTAGGTCCTCTTGGATTTATAAAAATTATAGTTGGATCTAAATTAGCTGAATCAGTTGGTGTTTACATAGATCCCAAGTATTATGAAAACAATGCGGTAAGTAATGATGTAGCTATTGTTAGGTTTCCTGAAGGAACATTTAGAAATATGCCATATGCTAAAATTAGTTTTTCGGATGGAAGTAAAAAAGTTGTCATAGCTACGACTAAAGCTACTCCTAATGTTAGAAAAGTTTTTTTAGGTATAAAAGGTACACAAATTAAATATGATCCTGAAGTCTATTTAAATATAAGAGCTCTGAAAGAAGATGGAGTGGATGATAAAGGGATTGATAAAAAAGCTTGGAAGGATAGACTAACTGAAGTAATAAAGAATTTAAACGACGAGCAAATAAGTGAGCAGTTTAGAAAACATATTGGACCTTATGGTGAACCTGTGGATTTAGCAAGTAAAACTTATACGAGTTGGGAATCGTATAAGGGAGTTCAACACGGAGATTCAGGATCTCCTATATATAGTATTAAGGGTAGAGTTGTTGCTATTGTAAGTGGAGGAGCATCTGATGAAGGTACTAGTACTGATGGACCCTTGTTGAAAGATAGTAAGGATTTTATAGAAGATGTACTAGCACATGATTCTAGAGTAGAAATTAATGGTTTAAAAAGGAAATAGAATAGATACTATACTCACACTTAAGTAAGCTACAAGTCAGCCACTGTATGGGATAATTGTTTAGATCCTTTTATTTTTAAAGTATCAATTATTTATTTTTAAAATCAGAATATGAATCTAAAGTTAACTAATACTGATTAAGTTTTAGATTGAAGGGAAAAATCTAACTTGTCTACATCAGGAATATATAGTACGACTTAGAGGTATAGTGTTAATATATTGGATTCTAAGGTTTTTATTAGGAGAATATGATGTTAGGCCATTTAAATATCACTGTTGTGTCTGTGTTTTTATGTTTGAGCTTCTCTCAAGTTTATGCTGCTATTTGTCCAGGCTTTTTTAATCAACCATTATTAACTAGTACCCATAGTTCAACCTTAGAAGGTACCGGTAAGTCAGATCTTTCGGTTGGATCTGTAATTAATATAAAAACACAACACGATGTTTCTCGTATTTTTAAAAGACAAATTATTAATGATAGAGATCCTGTGGTACTAGAGCAGTTGTTTTATCGTTTGGTGTTTGCTTTTGAACATGGTAATAATATCGTTTTGGGAAATGGAGTAAAAAAAGATACTTCTTTAGTGGGTATAAAAGATGAAATCTTTTCTAAAATATTTGAGATGTATGAAACATCTCAGTATTACAGATGGTTTTCAATAGATGATTCTGATGAATATAATTATATCTCAGAAAAGATAGTTCCTACTAAATCCTATTCTCCAAATAATAGGTGGATGGATTTTATGAAGATATTTACTCAGGTACTTAATTCAAAATCGGTAAAACAGTTAGGTCAGTTATATGAAGAAGATGAGGCCAGTGGAAGATCTTTTAGTTTTACTGATTGGAGTACGATTACTGATGAATATGATATAGATAGTGAAGATGATAAAATAAATAAGTTGATTGATATTCTTTATTATATAGATCTTCCAAAAGATACTCGTAAATATAAGTCTTATCACGTTATTGCAAAAGAGAAGAAGCTTCGTTCAGATAGAGTTACAGTTTTAAAAAATATAATTATGATGTTTTCTTTGTCTTTATTCTCTGGGGTAAATACTTATGATTTTGGTAGTGATGTGGATAATATTTTTAAACCTTATTGGGTAAACCAAGATAAATGTAGTGCTACTATAGTGGCTTCTAACATCTTAATTACTTCTGCTCAATGTCTTAGAAATCTTGCTCCTGGAGATAGAATTGAAGCTAGGATAGAAGATAAGCTGTACCATTCTGTTGCTTATTATATTAATCCGAGCTACTTAAAACAAATTGCTAATGGTAAATCTGCTTCCAATGTGGATGTAGCACTTGTGAGATTTCCTGAAGGAACTTTCTTAGGAATTACTCCTTCAAAACTTGGTTTTTCTGATTTTACAGATAAAGGAAGTTTGATTATTTCAGATAGGATAACCGATAAAAACTCTACCTTCTATCAGGTAATTCTAGAAGCCAATACTAGTGATCCTATGGTAGTATCTAATAAAGGTGTAAAAGATTTTGGATCTCCTATATTTAATGATAAGAATGAATTTGTTGGTTTAACTGCAGGAACTATGTCAGGTTATGTTATGGATCCTAGAACTAAAGATTATTCCAAACTATCTTACCCTCTATCAACAACCAAACAAGAACCAGGTAGCTCATATAAAGTAAAGCTTCAGGCAAGTTCATTCGCTGATAGTTCTGTTCAGTATTTCTTTAAACTTATTAGCCTAATAGATCCTAAGGTAAAAGTTAGAGGATTAAACCTGAATTAAAAAGATTATAATAATTAGAATAATAAAGACTTTTTATATAGGATGATTTGTTAGATATAAAAAGTCTTTTATTATCATTATAGTAAATAATAAAAAATATAGATATGCAGTAAACCGGTACTAATACCTAAAATATAGCACATATCAAGCAGTAATTTATAATTAGATTTTGTCTTGAGGAAAAGATATGAGATATGTTTCAAAACTATTAATTTTTTTAATACTAGAAACTCATGCATCCTCTTTATTTGCTGTAACAGATTGTGTTAGTCTTTTTAAATTAATGGAAGATCATCCTAATGTTCCTCGTCGTTCTAGTGTAGAGGAATTGTCTTTTATTCCTTCTTCGTACGCTAGGTTTACCTTAGGTGCCTCAGATATTAATAGTTCTAACTCT
>CACXFL010000075.1 GCA_902766925.1 uncultured bacterium | reverse complement strand
TATATTATTAAATGTCCAAATAGTACCGAGTGTTACACTTGGTACTACCACCGGTCTTAAAAGAGGAACTGTTATCTTCCAAAACTGTTGCCAGGATGAAGCTCCATCAATAGAAGCTGCTTCATAATAAGATTTAGGAATTGCTTGAAGTCCACCTAGAAGTACAATCATCATAAAAGGAATCCCAAGCCAGATATTTACCAAACAACACGAGGCAAACACAGCAGTAGGATCTGACCACCAACTAATAGCAGGTATTCCAAACATTCCTAGAATCTGATTAAACACACCAAATTGAGGATGAAATTCCCCACGTAGAGCAAGTACTATAACAACTTGAGGAACAGCCCATGGAATAATAAGAATAGTTCTATAAAGTCCTTTCCACTTAACATTTCTATTTAGTAGTAGAGCTAGAATAACTCCAAACCCAACATGGAACACTACATTTATAACAGTCCATATAATAGTTCTAAAAAACAGTCCAAAAAATCCCACGGTCTGTAACGGTGATTGGGTAAATACATGAACAAAGTTTTTAAACCCTACCCAGCTTAGAGGAGTTCCCGACAACCATCCGTTAATTGTATATAGATTCAGATCTGCAAAAGATAGTCTAAGTTCAAAAAAGAAAGGATATATAACAACCGCAGCTATAACTATAAAAGCAGGAGCAAGCATCATCATAGCCACTTTATAAGCTCCTTTGACAAGATACTTAAAAAACACTCCTACAGCTAAAGACACACCTACCCCACTTATAAGGTAGTTTATCATCTTAGCATCCGAAGCACCTCCAGGAAGAAGAAGATAAGCTCCAAGACCTCCAATCAATAACACCACAGCAAAAAAAGCTGGATGTCTAAACTTATAGAGCATCCACCACAATGAAAATTCAACCATTGCGATAAACAGAAAAACAAAAACAACAAGATAACAAACTTGACTTAAAGCGTTGTATACTACAGGCATTCTGTTGATTCTTTCCTTAATTTCAGCAACCTTAAATTAGATCAGCCAAATCTAACCTTTTACTGATCCCCCCCTAATCAAAACAAAAACAGCTACCCTATCTTTTCTTTTCCACCCATATATTTTCTCAAACATTCAGGTATTGTTATAGATCCATCAGCGTTTTGATTATTTTCAATCAGAGGAATTAAAATTCTAGGACTTGCAATAGCGGTATTATTTAAAGTATGGCAAAAATGCATCTTTTGATCTTTACCTTTATATCTTAACTTTAATCTTCTTGCTTGAAATTCATGGAAAGAAGAACAACTATGGGTTTCTCCATAATTATTTCTGGAAGGCATCCAGGCTTCGATATCGTGTTTTCTAAGTTGTCCTTGACCTAAATCTCCAGTACAAACATAAACCACTCTATAAGGAATTCCAAAATCCTGCAGGATTCCTTCAGAGTTAGATAGAATTTCTTCATGATATTTTTCAGAAGCTTCCCGACTATTTTCTCCGATAATTACCTGTTCAATTTTTTGAAATTGATGAACTCTATAAAGACCTTGAGTATCTTTTCCGTAAGTTCCAGCTTCCCTTCTAAAACAAGAACTTTGAGCAAAGAACTTAATAGGTAAATCTTTTTCATCCAGCACTTCTTTAGCATAATAACTTGTAAGAGGAACTTCAGCGGTTCCTACCAAAGCCAGCTGATCTTTTTCACAACAGTATGCCTGTTCTCTTCCTGTAGGAAAATACCCAGTTCCATACATAGCTTCTTCTAGTACTAGTACAGGAACTGACATCGCATGATATCCTTTAGAAGCTAACTTATCATAGGTATATCTTAGAACTGCTTGTTCAAGCAGAGCACCATCGTTTTTAAGTACATAGGATCTACTTCCTGCGAGTTTTACTCCACGAGGAATATCTATCATATCGTGCATTTTTCCGAGCTCTACATGATCCTTGTATTTAAAATCAAATTTAGGAATATCACCCCAAATTTTAACCACTTTATTTTCAGTATCATCTTTCCCAACCGGTACATCTTCTCTAGCAGGTTGAGGAATAAGCCACATAAGATCATCAAATTCTTGTTGAACAGGAGCTATTTTTTGAGCTACAGCTTCTAATTCTTCTTTAATACTTGCTACTTTTTTTAGTAATGCTTCTTTTTCTTCCCCACTAACACGAGGAATTTGTTTTGAGCAGGCATTTCTATCAGCTAAAAGTCCTTCTTGTTTAAGTGTTAGATCTTTCAGTTCACTATCAACACTTAACAATCTATCAACATCAACTTTAATTCTTTTATTAACTGCTCCTTGTTTAACTAGATCTGGATTTTCTCTTATAAACTTAATATCTAACATATCTTTCCTTTTCCTTTTCTTTTCCGAAAAAAAACAATATACTCCAACTTAGGTTAAAAAACACAACAATACAACCACTAAAATAACTTTACTGCTACTTAGTTAATCAGTAACGTTCTATATTTTACAAAACAACCATAGTACAATGAATAATTTTTTTCAAAAAAAAACTACTCCTATAATTATGGCTCCACTTGCTGGAATCACCGACTATCCATTCCGTCTCATAATTTGTAAACACGGTGCAGATTTTTGCTACGAAGAGATGATATCAGCTTGTGCCTTACTTTATGATAATAAAAAAACTCTTCATATGGTTGAATCTAATTTTAACACCCCAGATTTTTGTAAAATCACAGAAGAAGCCG
>CACXFL010000074.1 GCA_902766925.1 uncultured bacterium | reverse complement strand
TTTTGATACGTTATAATCTATCACAATTTAGACATTGGAGAAGTTATGGGATGTTTTTCTTCCTACTTAAAAAACATGGGGTATGTTTATTTCTTGTTTTTGGTGTTCTACTCTAATGGGTGTGTGACAAGAGTTGTGGATGAAAATGGTAATGAATTACAAAAAGGTTCCAATCAAGCTCAGGTGGAAGAAGCTCAAAAAGCTATTGTGGTAAGATATTTAAATAGTTCTCAACCTAATAAAGCTTATAATGAACTTAAAAGTTTGTTTCAAGCCTATGGGGATGATAATGTGTCTTTGAATAACCTTATGGGTTTGACTCAACTCAGTCTGGGAAATTTTGATAAGGCTCTTAACTATTTTAATAAATCATATGATAAAGACCCTAATCCTGCTACAGGACTTAATATCAGCTCTACCTATCTAGCTCAGGGAGAGAATCTTAAAGCTATAAAACTGATAAAAGAACTTAGAAAAAAATTTCCTGATTATTCATATTATGAAAGGTATTACCATAATTTAGGAACGGCTTATGAAGGACTTGGGAAAAATACTATTGCTATAAAATATTATAAAAAAGCATTGGAAGAAAATCCTAATAATTATCCAAGTTCTTTGAATATAGCTAGACTGTATAAAAAAGTAGGTAAAAATGAAGAGGCTGTGGAGTACTATAAAACATCAAGTTCTTTATGTGAACTTTGTTTGGAACCTCAAAGAGAAGTAAGTAACTATTATCTAGAAGAAGGAAACTACAGAAAAGCAGTTAGTGTTTTAGAAGAATATCTAGGAAAACAAGATCTTCCTTATGAAGATAGATTAGAAGCTAAAAATATACTGAATACTATAAGAAAAAGTAAAAATCTTAAGAATAAATCTTCCATGTAAAATTAGATCAGCTGGTTATAATCTTTACAATAAAACCTGATTTAGGATAAAATATAACAGTTATAAAAGTTAGATTAATTGGTTCTGAAAGGACTTAATCAGATGAAACTGGATCAGGCTCTAGAGATTTTAACCAATCTTAAAAATAATATTTCTAATTACGTTCTTGGACAGGATAAAGTTATTGAAGAGATGTTATGCTGTTTTTTCGCAAGAGGTCACCTTCTAATAACGGGAGCTCCAGGACTTGCAAAAACCACTTTAATTAAGGTTATGGCTAATTTTTTGAACCTTAATTTCTCTAGGGTTCAATTTACTCCAGATCTTCTTCCTTCTGATATAATTGGAGTTGATATATTAAATATAGATCCTACTAGTTCTCAGAGGAGTTTTAAGTTTAGTCCTGGACCTATTTTTACAAATATACTTCTAGCTGACGAGATAAATAGAGCTTCTCCTAGAACTCAATCAGCACTACTGGAAGCTATGGAAGAGTTGTCTTGTACCGTATCTGGAAAAACTTATCCTTTGGATCCTCCATTTATGGTCTTTGCTACTCAGAATCCTTATGAATCCGAAGGAACTTATTATCTACCGGAAGCTGAACTTGATAGGTTTTTAATTCATACTTTGATAGATTATCCCGACGAAGTATCTGAAGAAAATATGCTTAAAAAGTTTAACGAAGATCTTTTGTTTAAAGGAGAACGTCGTAGTATTGTTCAAAAAGAAGATATAACTGAGATTTTTTCTTTGGTAACTCAAACTAAAATAGATGATGTGTTGATAAAAGCTACTACTGAACTTGTAAGATCTTCTAGACCGAAAGATGCTTTGTTTAATGCAGAGTTAAAAGATTATATAAATTATGGAGTAAGTCCTAGGGGAGGTCTTTCTTTACTGAGAGTAGCTAAGGTGTTTGCGCTAATGGATGGCGAAGAGAGTGTAAGGTGGAAACATATAGTAAGAATGGCTCCATGTGTTTTAAGACATAGAATAAAATTAACCTCTTTTGCTAGACGAGAAAATATCAGTGAAGATGATATAGTTTCTAAACTTTTATCTAATATAGAACATAAATATAATTTTATTCTAAAAGAATAATCTATGGATATTTCAAGAATATTAAATTCTATAACAAAAAAAATAAGTCTAAATAAGGCTAGAGATTTTTTCCCTGTAAGATCGGAACAATCGGTTACAGATGGAAGTAAAATATTGGGAGAACCGGATCAATACCTCATAGATTATAAAAAATATGAATCGGATTATAGTATTCAAAGAAATTCTATAGTTAATCTAAGTTTAGATCTGAGAGAACATCTAGACAAGGGAGAATCTAAAAATATAGCAGGGGTTGGAGCAAAACTTAGGTTAGAAGTTCCAGATAAGGTAGATGTGTATTTTAGAGAGTACCAGGAATCAGATCCTCCTTCTAAAATAGATTGGAAAGCTTATTCACGAACTGATAATTTGTTTGTTAGACAAACAAAAGGACAAGCTCATCTTAAGGTGTTAATAGTAGTTGATAGATCTGAATCTATGAGATGGTCTATGAAAGAAGATAGCTTTAGTAAAGAAACTATATCATGTAGAGTATCTGGATATCTAGCTAAAGTTCATATTGAAAGAGAAGATGAATTAAGCTTTTGTATGTTGAATGAAAAAAATAGTTCTAAAATATATAGAGTAAAAACATATGAAGAATGTAAAGCTATTTATGATCAATCACTTACAACTACCACAGATACCAGTAGTGATACTACTGGTATCTGTGTAGGATTTTTACAAGAAGATAAGATGATATCAGAGTTTGATAATAGAGATTATGATCTTATTTATATATTCTCAGATGCTTTGGATTCTAGTTATAAACAGTTTGTTTCACCTTCTACTATATTTTTTCACACTCTATCTGTTTATGAGTTAGATCCTAGATGGATGAACCAAGGTAGTGTTTATTATTCAAAGAATCCACATATCAGTTACTTAGGATCTAAGTTATTAGACGGAAGGTATCTGGGTATAATGAATAATTGGCTAAGACAGGTAAGAGAAGATACTGTCAAAGTATGTGATTATATGTTGCTTTGCGAGATGGTAAGTGTCGGGGAATTGTTTGAATGTATTAATCAAGTTTTTAAAGAAAGAAGAAATAAAAGATGAGTTTTGGGGGAATATATTGGCCTGTACTTATATCTATGATATTAGCTATTAGTTTAGCTTTGGTACTATGGTTTATTAAAAAAAAAGAAAAACTTAGAAGTTGGTTTCCAATTTTAAAAATCTTTCCATATAAAAAGTATAGTTTTTTTTCCATATTTATTGATCTTCCTCCACTGTTTTTGGTAATTAGTTTTTTACTTATGAGTGGAGTTCTTATATTTTTAACTTTAGGTCCTTATGAAACTAAATACACGAGTATAGTAAAAAATGGGACAGTTCATCTGGTAGCAGATTTTTCACCATCTGTTCAGGCTCATATTGGTATTGAAGATTATAGATCTACTCTGAAAGATATGATTCATAAATTACATGATAATGGTCAATCTGTTATATTTTATACTTCATATCAGGATAAGTATAATGTAGAGGATATAAAAGCTATTGATTCTCTGATAGATAAAATAGAGTTTCATAGTGCTGGGATAAAGATATCACATTTAATTAAAAATTTAAAAATAGATTCTGGAATACTTATTATAGTTTCTGATTCTGATTTTCATTCATGGAATAATTTTGATCTATCATCATTTTCTAGAAATATTTTAGTTAAGAAAGTAAATGTAGATAAACAAACTCAAGTTTCTAACATTTATTTTGATGATGTAACTGTTCTTGATAGAATTGAAGATAGAATTAATCTAAATATAAAAATAGTATCCACTTCTAATGTAAATAAAGAGATAAAAGGAAAACTTACAGTTTTATATGGTAAAAAAATATTATCAAAACTGGATTGGGAAATACCTTCAGGTAAAAATTCTACCTCACTGGAATTTGAATTAAAATTAGATGAGGTAGGTGAAGATTCTGAAAGTAAGGTAAAGTATAAATCTCAACTTGAATTTAACTTGGATTTTAATGATAGATTTAATAAAAAAGTTAATTCAATAACTATAGATGATAGTTTTAAAATTAATCCAGATATATCTCAGTATAGAGCTCTTCTGGTATCAGAAGTTAACGGAGAACGTCAACTTGATGATCCTATGTATTTTCTTCAAAGATCTTTACAGTCACTACAGTTTACAGCTAGAAGGATTGATAACATTAGTCAAGTAAGTATAGATGATTATAAACTTATTATAAGTGAGGTATCAGAGGATATTAATAGATTTTGTCCCCATAGATCAGTTTATAGATCTATTGAATCTATATGGTTGGTTCCAAGTATAAATTTATATCAAAATCCAAAAACTTATCAGAATATGTGTTGGTGTATTAGTTATCTTATGGATGATAAGATTGGCTTAAATAAGATTCCGAGTATATGTTCTGGGATGAATTCAATCGCAGATATCTCAACATATTTGAAACATACTGGAGCTAGTCAGGTAGGAGGAAATTATGGGGATGATAATAATATTGCTTGGATGTTAAATAAACATAATACTCAAAAAGAATCTTTGATTGAAAATAGTATAACGAACAGTAAAGGTACAGATATAACTATTTTAAATTTTTTGTTTCCATTAACCCCAATTCGAGAAATAGGGATAGATCATGCTAAATTTCCTTTAATTATAAGTTCTATAATGAATTCTTTGAATTTAAAGAATTTATATAGTTTTTCTTCTATTAGGATTGAAGATGGTTCTAAAGAAGTTGGAGAAACTGATGTATCTATGCTGTCAGTAGGTAATGTTCCTATAGGAGAAAGTATCTTAAAAAAGATAGAAGAAAGGTCTGATTCTGTTATTGGAATTTCTAATGTGATTTCTTTTATTAAAGATGAATCTTCTATGAAGGAAAGTTATAGTGAAACTAGGGATTCATCTCGTATTATAAAGATTTGTTTTTGGATTTTGGAATTACTACTATTTTTAGATATAGGATTTTATTTTATTGTAGCTATAAGAAATAAAAACAGAGGAAGATTATAATGATATTTATTAACGGATATAAAAATTATAAAGATTGTAAAGATTATAAAAAGTACATTAAGGAGGAATCTAGAGTGTATTTTTTTAGGGTAATTAGAAGTATACTAATTACAATTATAGTTTTTGTGATCCCAACTAAAAACCTTGCAGCTATAAATATGGCTGTATTATCTAATAATAGTTCTTCTAGAAATATATCAGAACTTTCTTCACTTCTTTCTGAAAGAACTAGTATTAATGATT
Organism: uncultured bacterium; assembly: GCA_902766925.1. Taxonomy (GTDB): domain Bacteria; phylum Bdellovibrionota_B; class Oligoflexia; order Oligoflexales; family CACXFL01; genus CACXFL01. Next base: position 22,701 of record CACXFL010000074.1, on the reverse strand, counting down.
TAGCGAATCAAGAGATGAAAAGTTCTCAGTTTAATCAGTTAATTGAAGAGCCAATGATATGGGTAGAAGATATAAAACTTATTTTATCTAATAATAGATTAAAACCAGAAAGTAGTTGGTGGTTAAAACGTGGTGGTTTTATGGTAATTATGCAAGGAGTTGAAGATACAGTTTTAAACTCAGTTTTTTCTTCAATTGGAGCTAAAGTAGAATCTGTTGATTTGAATAGTGAACTTATGAGAAGTTATTATCTATTAACAACCCTTCCTGTATGTTCAGGAGTACAGAGGGATTGGAAGGTAGTTTTATTTGATGAAAGGATTTCTGCTGTAGTTATTCCGTATGATTACCTAGGAACTATACTTTCTTATTTGAATACAGGACGAGTATGTAATGGAATAAATGGGAAAAATTTAACTAGAAGTTTTATTAACATAATGCTTGTTAGTTTGACTACTGATTATAAAAATGATCAGACTCATTTACCAGAAATTTTAAAAAGATTAAGGTAGTATTAATATGGATTTTTACAGTGTAATTAATTCGAATATATTTATTATAACAAGTTTTGTTGTTATTTTTCTGGTATGGTTTGTTATGCTTTATACCTATTATAAACGTCGTGCGTTTATAATAGGTATATGTAGATTAGTGTGGATTATCCCGGTAATATTATGTTTGTTTCCAGTGGATAAAATAATTAGAATCAAAACAGATTTTATAAAAGAAAATATATCAGTACTTGTAGATGATTCCTACAGCATGGTTCAATCAGGTTATGATTATAAGGATAAAATTAAGGAGATAGAGTCTTTATGTCAACTCAGAGGTTGTTCTTTAAATGTAGACTATCTTTCAAGAATTTATCCCTATAATTCTATGGGATACACTCCGCTTAAAGAGGTACTGGGAACCTGGTTATCCTCTAGAGTAGGACCTTGGATACTTATTACAGATGGGGGAGATAGTCTTTCAAAAATCGGTTGGAATATTAATTATAAATATACAAATACTTCTAATAAAGGATATATACTAGGATATATAAAAGAAACACCTAATAAATGGATAGCCTCTATTGAAAGCTCGTCTTTGGCATTTGAAGATAGTCCTATCAGTATGTTTTTAAGAATAAAGAGAAATACAACTAAAAAAGAAGTAATTCAAATCCAGGTGATGCTAGATGATAAAATAGTATTTAGTCAGAATGTAGATTTTATACAATCTAAAACTGAACTTGATGTGGATATGAGTATCCCTCCTTTAAAAAGAGGAACTTATAATTTTAAGGTAAAGATAGTTCCTTCAGAGAATGAACAGATTCTTTGGGATAATGAAGCGTATGTAAATGTAGAGGTAAGTACTAATACTTTAGGTGTACTTCATATTCAGGGCAGTCCTAATTGGGATGGTAGGTTTATAAGAAGGTATTTAAAATCAGATCCTAAATTTGATCTAATAAGTTTTTTTATATTAAGAGATATGTTTGATAATCTTGATGCAACAGAGAGAGAATCTTCACTGATTCCATTTCCAGTGGAAAGGTTGTTTGTTAATGAAATAAATCATTTTAAGGTTATAGTGTTACAGAATTTTTCATTGTATAAATTTTTACAATCTGCTGAGTATCAAGCAAATATCGTAAATTTTGTTAAACAAGGTGGAGGATTACTTTTTATAGGTGGAGCTAATGCTTTGCGTGATATGGATATATTTCATAAAGATTTTTCTTCAATTATTCCTTTTGAAGTTAAATATAAAATGAATAGAGCTGAAAATCCTGGATTTGGTATGTTTGAGGATATGGATGATGATGGTAGTGGAGAAGGTGTAAAAAGAGGACCTTATTATAGTAAAAACAGTAAATTTAATATTGAACTAGTTAATTTATCTTCAACCCTTAGAAGTTTTTATGATGTATATGATGATTGGTCTAGGTATGATTCTATATTAAAAAATACGGAGTTTAGTGGACTACATAGAATGAACAATACTACTTTAAAACAAGATAGTACTGTTCTTGCTAATGCTATATCTTCTACTACTAAAGAGAAGATTCCAGTAATTGTTGGATCACATCCTGGTAAGGGAAGAGCATTGTGGATATTTACAGATTCATTGTGGAAGTTAGCATTTAGCAAAGAATCTAGAAACGTATATAATGATATTATGAGCTCTTCTATGAGATGGCTTATGTATCAAGACAGTCGTCCTTATCTTAAGATTAATTCTTTTATGTTAGATAGAAGTGTAGGAAGTAAAAAGATTCATTGGTCCTCTCAGTTAGAAGGAGGAGCTGTAAGATATATAGATACACAAGCAGGATGGCAGATTGAAGTATGTGGTAAGAAAGTAGATGATATTATGGTTGATAGTGTATCTTCAGATATTAGTATCATATCTGGATCTTTAGATGATGATATAACTCAAAATACCTGTACCATTAATATAAAAGGTACAAATAGTGTTTTAGGATATGTTTCAGTAAAAGGATCTTCTTATTTAGGAACCCTTATACCAGATATTAAAAAAGATATAAAAAACGGATCTCAATATATATTAGAACAACTTGCTTCGATTACCCACTCAGATATGAGTATCAACGGTAATCCTTATCTTTCCAGTAAAACGGTTGATTCTTGGTTAGAACAAGGGACTTCTAAGATGGATTTTGAAACTAAACATGAAAAAGATCCTTTTTGGTTTTTTAGATCTTGGTGGTTTTATGGGTGTTTGTTGTTTATCCCTTTAGAAGTTTTGATAAGAAAAAAGATTATATAGATATTAATGAAAGGTATTATTTTGAGTTTAGCTTATTAACTAAAATAAAGATTATAGTGAAAATAATACCGGTTAATATTCCAATAAATATCTTTTCTATATTTAAAAAGAAAGGTAAAACCAACATCAGTACAAAACTTGAAAGAACCGTTATTATAAATTGGTTATCTTTTAAGATGTGTGGGTGTATAAGACCGAAAAATACAGGAACAGTTAAAGAACCAGATGTAAGTGATCCTATGTGTTTCCAAACTTGCTTTACTGATCCATTAAAGATAAAACTAAGGCAGATAGCAAGTAATGCTACAAGAATAATACTGATTCTTTGTAATCTGATTGATCTATAACGTTTGTCTATAATATCAAAACATAAAGTATTAGAAGAAATTAAAAGGTTAGAATCAAGAGTTGAGATGATAGTAGCTAAAATTCCAGCTATAAAAAAACCTTTAAGACCAGGTGGAAGAATATCTAAAGCCATTATTAAATACATAGAAGAATGTGCATTTATAGAACTAAAATACTCTCCAGAAGAATATAGAGAATCATAATATAATTTAGCATACATTCCTCCAAGTACTGTACAACAATCAAATATCATCCAGATAATAATTGAGATAAAGATACCAGTTCTTGTTATTTTATAGGAGTTAGTAGCAAAACATTTTTGATAAAAAGAAGGATTCACTAAGGTAGATAATGCTATAAATAACCACATAAAGATAGAACTGATACTTTGATCTGATTGAAGGGTAAAGTAGTGAGATGGAAGTTTTTGATGGAGGGTAGAAAAATCTCCTAGATAGTAATAAGCAAATACAACTACTAAAAGTACTGAACTACACATTACTATAAAGTGAATAAGATCTGAGTAAACATCAGCTAACATACCACCTTTAATCGTATAGGTAATGATACAAAAACTTCCTATAATAGTTGAAAGATAAAGATTTAGTCCAAATATCGTGTGAATAAGTAGTCCTAAACTTAAGGTATATGCTATAGGAAGAACATTAAAGAAATTAAAGATTGAAGAAAGATAAGAAGAACGTTTTCCAAAAAGCTCATGAATCATATCTGGAAAAGTATAAGGAGCATATTTTGATATGGTTTTTACTACAAAGAGAGCAAATATAATATATGAAATATACCAAAAAATTCCTTGAGTTAAAAAACAATAAATTCCAGTATTGTAAGAAATTTCCGTAACTCCAAATATTCCTCCGTACCAACTAGCAACTAAGGTAGCTATAAATAAAGGAAGAGTTAGGGTTCGAGCCATAATCATATGACGGAAATAATGACGATCTAGTGGGGAATTTAATGAGAGTCTTTCTTTTTTTAAAAGATTTTTGTTCCAGTCATTGTGTAATTTTCTTTTAAGACCAAATCTAATAGAACATGATGTTATAATAAAAACTAACATCATCACTATTAGATCTTCTGGTCCTAGATTAGATATTATGCTGGAATTACTCATAAAATAAACAACCCTTCCTATAAGACGGAAGTGTTGTTTGTTTTTAAAAAAATTTCAACTATTAAAATTAATTAGATATTTAAGCTTAAAATATAGTTCAAAATAGATTGAATATTAGGTACTAAGGAAGTTAATTCCTCAGGAGTAATTTGTCCTTTGGATATAAGATCAATATGGGATTTATATTCTATAAATCCTATAATATCCAAGGAATCAGCTAGTTGAAGACGCTCTATATGGGTGTTACAAGCATTTTTCAGGAGGGTTATCTGTTTTTCAGAGATGTTTCCTTGTAGTTTTGAATATACTCTATAGAAATCAGCTTTGTTTAATCTATTGAGGAGTGCATCTATTGGTGAAATATCTGTTTTAAATAAATCTTTAACTTTTTTAACTACTGAGTTAGAAAAATATTCTTTTAGATAGTTAAATAAAGGCATCATGCTAGGAGATGGTAGAGTAAGAAGTACATAATATTTTAAACGTATAGCCCAAAGAGTATGAAGTAAGGTATGAAGAAGAACCGTATGAGGAAATTTTTTAAAATATGATAGATCTAGATATATAGTAGATTTTCTTGGATCATATACTATATCAGTAGAAGAAATTGGTAGATCTACAATATTTAGGTTTGTATATAAACTTGTTATCGTAAATTTATGTATTCCGCATTGAATAAATTCTGTAGCATCCCATTTTACATAACGAGCTTTAGATTTTAAATATTGATAGTTTATTTTTTTAGCTTTAACATACCCCTTTATAGAGAGTATATCTTTACATAAAGAAGATAATGCTGGAATTAACATAGATATTAATTTGTAATATCTGGTATATAAGAATTCAGGTATTCCTGTTTCAGGGAAATGTTCTTTATAGTTTAGAGAATAGATATAATTTTCAGGATGTCTCCATACATTAAGATGCCAATCGTTAAGTATTGATAAATCACCAGAGACTAAGGCTATGGTTTGAAGTGCTACATGTTTTTCTAGGTCTTTTTCGAAAGCTTGATTTGCTATCATTGTAACTACTGATGAAGATAGTGTGTTTTGAACTATAGCTTGTCTCCAATTTAATGAAGAATCTTTTTCAAAAGTAGTAGAGTTTGAATCGATATTCTTATTATAAGAACTGATGAGTTGTTGAATTTCTTTTAAACTAATATCATCATCTAATATTTGTGGTTTTTGAGATATTGTAGGATACACTATACTTAAATAGTGACATAGTTCATCTTTAGTTTTATATAAAAGATGTAGATGATATAAAGGCATTATTATACGTTCATCATTAGCATTGGATTCTAATACTGATAAGAGTTGTTCCAGTATTATAGGTAAAGATTTAATATTTTTATTTAATTTAGAATTTTCATCTATATAAGAGTTATACATATTTATACATACTAATATTTTTAACTCGTTATATATTTGAGTAGAAAGATCAAATCCTTCATTATCTAATTGAACAAGAAGAAAATCATTTAGAAGTTTCTTTTCATTCTTAGAACTAAATATTTCTTCTAGTTCTGAATATATATATCTAATTTCCTCTGTTGAATTTACTGAATTAATACAATCTATTATATTATCTGAATATTGTTTAAAGCTTTTTCTACCTGCTTTAACATCATTTTTAATTAATATAATTAAGGATTGATAAGTGGATAGTTCTAACTTTTTAAGAAGTTCTGCCAGATATATTAACTGATCCCATGAAGAATCTGATTTAGAATTTCTATGAGATAATAAGTATGAATTAAATAAGTTAGTAAGAATTTCTTGAACTTCATTCTTTTTGTCATATTTGTTACATAAGATAACAACGTATTTTTCATACTTATTAACGTTAGATTCAAACATAGGATGAAGTACACATTTTAAAAGTGCTTTTTCTTCTAAATTGTTATCTTGAATGTTTTGAGCAAATGTTATTATTTCATGAAAATATTCAAAATCTGCTATTTCATACCTGTCAAGTATTGAACAATATATTTTAGAAGATTTACTAGGATTTTCATGTTCATAGGTTTTAGCCATATCAAGTAGTTTTAATACTTGATTAGAATCCATTCCATCATTTTGATAAAGTATTTTTTCTTGTAATTCTTCACAATTTGCATTAAATGCAAGTTGTTTTAAAGAATTAGTAAAGGATTGAGGAATACTGTCATCAAATAATTTTTCAATTACTTTACTAACTGTGTTAACATCTTTTAAAGCAATGTAATACTCTAAGATTCTTTCACATATTTTAGTATTTGAGATGTTAGGATTGTCTTTTAATAATAGATTTTTATAGTACTTATTAAGTACTATAGGGTCATCTTCTAAAATATTAATGGATTCAGATACTGGCAATGGAACATCTTCTCTTGATTCTAATAGAAGATTTATAAAGTATTTTAAATATTGTTTAAGAGATTGACTATTTTTGTTTTGTTCCCAATTAAATCCACTAAGAATTCCAATCATTTCCTTGCTATTTAAAGGAGTGAGACTGAATTTTCTTTTAAATAGGAAAAATAGAGTTTTGTTCTTATCAGGACAATTCAAATATAATAGATAATTTATATTTAGGTTAAGTACGGAAAGAATTATGTCTGTATCATCTAATTTGGATATAATTTGTTCTGTAAACATTTCTAACTTATCAAGAGTAGAAGGAGAAGATAATTTTTCTGATACAGCATATATTACAGATTCTTGATTTGGATAAGATCTATAATAATCTATGATTATATCAATATAATTTACGAAATATTTATTTGTAGTATCCAGGAATCTTGTAATCTCTTGAACGATATCTTTTAGTACTGATTGTCGATAAGTAATCGTATCTTGTGTGTGTTTAGAGGAGTCTTGATTTAATAATTCATTAGGGGTTTCAAATTGTACTGGTATACTGTTTGAATTTACAAAAATTGGATTAATATGATATTGACTGACAAATAATTTATAGAGATTATCTTGATCATTATTATTTATCAAAGTCATTGATATAAATTTTAAAAGATTTGTATTTAATATACAAATATCTTTTAGTTCTGTTAGATGTCTAGCGGATAGATAATCACTGTGTAGTTTGTTAGAACATAATTTTGCTAAGGTGATATGTTCTTGAATAAAGTAGTTAATTTGTTCCTGTTCTAGTGTAGATAATTCGTAATTTAAATCTTTTAGTTTTGAAGAACATAGAAGTTCATTTATCTCATTTTTTGATTCTACAATACTATCTGATAATACTTCATGAATTATATTCCAATTGAAATTATCATATTCATCTACTAAGAAATTTGTATTTAGTAGTTCATTCAGCTTAGAATGATCAAATTTAGAAGAACTAATACCTATAAATACTTTAGTTGCAGCAAGTTTATTGTCTTTGTTATATAAATAAATGTTAAACAAATCTAATTTAAGTTTTTGTAATTTAGTAAGAAGTTGATTATATTTTTTAGAATCTTGTGGAGAGGAAATAACTTCATTATTGGTATCAAATTCGTCATCATTTTTTTGATGTGATATAGCTTTTAATTCATTATCAATAATAAAGATCTCTTTATTAAGAAGTTTAATTACTTCGTCGTTATTATCGTTATCCTTTTGAACATTAATAAGTAAATCTATAGCATCAGTATTATTTGGATTATAATTTAGAGCGTCAGTAATTTGTTCTTCTGCCATATCCTTTCTTTTAATACAGTTATACCATATATCTGATGAAATATATTTTAATTCAGAGAGTTGTAGAGAAGATAGTTCTTCTTTTTGTTCATTTAAATATGAATTAATTAGATCTATGGATTCTGTGTAGAGCTTAAGCTCTTTCATAGTCTCTATTACTTTAAATAATACATTAATATCTTTAGAAATAGATAAACATGAAAGTCCATGATCAATACTAGAAGCTATAGTTTTGGAACTTGTTCTTGATATTTCAAAAAGTTCATATTGAATTTGACCTTCTACATCTTCTTCTGGTTTTAACTCAAGTATTCTGAGTAGATATTGTCTTAATTCATTTATATTGGATTCTTTTTTCTTTACTTCTTTAAGTAGAATTAATGTATCTATATCTGTTGAATTATCTATATATTTTTTATTTAAAAGTTTAGTATAACATTGTTCTGCTTTATACAAATCTTGATAGAACCACATATCTCCTAGAAGTTTGTGGAGAATATAATTCAAGGAATTTATTTTTTTGAAATCTACTATGTTTTCATAAAAATATAGACTAAATTCTGATAAAAGATTAAGAGCTGAATCTTTATCTGATTTTAGATGTTGATATAATATATAAGATTTAAAAATTAAAAAATCAGGTTCTGTTTGATAGATAGCCTCTATATGCGATAGATCTGCTTCTGGTTTATATGATGGATTCATTAGAAGTCTTCGGAGGTAATATATAGATTCACTATCTTGCCTTGTTGGTTTTCCTGTTAAAATATTAGAATCTAGAAGTAAATTTTTAGAAAAATTTTCTCGAGATTCTAGTACTGCTATAGGAATCTTTTTAAAATCAAGTTTATCTTTTTCTGTAGAAGAAACTATTAGTTCATTAGTTCCTGATACTATATTAATTTTAGTCCTTCTTGAAGCTTCAGAAAAATATTCTGAAAGATCTTTTTCTTCAGGGAAGTAGGTGTTAAATATAGAACTTATTATTGAATTAAGATTAAACTTATACTCATATATAGAATATAGATGGTTTTGTTCTAGTTGTATACCTATTGATTTAGCTATTAGAAGTACAGATTGTTGCAAGAATAACTCTGGAGTCTTTCCAAGATAAAAATGATCTGTTACAAGTATGCTTATGTCTTCCTTAGATTTTGTAAAATAAAATCTAAATCCACAAACATTTTTTTTGTTATTGAATGGATTGATAGGATCAATAAAATTAATTTTATAATCAGGGTTTGTAAATTCTACAATACACCAGATACCTTCTGTTTTGGAACGAGCAAACTCTACTGAGCTTCCTGGGTACATTGCATTGACTAGGGAGGAAATATTTTTGTGTATTTTATCAAAATCTAATTGAAGATTTACTTCTCTATAGGATAGTCTAGAATCTTTTGATTCAACTGATATTTTTAACTTATTTACGTTCCAAGGGAAGTTTTCTATATTGTAGTCTCCATATATATCTTCTAAGGAAGAATACGTGGATTTAGGTTCTATTTTAATTGTAGATGGTGTATCAGAGTGATCTTGTTGATTAGCTTTTTTTGTCTTAATGTTTTTGATAGGAAATTTAGATAGAGACATATAGTTTTTGTCTTTACTATCTTCTTGAAAGCCTATATTTAATAGTTCTTGTTTCAAAATATTTCCTTTGTGATACAATAGAATATACAATATATATATAGAAGTTCGACTAAAGTTAGAAAAAAATTAGGGTTTTTTACATCAGTAATTTTGATAAGGGTTTTATTATGTTTTGGTTAAAAAAGAAAATAGCCATGTTTCGTCAATATTTTTCTAATATTAGTAGTGAGGATGGATTTAAAAATAAATTTAATTTTGTTTTTAAAAATACTTCCTTAAATCTACCTGAGGGTGTTTTTGCTCCTTTGATCCTAGATGTATGTTACTCATTTTTGAAAAATAGATACTGGTATAAATCTTGTTTATTTCGTCAGATCATAGTGAATAAGATTAGTCTAGAATATGGAATAGGCGAAGATCAGTCTGAAGAGCTCTTTGAAGGATTTTTAAATTTCTTTAATACAGAGCTTGCAGAGTTTAACTATGAGAGTAGCTCAACTGTAGAAGAAAGAGGATCGGACCTAAACTTTATAAAATATATTTGTGTAATGATTCTTGCTACTAGTGATTTGGATCTTGATAAAGATGAAAACTATAACGTTTATGAACTTGGAGTGGGAAAAGATATTTTGGATAAGGTAAAAAATATCTCAGTGGAATATTCTGATATTTTAGATAAAGACAGTAAGTATTTTCTTTCTGATTTAGATAAAAATATCCTTTTGGCATTGGAGCAAATTGCTTTAGGAGTAGATAAGAATCTTTACTATATTGATATAGAACTTTTATCATATGCACTTATGGATTTTTTCTGTAAAAATAATGTAGATTCAACTAATATCTTCGATATATCTACAGAAGTTTTTAATATGTTTGTTAATTTTTCCCAAAAAGCCTCATATTCTTTACCTAAAGGAGATACAATATCTACTAAATTTCCTGGAATGAAAAAATATATGAGTGAAGAGTTGATTGAAAAATTGATGGATTTTTTGGTGGAACAAAACTTTATATATAAAAAAGCATCAGGTATAGCTACTAAATATACACTGGCAGTTCAGGCTCAAAATATTATTTCTTCTGCGTATTCTGATAAGTTCTTGAAAGGATTCTATAATGTTGAATCTATTTTGAAATTAGCTGGTCCTTATCAGGTTAAGGTACTGTCTAGATTAAAAGATGTAGACAAAGCTATGTTTTTGAAGATATTTAATGAATATCTATCAGATCTTTCTGCTCTTTCCTTACAGGTTTGTTGTAAATACATGAACAGTATAAAAGAAGAAAGTGGAGTAACATCTGATGATATTATAGACAAGATTAGTTTTCTTAAAGATAGATCTTTAAATGGGATAAACGTTGCGATTTATGATAGGATAAGTACAATTATATTGGGTAGATAAAATGACAAAATACGTTGGGAGAAAGAGCATGCAAGATTTTGTTCATAGTCAAGAGTTCAAGCAAAAGTGTGATGATTTGCAACTTGATACGAACAAAATTGCTAAACACTTTTCTAGAATTAAAGATTCAGTTCTTGAACATCATGTTTCCCATTTTAGTGTAGAAGATACTTGTAGATTAGATAACGATGGTATTGTTGATATCTCAGAATGGAAACAAGAAGATGGTCGAACTCCTAATGGATATCTTGCTTTTATTCCTGCTGCTGGAGTTTCTAGTAGATATTTTGATGTTTTAAAACATTTAAAAGTAGCTATTGAAGATAAGAGTGTAGATGAAATTAAAGATGCTTTGATAGAGTTAAGACAGACTGGAGATACAAACTGGTATCTTCCTAAATATTTAAAGAGACTTTTGTCGTTGGAAACTGAAGAAGTTTTATCAATGGATGAAAAGGATCTTATGTCTTTAGCCTCTAATGCATTAGGGGAAACATATCTACCAAAAGCTCTTCTTCCATATGATGATAAAAGTACTTTTTTAGAAAGAAAATTTATTGAACATGAAAAGTTACCTGCAGTAGAAGCTCAAGTGTTTGTAGTGGGTAATGGAAAAACTAAGATGTTTGAGCCTTTTTTAGAAAGAGAAACTCAAAAGAAAATTGTTTTTTTAGAACAATCTCCTCCTTTGTCTACTATAAGGTTTGATTCTAAACTAAATCCTGTCTTAGAAAAAAACGGAGAACTTTCCTTGGTTCCTGCTGGACATGGTGTTCTTACAGCTCTTTTATGGAAAGCAAAACGTTTGTTTCCTAAAATGCATTCTGCTTTTATTAAAAATATTGATAATACAGTTCCTACAGATGAAGCTTCTCTTAAATGGCAACAAAGGTTTTTATCTTTCCATCAAAGTCTTGTGGAAGATATGAATAAAGTGAGAACTCTTTTAGATACAAGTGTAGATAAAGCAGATAAGTATGTTTCTAAGATGTATGAAAAATACTGTGGTACTAAAACACCAAGTAAGAAAACTCAAGAGTTTATATCAAGTGTAGAACCTAATACTAAGAATCTGTGGATTTTTTTATGTGAGTTTTTCCATCTGGATCCTAATCTAGTAGAAGATGTTTTCACAGATGTTCCTTCTGATAAGATTTTAAATTATTTGTATATGAGACCTATTAATACTATGGGACAGGTTCCTAATACTCAAAATAATGTTGGTGGAACTCCAGTGTTTGTTAGATTTAAAAACTCTCGTGTAAAAGTTTGTTTGGAAGCAGCACATAGTAGTAAGGTGGATCTTGAAAAGTTTTTTAAAGACAGTAGTAAAGCAACTCATTTTAATCCAGTTTATGTAGCAGCGGAGTTAAACTTTGTTGCAGATCATTATGAACACTATGATGATAATTTCTGGATATTGGCTAAAAAATCATATAAAGCAGAAACCGTATATTATCATGAATCAGTATTATATGAACTCCTTGGCAACTCTATTATGGCGAATGTTGTATTTGTTGAAATACCAAGATTTTTGTTTAATCCTCATAAATCAGTAGATTCTAAACAAGCATAAAAGAGCTTAGATTAACATTAAACTTGTATAATCACTAAGATAGTTTGATAAGGCAAAAAGTAGCTAGCAGGCCTTCTTGAAGCTTATGATTGTCCTCAGGTAGAATAGAAGTAGGAAGATAAGAGTCAATCTTACAGCTAAGAAAGGATGGTGTAGTATGCAAGTAGATAAACAAGATTTTGAACAAGCCTTGAAAGAACTTGGTTATAATCCAGATGATTATAGGTTTCAAAAATTGTCTTTATCCGGAATGAGTAAGCTTTATGATATGGATGAGGATCTTATTTTGGAGGCTATAGGAAAGAAAATGCTTAATGCTCATTACGATTATAAGTTAGATGCTATATGGATTGAAGCATTAGATGCTGCATATTTCTTCTATTGTATTAAAAATAAAGTAGCACTCTATTCTCAAGTTGCATAATAATAAGATTAGAAAGTGTATCTAAGGGAGTAGTGTATATTGTTGAAACTGAATTTTCTTGGTATGTAAGTGGCTTTTTATTTTTAAATTTAGTTTGGTTTTAAGTTGGCGGTAAATAAAAGAATATAAATTTAAGTTTAAATTAAAATATAATTATAAAAGATATGTTATTTCTTATAGAACTAATCAATCTCTAATAGATTGAAGATATTGTGGTTTATAGGGGGTACTTTTAGATATAGCATCTAATCTATAACGGTATTATTTATAAATAAAAAGTATTCTTGATTTCCAGAATGTCCTTTTATTCTTGAAGGAACTGATTTTATATTAGAATAACCTAGATTATTAAAAGAATCCTCTACTAATTGAAGGGCTTTTTTTTGAAGGCTTATGTCGTAAATTACCCCGCCATTTGGAATATCTTGACGAGGAAGTTCAAATTGAGGCTTTACAAGAAGAATATAGTAGGAAGCTTGAGTTAAATTAACTATGGAAGTTGAAAGTCTAGCTAGAGAGTTAAAACTAATATCTGCTAATACTATATCTAAGGAATCTATCTTTGAAGAAGTACTTTTATTTTCTTCTCTTTTATTTATTTCGGTTAAAACTAACTCTTTATTAAAATCTTTAATATTAGTATTTTCAACACATACAATTTGAGGATGAGACCTGAGTTTCCAAGCTAATTGGTTTGTTCCTACATCAAGACAGATAACATAACGAGCTCCATGTTGCAGTGCATAATCAGAGAATCCTCCTGTAGAAGCCCCAATATCCAGTACTATCTTATCTTGAAAAAAATATGGATCAAGTCCTAAATCTTTACAGGCTCCTTCAAGTTTTAATCCACCTCTTCCCACATATGGACTTATATTTTTAAACCTTATGGAAGAATTAATATCAACTAATGTAGAAGCTTGAGTTATGAGCTGATCGTTACAAACTACCTGGGCTGCTAGAATCATCCTTCGAGCTATATCGATATTGGTTACTAAATTAGAAGATACAAGAAGTTCATCAAGTCTTGTTTTTTTTCTCTTTGATTTAGTTGTTGATATGCAATCACTCATAAAATAAATAGTTAAAACTTTTTAATAATAATAGAAGGAAGTATATGCTTGATGCTTAGTTCCATCAGGATCATAGTACACTATATTTGAATTTTCATCTACTTCTAGATAGTCATATTGTAATCCTCCAACATGAGATCCGTAATAATCTATAACTCCATACTTAATACCATTAGATACTATAAGATGTAAGGAATTTACTGGGATTATTGTATTGTATAATCCAAAGTGTATTACGAAGTTTCCAATACTAGAAAGTAATGCCTTAGAATTATTCTTTGATATTATAAAGAATAATTCGTTACTAGAATAATAGGTAGTTATTATAAAAGGAACTAAAGTAGGAATGTTATCAAGATTATCTGCTATTATTGTTAACTTGTTATCAGCTTCTACTTTATATAGATTATAAGTTTCACGTATTTTTAAAGTAGTATGATCAAAAAATAAAAGAGAATAACAGATATTTTTAATTGCAATATTTCCGTCTTTTATGAGTGAATATAATAAAACAAGGTCGTGATCCAAAGGATCTATGTAATTTGTTTTGCTTGTGTAATCTTTTATTTTTTGTGTTATTATCTCAGTAGAATCTTCATAGATAAAACTATCTACATATATCATTGAGATGGATTTATAATCGTGGGAGTTAATTTCATCTGAAAATCTTAAGATAGCTTCTTGAGGAATCTTGTCATCTGGTATGGTTTTAAGACCAGAAAAGAATATTTCACTAATTTTATTTAGATACTCAGCTTTAGAAAGACGATCTTTATTAAATACAATATCAATCATTTCTGAATCAGTATATACATTGTTTAAAAGGTAGGAGCTCTCAAGATATTCCCTAGAAAAAACTTTATACTCTGCAAGAAGTTTAAAGATAGTATATGCAATTCTACCAGATACAGAATTAAAGTTACCGGACAGATGAGTCAAAGCGTTAGGATTCACCGAAGAGATTGTAGAAAGTATAGATAATGAAGACTCCGAAGATGGAATATATAAATTAGCTACAGTGTTATTGGCTTGATGATCATATTGAGCTGAGTTTGATTCATGGAATTTTTCAATATATGATCTTATATCTCTGTTTTGATAGCTTATATTTACTTGATCAAGGGAATATTTTTTAGAATAAGCATCTCTAATCTCAGAATAATTTATTAAAGATGCTAGAAGTCTATCTGGAGGAAATCCTATATAGGATACGTTTAATTTAGCTTTTAGAGAATTTAGAGCCTCTATTATACTTTCTGCCATTAGAGTAGAAATTCTAGGCCCTGAAATGGTTATAAGATATAAAATTTTACCTATTGGAGAATCTACTTCTGTAGCACTAAGATAACCCAGAGGATCTCCCTCTGTGTTGTATATAAAGAATACTCTCTCATGAGGATCGTTTGGGTATGGGAAACTTGAACTGGTAGAACAATCTCCACCCATCATACCTCTAAAAACAGCTATTTTAGGAGGTACTTCTTTTAGTATTATATCTATAGATTTTTGCTCAGAAAACATAGTTTTTTGAGTATAAGGTTTAAGTTCAACAAGAATACTGTTTATAAGAGTAGCAAGTAACTTTTTATCGTTAAATTCTAGAGAAAACTTTGATTTAAGATCTGATAGTAAATCAGATAGATTTTTTTCTAGATAATCTTTTTTGAGTAGAGTATCAAAAATAAGTTCAGAAAAACTTAAGATACCAAAATTATCTAAAGTTTCTTTATTTAATTTGAGTTTAGACATATCTCCATGATCTAGTAGAGCTAAGTACAGTATCAATAAACTTGCAAGTTTGTGTTCTACATTTAAAATGCGGATAACATTATCTTTGGTACTACTTGTTTGTAAGAAGTTAAAATTAGCTTTTTTAAAAGAAGAAGGAAAATCATCTTCTAAATTTAATTTTATCCAACTTATTCTATCTTTAGGTGTAGAAGTTTTTGATAAAAGCTCCATTTTTTGATCTGGAGTTAGAAATGAAACTATTCCAGCTATCAGAGCAGAACTAGTAGTTTTTAGTGATATATACAGTTTTAAGTAGTGTGCTATCAATTCTTCCACTGAGTTGTTATTATCAGTAAAAGTATAGTAAAGAGATTCATTAAGTTTTTGTCTCCATAATTTAAGAGAATCAGGACTTATACTGTATACCGTACGATTAGAAGTAGGGGTAGAATGAATAGTTATCTGAGTATAAATTCTGCGATTTAAAAGAGTCGATTCATAGGAAGGTATTTTTTTTAGATAATCTACAACTCTATTTTGTTTATCTAGTAGTGTAAAATTTGAAGCTATATCAGGATATTTTGTAAACATATGTGGTATATAGTGAGCAAGAGAAAATAGGCTAGACATTTTAGCCTGATCAGTTGATAAATCAAAATAAGAAAGATCATTTAAACTGTATTTAGGATAAGATGAAGAAGTGTTAGATGTAAAAAATGAATCAATTTCATTTGATGAATCAATAGTAACAGTATAACTAGTAGAAAAGATCTCAGAACATCTTATATCTTCAGCTTTTAAAGTACCTATATAGAATAAGCCTGTAAATAGATATACAAAAACTAAAATACTTGAATATCTAAAAATTCTTAACTGAATTTTTACTTTGCTATCATTCATTTAATAAATACCCTCAAAGAGACTAAAATCCCAATGTCGGTAAAACAAAAAATAAAGAGGGGTATACTCAAATTATTTTTGTTATCTCAACTTAATTAATACTTATATTTAGCTATTTTGAAAACATTTTTAAGGTTTACTACTATCATTTTTGAAAGTGGGGTGTAAAGAAATTTTTGATAAATGTAGTAAATTCATTTGGATAGAATTAAGAAATATTAATTTGCCTAAAAAATAACTCATGAGTTTTATTGGATAAATTAATTTTTTTTTTAATTTTTTATTTTTCTTCTCCGAAGACATAGTTAGTACGAGATTATAAAGGAGTATACTATGGAAAGTATAAAAATGCTAATGGTAGATTCAGCCATGTTTGTTACACAACTAGATATTCTTGGATATAAACGTATGGGACTCTCTGTAAGATGTGCAGATAGTTTTAAAAAGATTGATGCTTGTCTTCAAAAAGAAAGATTTGATGTAATTGTTATGAATCTAGACTATGAAGAGATAGATTATGTAAAACTAGGAAAATATATAAGAGAAAATCCTAAATACAGGGAAATGCTTATAGTTCTTACATCTGTAAGAACGGGAGGAAAGGTAAAAGAAATATACGATAGTATAGATGCAGATCTGTTTGTTTCTCTTCCTGCTCCTAAAGAAGTATTTATAGAAAAGATAAAAGCACTACTAGATCAAGTTGTTAGAAATACAACAAGAGTTAAATATGTTGATTATGGGGTATATAACTACAAAGGTAAGGAATATACCTGTGTGATAGATGATCTATCGAGTTCAGGACTTTCTATTTTAGTGAAAGAAGAATTAGAAAAAGAAGATAGTATAGATGTAAAACTAGAACTATATCTTGAAAGAAATGGTACTAAAGTATTGCATCTTAAAGCAAAAGTTATGAGAGTAGCTCCAATGGATTGGTCAAAAATTGAATATAAAGAAGATTATTGTGGAATAGATGATATTCTTCAATATAAGTATTTTCTTGGAGTTCAATTTGAATCACTAAAAGAAGAAGATAGAAGAACTATAGAAAAATACATTGCTATAGTTACTAAAAGTATAGATAAGATGACTTATTATATTTAAGTAGATAGTTAACTATTAGATAACCTAGATTCGAAAAGTACAGATAAAAAAGTATATGGATCTACTTTTTTATCTGTATTTTTTTATTTTATTCGTGTTTTATATCGTAAAAATTATCAATTTACATAAATAGTTACAGTACGTAGTAAAAAGATTAGTTAGTTGTTTTGTATTTTTATATTTAGCTTGCAAGATATTTGTAGGCTAAAACACAAATTTAGCCGAGGAATAATACATTGAAATATTTGACTTTTTTTTAATGTTTCGGCTATTATAAAGTACCACTTTATAATAGCCGGAGTTTTTATATGTACATCAGTAGAACGTTGGAAACAAGTATTTTAAGTCTTTCTAATCAATTCAAAGTATTACTGATCACTGGAGCAAGACAAGTTGGGAAAAGTACACTTCTTAGATATTGTGATAATAAGAGAAATTATGTGACTCTTGATGATTATAGAGAACGAGAACTTGCTCTTGATGATCCAGAACTTTTTCTATAAAAACATAAAGCTCCAGTTATTATTGATGAGATACAATATGCTCCTAATATTCTGTCGTATATAAAGATTGCAGTGGACAATTCTAATAAAAAAGGAATGTATTGGCTTACAGGATCACAACAATTTCATATGATGAAGAATGTTACGGAATCACTAGCTGGTAGAGTTGGAATTTTGGATTTGTACGGAATGTCTTTAAAAGAACATGATGAGCGTGAACAAATTCCTTTTCTTCCAACTAAAGATTTTATAGCAAGAATGCAAAGTAGTTCAAAAGAACATGATCTAATGGATATATACAATATAATTTGGAAGGGATCATATCCAGAATTAAATACTAACGAAGATCTAGATTGGAAGGTCTTTTATAGATCTTATCTTCGAACTTATATTGAACGAGATATCAGAGACCTAAAGATAGTTAAAAATGAAATGAAGTTTTTGAAGTTTTTAAGGGTTCTTGCAGGCAGGACTGGACAACTACTCGAATATTCAAGCATAGCAAACCAAGTGGGTGTTACCATACCTACGGTTAAATCTTGGATTTCTATATTGATTTCTTCTAATATGGTTTTCCTTCTTCAACCATATTTTTCAAATATTAATAAAAGGATTATAAAGACTCCTAAACTTTATTTTTTGGATACCGGGCTTTGTGCATATTTGTCTCTTTGGGATAATGCTTCCCTTTTAGAAAGTGGGGCTATGAGTGGATCGATACTAGAAACTTACGTAATATCAGAGATAATAAAAAGTTATGCTCATAATGCTACAGAGACCGGTCTTTATTATTACAGAGACAGAGATAAAAAAGAAATTGATCTAGTAATTGAGACAAATGGTAAGCTCTATCCTGTAGAGATAAAGAAATCGACTCATCCTAATAAGATGGATATAAAAAATTTCTCTGTAATTCCTGAAGAGAAAATGGGAGAAGGTGCTGTTGTTTGCCTTTCGGATAGAGATTACCCTATAACGAAAACAGTAAATGCTATTCCTCTAAGTTATATATGAGATGATTATTAATTTTTTATCCGTGAAGGTATTAAAAGCTATTGATTTACTGCTCCGCTACTGATTTTTCTATGATCCAGTGGAGAAACTAGAACTGTTAATTGTAGTGGATAATCATAAGGTTTAATGTATAAATCTGCTTTGGTGTTAGAATCTTGATGATCGTAACTACCTTCGTTTAAAAGTTGAAAGTTTTCTAAAGCTTTTCTTATATGAGGTTTTTGATAGAAGATCTGGGTAAGGTGTTTACTAGCTGATTTATGATTATAAGCGGTTCTTATTTGGTAGTGTTCCAGTAGTACGTGGGGATGATTATGTGGAGGAAGACCTATGAAACTTACTCCAAGGTGTTCTTTTATAGAGTCGAGTGCATCTATAATGGATTCAGCCATTTTGGTAGAAATTTTTACTCCGGATAGTGTTATAAGATATAGAACTTTTCCTAGAGGAGAAGTTACCTCGGTGGAGCTAAGATATCCTAGAACTTCTTCTTTGTTATTATATATAAAAAATACTCTCTCATAAGGATCGTTAGGATAAGAAAAACTTAGTCTTGAGGCACAATCTTTTCCTACA
This sequence comes from uncultured bacterium, assembly GCA_902766925.1. Lineage (GTDB taxonomy): Bacteria > Bdellovibrionota_B > Oligoflexia > Oligoflexales > CACXFL01 > CACXFL01. The sequence continues at coordinate 2,854 of CACXFL010000074.1, read as the reverse complement.
AGTCCTCTTAAAACTCCTATTCTAGGAGGAACTTCCCTAAGTGTTAGATCTAGATCTATGGATTTTTGTTCTTGCAGTTGTTTTTTTTGAATATAGGGTTTTATTCCTGATATAACAAGCCTAGAGAGTTTGTTAATAAGTGGATAAGGTTGTAGAGGTTCTTTGGTTTTAATTGTATCAAGAAGTTTTGATAAGCGAATAGAAAGATAAACTTTTTTATCGGTTAAGTTAAGAAGTTGAGCTTGATAGAAGGAACTAACTTTTAGAGTAGATAGAAGTTCTTTGGTAAAAGGAAGATCAGATATTTGATATGGATTATCAAGAGCACAGTACAGTACTAACAAAGATACTAGATACATCTCATCTTCAAGGATGGTTACTACATTTTCTTTAGTACTGATATCATAACTAAAGTTAAATCTTTCAGTTTTAAATGAAGAAGGAAAAGAATCATCCAAAAATATTTCAATCCAGTTTATTTTATTTTGTAGAGCTGATTTATGAAATAAAAAAGCTTGTTTTAGCTCAGGAGTTAAAAAGGAAGTAATTGCAGCTATTATAGAAGAAGAGCTGGTATTATGGGATAGAAAACGAGTAAGATATTTTTCAATGAGTTCTTTTAAAGTATGGTTAGGATTTAGTTCAATTATGTTTTCTAAAGATTTTTGTAATCTTAAGCTCCATCTTGTAGTTAATCTTAAGTTAGTATCGTATAAATTACTGGTAGAAAATGAAGGAGATTTTATCCTGATTTCTACATAGTTTTTTCTTTGAAGAAAAGATGAATTGTAATCTGGGATAGATTTTAGATGATCTAAAAGAAGGTTTTGAGCATTTATGATGGAAAGAATCTCAGTAAGGTTATGAGTGTGTAGAGTAGGAATATAATGCGAAATAGTTTGAAGAGTGTTTAGTTTAGATTGTTCTGATTGAATATCAAAATAAGAAAGATCCTCTAGAGTATAATAATAAGATCTAGGATGAGACAAGGATTGTGGTAGATCGGTAGATACCGTAGAAGTAGAATGGCTTTTAGAATATATGGTTATACATTTTGGTGAAGGAAGATTAATCTTAAACTCTAAAGAGTTTGCTCTAGTAGAAAAAGATATTAGTAGTACAAAGATTACTACAAATATCTTAAAACTATTAGAACTAATAGAAACATTAATATGATTAAATATATAACCCATCTTTTATTTTAATCTCAGATCACAAAATCCCAGAAGAGTTAAGTTAAGCTAACTCAACTAACTAGCTAAACTGTTAAAAAACTTATATAAAGTAGTACTTATAGAATAAGTAGATGGGTTTTAGAAGTGTTAATGTTGGATTTAAAGAAATTATTAAAGGATAGATTGATTTTGTATTTGAGAATTTAAACTAATAAAGCTAATTAGTTATCAATGATATTAGCTGAGATAGAGTAAAAAATATTTATAATACATGGATTTTGTAATACTGAAAAAATAGATTATTTAGCCTAATTTAGAGTCGGATATCATAATAAACTTTTAGGAATAACTATTTAGTTTATTCCTAAGAATCTTGATGGTTTTAGTGAATCAAATCCCAGAATTTAGAGAATGATATAAAGATAAATATAGGAGTTAATTTTTAAATCATCCAGATAGGTATAATATATGTGTTTGTATCAATAGCAGAGAGTTCTTCTCTTAGACATAAAATAGCACCAGTACCTCTTGGAACCGAAGATTTATCTAGAATTTTAAAAGAAGATACAAGTCCAGAAGAAGGATTAGTATTTTTCTTAATTTCTAGAGGGTGTAGTTTCCCATCTGTTTCAATTATAAGATCTATCTCGGTACTATCTTTATCTCTATAATAGTGAATAAGACATTCTTTAGCATTGTTTAGCCAAGACTTTCTAATTTCTACTACTGTATAATTTTCTAGTATTGCACCGTTTAAAGCCCCATTCATTAATATATCAGGGCTCGAATATTTTGTAAGATAGGCTACAAGACCTGTATCAAAAAAGTATAACTTAGGAGTTTTTACCGTTCGTTTCAAAAGATTGTTTGAATAAGGTCTTAAATAAAATATGATGCCTGATTTTTCTAAAACCAAAAGCCATCGTTTTACTGTATCGTCGGAGACTCCGATATCCATAGCTACATCATGGATATTTAACATCTGACCTATACGACATGCTACTGATCTAATAAAATCCATAAATAATAACTTATCTATCCCCGAAATCATATCGGTAACATCCCTGTCGATGTAAGATTGTACAAATGAACTATAAAAAACATCTCTATCTTTATATCTACCACTTCTGTATCCAGGCATTCCTCCATTCCAAATTCGATCATATATTTCCATAGCTGAACAAGGTGTTCGATGAGTTGATCTATTTTGAATTTTTTCCATTGTTAATGATAAAGGATCTCCTATACTATCTCCATATAGCTCTGCCTGAGATAAGGGAGACATATGTAAAATTGCAGCTCTTCCGGCAAGAGATTCTCTTGCAAGTTTCATAAGGCTAAAAGATTGAGAACCTGTAAGCCAATAAGATCCTGGAGAAGCTCCGTTATCTATATTGATTTTGATATACGAAAATAATTGTGGAGCATATTGAACTTCATCAATTAGTATCGGAGTAGGGTTCATACTTAAAAATAATCTAGGATCTGAAGAGGCAAGACGTCTATTATCTTCATCATCTAAGCTAACTTTTTTTCTAGGAGTTCCTTCCATAAGGTGTTCAAGCATGGTTGTTTTACCAACTTGTCTAGGACCTGTTAGTATTAAACAACTATAATCTTTACTGATACTAATAATTTTTTCTTCAAGAGTTCTTTTAATATAACCCATTTTATTATCT